>LVAA01000011.1 GCA_001603955.1 Syntrophobacterales bacterium Delta_02 | reverse complement strand
GTACCCGATAAATCAAAATACTATATTCTATATGATCTTTGGTTATAGCGATCTCACGGCGTGTATTGTTAAATGCTTGAGCTTTCTCATTCTTCTTTTGACTTTCATCTACGCCTGCAGGTATTTGAAATTTGGATATCTTTTGTCTCTGGCGGGGGCGCTTGTCTACTTTAGCATAAACCTGATTGTTCGCTTCATCGTAGCTGATACCTTGGGGAATCTGTTTGTCTTGTACCCTCTTCTTGTCGTCCTTATTCTCAAGATCGTCGAAGAAAAGAGGGTAAGGGATATTCTTTGTTTCAACGTTATATGCATTTTCTGGCTTCTTGGATGTCACGTTGCATGGATTCACGAGGCTTTGTTCATGTTGTTTGCGCTTTACTGGATCACATTCTTTGTTCAATATCAAAGGGAAAGGGTGAAGTTGTCACTTCTGATAAGACATTGTGGCATACTTCTCTCGCTGCTGTCAGCCCCCCTATTAGCTTCGGTCTACCAGTATTATTTCTTGTACGATGTGATAATACACTCTGCCAGACATGTGACCGAAGGAGTGGTGGTGAGTCCGCTTGAATTCACAGCGTGGAAAGAGCTCCTGATATCGTTTCGGTCTTCGTCCTACGTTTGGGTGGGACTGGTAATGGCCGGGCTGTATTTGATAAATGGTGTCACCCGGTCCATAATCAAAGAATCTCCTAGCGGCATCTCAATGGAGGTTGGTAAAGAGGGGCACATCAGCTTTCGAATAGGTAAAATTGTTCCAGGCATAGTAATCGTTGCCTTATTCGTTTGCACTCTCCTGATCTTGTTAAGGATGTTTGTACCGTATAATCTCTCCCCTGATTTCAGCGATTATGTGACAATTTTCAGCTCGCCGGTGTTTTACGTTTCGATAGCACTTTTCTTTATCTTTCAGGTCATTATTCACAGGAAAGATTCCGCGTACGTAGTAACTGCTCAAGATTGTCTGTTATTCATCGTGTATATATCCCTTCTTTCATGCTATTTCTATTTACCATCAAATGTAGCGGGGTACGACACGCAGTATTTTGGGGAACTCTACATTCCCATCAGGGTCGTGTTCATACTCTGCTTCCTTTGGTCCTTTCGGGAGTTCAGGTCCAGCAAGATGGTCAGAATTGCGATTTACTCACTGGTATTTCTTTACTTTGTTAGATCTCACCTCTCGATATTGTCGTTGCGGTTTACCGGGATCATATGGTACTCGGTCAGGGATGGTGGTATTTTCAGCCTGTTTTTCGCGCTGTTGTTCATGTTCGGAATGAGGAATCTCTTCTCGGAAATCGCGCGGTTCGTTAAGAACTCAGGGAGACTAATAAAGCCTTTATATGTTGAGCGGTTGTTGCTGTTGTTTCTGGTTATGTTGCTTTTCGCTGGTTCATACGCGAAGTTTTACGAGGGAATTTCGAACAGGTTGATATTCCCCGCAAGAGGACATGACGCTATGACGGACCAGGAGAAGTGGGTTGTAGAGAACAGAAGAGAAGTTTCCTTGGTGAGGGCTGAACTCTTGAGTCTCGCACAGAACACAAATCATTTCTTCAGGTTGTTCACGCCTGAGATCGATATGGTTACGGGAATGGTTCTGACCGGAAACGCTCAGGACTACAAGGTTCATGAAGCTGCTCTTTACGATTGCACAATACCAAAGGATTTCAAGACATTTTTCGACAGAATAATTTTGGGAAAACAACCTTTGGATCCCCATGTCTTGAAAAATGTAATTCAGGGTGGGGTTTTCACAAAACACGTTCATGACGGATTGCGCATCAAATTGGGAGATGTCCTTTACAGCAATCTTTTTGCTCTCATGCTCTTCCCGAATGACCTGGCATATATCAAGCAGGATAACGTAGAGTTCTTCTGGCGCCTTATGCAGGTAAAGTACCTTTTTATTGGTCCATTGATGTCGGAGCGTTTGCAGGATTTCAGCAGCAACACTTCTTACAAATTGATTTCCAGTTATCCCACACTACGATCGAATGTTTTCGAGATAACACGGAATAAGCCTTACTCGCAGTTTGCGTTTCTTCCATTAGAGGAAGGGCAGAGCTATGAAGATTTGATTAGGCAATTGAATTCACCCGACATCAAGGTGCTGAGCGCTTTATACACGAAACTGGTTTTTCCTTACGAGCTTCAAGAGGACTTTAGGGTGCGCAGGGTTCGGGAAGGGCATGCTCGCTATTCATATGATGTGGAGGCAAGCAAGAAGGCTATTCTTGTTGAATTTGAGAGTTGGAATGTCAATTGGAAGGCGACGACAAACAATGTGAGCGCGCAGGTCGAGAAAGCCTTCCGCGTTTGCAGAGGCATCAGAATATCTCCCGGCCAGAATCGAATAATGTTAAGTTATGAGCTCAAACATTTTAAGGGGTTATTCCTCTTGTCGGTGGTAATTTTCGTCGGATTCATAATCGTTCTCGTGCTTTGGCTTTATCTGGAGAAGTCTGGAAGACCAGGACCGTCCAAGCCTAATGCCTGACCAACCTCTCTCCGGGCCGTATTCTTCAATCAAATTATGAGAGATTTGAATAAGCCATCCGCCGTTCCTGAGAAGGACGCGACCAGATCCAGTCTGTCAGGCGGGATAACAGGGTTCGCAGGCTTGTTTTTTGTGCCGGCAGCGTTCGCGCTCTATTTGTTCTGGCCTTTACTGTCAGGCTCGTATGTATATGGCAGTCCAGAGTACGAATTGTATAGGTCGTTCATGGTCAATTTCATTGAAGTATTGAGGCGTTTTCAGCTTCCGGTGTGGAATGAGTACGTTGGAAGCGGAAGCCCGGCCATGTTGTTCAGTCATTATCCGATCACCCAAAACACGATTGTATACATGCTGTTTGGTTTTAATGATTTTACGTTCTATGCTACCAAATGCCTTAATATGTTTATACTGTTAGTGAGTTTTGTCTATGCTGCCAGGTTCTTGCGGCTGAGATACCTCGTAGTCTTGCTGGGCGCATTTGTGTACCTGAGCATCAATTTCGTCCTGCGTTTCGTCATTGCAGATACGGTTGGAAATCTTTTCGTTCTTTATCCGCTTCTAATGTTTTTCATGCTGAATATCCTGAGAGAAAGAAGAAGAAAGGACATCTTGATATTCAGTTTGTGCTACATAGCCTGGCTCAGTGGCAACCATATAACATATGTGTTTCCTCACGTCGTTATGTTGCTGGTGGTTTATTGGATGAGCGTTTTTATTGACCATGGGCGGAACCTTTTTTCATTCAGTATGTTGAGAAGGTACGTAGGACTGGCACTAGTCATGTTTGGATTGCCCGCTCTGGCAGTACTGTATCAATATTACTTCGCCTGGGATGTTCTGTCACATTCGAACAGGGTCGGTCAGGTGGGCTTGATAGTGAGCCCCTTTGCATGGGAAGCGTGGAGACAATTGCTGGTATCATTCAAGTCCTCATCCTATTTGTGGATGGGGCTAATTGCGCTTTTCATATACTCTTCCTTGAGAATTCTCCCCTGGACGAGGAGCAGAGACCTTTCGTGTCAACTGAGTTCGGGCAAGTGGAAAATGGCGGCCTGGGTGATAATTGCTATCATAGTGATTGCGATTGTTTTCAAGATGAAGCTGGTTTCGAGATCCAGCATCTTCATCGATTACTTTACTATCATCAACTCAATTGTCTTCAGGTTGTCCCTGCTGCTTTACCTCCTTGTTACCGTGTACGTCCTCAGAGATAAAAAGACCTTGTCGATTGGCTTGAATGATTGCATAGTATTTGTGCTATACGTTTCATTGCTTTCCTATTATTTCTACTCTCCAGACAACATTGCTGGTTACGACTATGATTTCTTCCGCGAACTTAGCATACCTTTTCAGGTACTCTTCACGTTTGTCGTAGTATATTCTTCAAGAGAATACGGAAGAAGCAATATACTGAAAGTTGTGGTTATTTCAGCAGTTGTTTTGTACTTTGTGCGCTCTCACCTGACGATTCCATTGTTGAGGTTTACCGGCATAATCTGGTATTCGGTGAGGGATGGCTCCATCTTCAGCCTCTTTTTTGGAATACTCTTCATGATCGGTTTAGACAATCTTTTGCGTGACCTTTCCGATATCGCTGGACGAGGAAATAAACGTATGGTGAAATATGCCCAATTCGTTTTCCTCGTACTCGTTTTGGTTCTAATGGCACGCGATTGCTACGCAAAATTCTATTTCGGCCAATCAAACAGGCTTATCTTTCCGAACAAGCAATACCTGGCTGCGAGTGCCAGGGAGAAGCTCTTCATAGACAGGGGCATTGAATTGAAATTCTTAAACAAGGAAGTCATTTCCTTGAAAAACGGTACAAGCCACTTCTTCAGGCTGTTTACGGCTGATATTCCTGATTGGTATTTTCTCGCAGGGTACTGGCAACAGTACAAGGTGTATGACGCAGCGATCTATGATGGGACAATACCGAAGGGCCTGGTCAGCTTCTTTGACGGGGTGGTCCTCAAGAAACCACCGACTGATCTTCTTGATTTCAAGAATCTTCTTCAGTGTCCGGTATTCACGAGACATGTTCATGAAGGATTCAGGGCGAGATTTGAAGAGATTCCTTATTCACCTCATTTCACTCTTCTGCTTCTTCCGAACGACCGGAACTACATAAAAGAGAAGAATATGAAATTCTTCTGGGACCTGATGCAGGTGAAATACCTTTTGGTCGGACCTGGCCTTTCTGACCTGATCAGGAGTTCCTTCAGTAAGGAAGACTATGTGCCAATCAGGCATTATCCAAAGCTCAATGTTGATCTATACCGGATTGCTAGAAAGCGATCGTGTGCACAATTCGCTTTGTTGCCCCTGGATAGGCACGAGGATTACGAAGGTGTGATTCGACAGCTGAATTCTCTTGATATCGATGTCTTAGGTTCTTTCTATAGAAGATTGATTTATCCCGATGATTCTCAACAGGATTTCGTGTTTTCCAATGTGCGAAGAGACTACGCTACACGGAGCTACGATATATACGCTAAGAAGAATGCGCTCTTGATAGAGTTTGAAAGCGTGAACCACAACTGGGGTGTCACGGTGAATGGTGGCGGTGGACCGCTCCGGAGGGTGTTCGGAAATCTCAAAGGTGTAAAAATAGGGCCGGGACTGAATGAAATTAGGCTTTCCTATCATCCGAGGTACTTTAAGGGGCTATTCTGGCTCGCAGTGATATGCTCGTTAGCGTATCTGGTTCTTGTCGTAAGATACACATGCTTTCGGGACCAATAGTGAAGGAAGGTGAATTGTGAAGAAATGGGGATTTCGAGGCATGTACATCCTTGTATTGCTGGTGGCGACATGGTTTTGTATCGAGGTAACTATATTCAGCCTTTCGAAACTAGGTCGTTTGCAGTTGATCGATAAGAGATCCATAATGTCCATCGCCAAGAATACGGAAAGAGAAACCGGACAGTCGGTTCCGGCCTACATCCCTCACCCATATTTCGGATACGTGTATCCTCCAAACGTTCGCATCGAACAGTTCAATTACGTGTCGAATATCCCGGTCATCATGGAAAGCAATTCAGATGGTTTCATAGATGCAGAATTTCCGCTGGACAAGAGGAAGGGGGTATGCGTATTCGGGTTGTTCGGTGGGTCTGCAGCCATGGGTTGGGGGGTGGAAAGAAGAGAGGATAGGATATCATACAAGCTGGAAAGGTTGCTTAATAGTCACCTGAAGAATGATACTTGCCGCGAATATCGAGTTTTGAATCTCGGTGTAGGGAGCCACATCTTGTACCAATCTACCCAGATATATCTTTACTACAGGGCCATACTTGATGGTGTTATCTATTTTGGCGGGTTTAACGAGTGTGCTCACGGCGCTATGCTGACAAACAACGACCCTCTCCAGTTTCCGATCCTGAACCTGTACGCATCGTTGAAGGAACCTTCTTTGTTGGTACCCGAGATCATCGAAAGAAGAAACAGATTGGCACGAGAAGCAGGTTTTCTGGTGAAGCACGCTTATGTCATGCGTCTTCCATCTGTTAGATTACTACTAAGCTACAGGGCTCGTAAGATAGAGAGATTACGCAGCAAGTTACAGGATATTGGGCACTCCACGGTTCTGCCGGGCATTAAAGGGAAATACAAAGAACGATTGAGGAGTCTCTTTCCCTCTCTCACCGCGGTTAACTTTCTCCAATCTTACGCTTATGATAATCCGGATGTTCCAAGGGTGATAGAAAGGATCCTGCCGCTGGTCTATACGGATCCTGTATTGAACGCATATGCGGTCTCCAAGACGGGCCATGCGAAGTTCATGAATGTTATTCAGCCAATGATATATATTCTGGGAAGAGATCTTCCATACAGAGAATCGAATTTTGCCAGTTACCATTTTCAAGCCACGTGTGTCAGGAAGCTCACTGAAGAGGCGAAGAAACTTGAAGTATGTGGTCTGAAGACGTTCAACTTGAATCAAATCGCAGTCGTGAGCTACAAACGCGATTTCTTCATAGACCAGGTTCATCTCACAAGAGAAGGTACACAGACCGTCGCAAATGTTCTTTTCGATCTCATCAGAAAGGAGTGGCAGGTTAATAAATAGGCACGTTCTAGGTGTCTTGTTCTGATAGGCATTGACTTTTGCGATTTCCTCAAATCGGCGTTTGGTAGAGAAGGGATGACAGACAGCCTCAAATCTTTTTTTTCTAAAAGTCTCAGGGAAGTCCCGGTGCTTGCATTTTTTCTGTATCTTGCCTATCTCTGTGTTGTCTTCCACAACAGGGACCACAAGATGCTGGATCAGGCAATCACGTTTGACCAGTGGTGGTATTTTCACCACAGGCTGAGTCAAGGCGTTCTCGCACAATGGGATCCCTTCACGCTATTGGGGAAAATTGCTGTACAATGGAACTGCATACCACTTTCCGTCCTGTTCTCTCCCTTCCTGGTTTTTTCGGACCTGACCCTTGACGTATTTCATCTCCTGTCTGTTGTGGGCACGTTCTTATCCCTGTCTGTCGTTTATCTCGTCGGAAGGCTGCTTGGGTACAACCGTTTTATATCCCTTCTGCCGCTTGTCATCCTGGCAACAAGCGGTTACAGGTACTGGGTTTCCCGGTCGCTTTACGCCAACCTTCTCTTTTTCTATCCGCTATCCATTGTTTGTCTGCTGAACGCCGTCAAGAGTGCTGGACGCAAGGCCGCGGCGAACTGGCTGGGCTGCATAATATTGCTGGGATTTGCCTTTACCTCTGCCAGGTTGGAGAATATGGTGTACTGCTCCACCTTTCTCCTGATCGTCTTTGTTGTACTGGCCTGTCGGCAGAAGGATGCGAAGGACAGGATGAGGATCGTCATCGCGGGTGTTTCGGTGATTATAGGATCGCTGCTCTTGTCTGCATGGCAATTGTCTTTCCTTATGGCTTCCACCGCTGAGAGTTCCAGAATATCGAATGGTATTCAACTGATGCGATTCCTTGATATGTCGTTACTCAAGTGGACGATCAGGAGCGTTGCACAGCAGGCGGTCCTTGTTATGCTCGTACTCAATCTCTGTGCTGCCGGTGTTTTCTATTACTGGAAGAGGCTGTCGGGGATGAGGTACCGATTCGTCAATTCCTGGACGATCTTTCCCTTAGTGTTCGCCCAGATAGTCTTATTGAAACTCCTCACATTGTTTCGAGGATGGGCCGGATTGGAGCAAACAAGAGCTTTCTTCACGCCCAATACGCATCCGGTCTTCAACAATTTCGACCTCATCTTCTCATGGTACGGGGTCATGAGCATCCTGATCCTGACCATCGTGTATCTCCTTGTGGAAAGAAAGATGACAGTGAAGAAGATGCTGACATTCTGCATTGCTCTCTTTGCCGGCTTCTATGTTGCGGAATATTCCTGGCACATATGGCCTATCAACATCAACATGCATTTCTTCTTCGCGATACCCCTGTTCGCACCCTTGATCGTTTTTGGGGCGGTCCGTCTGATGATGCGAAATCGATCCTGGATGCTTGTGGTTCTGGTCGTTTTCCATTTTGTGGGTGAAACAGGCCTATTCTACCTGTACGAGGTGGGAGGTATCCCCTGGCTGGCGCCTCGGGCTGCGTTGGCGGAATTGCCGTTCCAGATCGTTCTGATGCTGGAGGGTGCACTGCTGCTGAAAGAAGGCATATTGAGGTTGGTGTCGGAAAGGGTCCGCTTCGGTTCGGCGAAGAGGGATAAGATCAGGGCGTATGCCGGCGGCGCGGTGAGCGCCGCATGCGTCCTCATTGCATTCTTGTCCATCAGAATGTTCTTGATGCCCGTTGGTCAGAAGGTGGTGTTATCGGCGGGAGAAGGTACAGAGAGGGTTTATCTCGAGGAGTTTCCTTTCTCGGAGACACCCGTAGAGAACAATCACGCATCGATCAATATGAGCCTTCATGAGGCCCAGAGAAATGCCGACGCTGTTCGGGCGTATCGCGCCGCCGTCAACCCCTGGAACAGGGTGCGGATAAACGATGATATCGTCAGTTGGGGTTCAGCCATGTATTATAAGTTCATGCCTGCCTACTCGCGCACCCTTAACACCGCCCCGGTATACTCCAGTGAGATACCCAAGGCCATGTCCGTCATATTCAGCGAAAGCACAAGAGGCGCCGAACCGGTTCTGGCAAAGAAACCGCATCCGGAGATGAATCCGGTCTTTATAGGATATAAGCATGAACAAGCCAGGGCAAAGGGAATCGACAATGTCTTTGATTACCTTAATGCCGTGATGATCCTGCCTCATCAGGGGAATGACCCGGTGTACAGGGAGATCATGGCGGAGGAGAACTCAGGCACTCCCCGTGCATTCCTGACGCGCCGGGTGGTTAAGCTGAAAAACGAAGCGGATGAATATGATTACTTGAAGAGAGTAATAAAGGACAGCGGGCGCCTCACGGATGCGATCACGACATCTGACAGTCGGTTTCGCGACGAAGCCTGGGCGGGCAACGACGGGCCGTTGAATTATAATCTGGTATTCGAGCGGGACGAACCGGAGTGTGTCATACTTCGCGTCACGTCCGACGGGAGCGCATACCTCTCCCTCATGGACATCTGGAGCAGAGGATGGAGGGCCTACGTTGACAGGAGAGAACGGGATATCTATCGTGGCTACATGGGCGCGCGTTTTATCGAGCTCGAAAAAGGAGATCATACCGTAGAGTTTCGTTACCGGATACCGGGTCTCCTGGTCTCTTCCGTCATTTCCATCGTTGCCTGGCTGTCGGCAGGGATCGGTCTTGCGGTAATGATAGGCAAGAAACGCCCCGTTCACCTGAAAGAAGCGGTCTGATACAGAACATGTCCGAATCGATGCTGAAGGTAAAAGAAAGGCCAATGCTGACAGCGACCCTCAAGGAGCTTCCCATCGCCCTTTTCCTTCTCTATCTGGCGTACCTGTGTGTACTCTTCCATGGACGAGATCACAGAATGCTCGATTACACTTTGACCTTCGACCATTGGTGGTACTTTCATCAGAGACTGATGAACGGTGAGATCGCGCAATGGAATCCCTTTTCTCTCCTGGGAAAGATCGCGGTTCAGTGGAACTATATTCCGCTATCGGTAATATTCTCGCCATTCCTGGTGTTCACAAAGCTTAACCTTGGGATATTTCACAACCTTTTCATAATCGGGACGTTTTTGTCCCTGTCAGTTCTTTACTTTACGGGGCGTCTTCTGAAATATAACCGATTTCTTTGTCTGGTACCCGTGGTTTTCATTGTTAGCGGTGGATACAGGTACCTCTGTGCCCTTTTAAACCATTCCACATTCCTTTTCTTTTATCCGCTGGCGATTGTCTGCCTCTTAAATGCTTTGCAGGAGAAGGGGCGTCCACTCTTCTCATGGTCGCTCTGCGCTGTCCTCCTTTCTCTCTCTTTTATCGGCTCCCGTTTTGAGTTCACGGTGTATGTTCACGTCTTCATCGTCGTGCTTTTCATGGTATTGGCATTATATAGAACGCCTAAATGGAAGACCGTTCTCAGGTATTCTTCGGTGGGCGCGGCCCTCACGGCTGCCGTGCTCGCACTCACCGCCTGGCAACTTCCCTTTCTTGTCACTTCCACGCTCGAGAATTGCAGGGTTTCGAGCGGTTTTCAGTTGAGCAAGTTCTTCGATGGGTTGTTGCTAAAATGGTCATTGGTAAGTGTACTGTATCAGCCGGCTCTACTCCTATTGGTGGTTAATATTGCCCTGTGGATTCTGCTGAACTATGTCGGGAAGGGGCTGCGTTGTCGCGGCATCAAGATGTGGACGTTTCTTCTTGCCGGTGCTGTTGAACTGGCACTGTTGAAGGTTTTGGTGTCAGTGCCATCAGCTCTTGGAATGGACCCGGTGAGGGCGTTCGTTCCCCCCAACACCCATCCTGTCTACGCCAACCTTGATATCATTCTATCCTGGAGTGGTATGGTGTCGGTACTGGTGTTGATCACCTTTTATTCAGCGATAAGGGGCAGAGTGGTCCCGGGCGAGGCGTTTTCGTTTTTTGCGGCTATGTTCGCAGGGTTCTATGTGGCCGAGTATTCCTGGCATATATGGCCCATTAACGAGAACACTCACTTCTTTTTCATGATACCGCTCTTTGCTGCTCTTATTCCTTTCGGCGCCGTTCGGCTTATGCTCCATGGAAAAGCATGGATGTTAGCCGTTCTGGTAGTCTTCCACCTTATCGGGGAAACAGGGTTCTTTTATCTCTACGAAGCCTTCGGCATTCCCTGGCTGGCACCCAGGGCGACTCTGGCGGAGATTCCCTTTCAGATCGTTCTCATACTCGAAGCCATACTTTTCTCGACAGAGGGTGCGGGCAGGATGATCTCAAGACTGCGCGCCAGGAGCGATCGACTGTTCCTGTTTGGGCGACCCCGCAGCATCGCTTCCCTTACCGGTGTTACAGTCAAGGTCCTCTGCGTCTTGTTTGCGTTCCTGACGCTGAAGATGTTCTTAATGCCCGTGGGTGAGAGAGGTATTCCAGGATCCTCAGGGAAAGAAATGGTCTATCTCCGGGAATTCCCTTTCGCGGAGACACCTCTTGATGACTTCCCCGGGCGCCCTAACGAAGTGGCATATGAAGCAGAAAGGAATTCCGATGCTGTACACAAGTCAAAGCAGAAAATGAATCCCTTGAAGCGGGCCAGGGTTGAGGATTCTGTGGTGAGCACGAGCGATGACATGTTTTACAAATTCTTGCCGGCCTACTCACAGACCCTGAATACGGCGCCGCTTTATGCGACGGAGCTTTCGAAAACGATGAGGACCATCTTCATACCGGACTATGACGAGAAGGAAGGAAAACTGCTGAAGAAAGCTCATCCGGAAATGAACCCCACCTTTATTGAATACAAGAAGGTTGAAGGTAGACGGTTGGGGGTGGATGACATCTTTGGGAATCAGAGCACTCCGGTAATGATCCTCGCCCACCAAAAGAATGATACCCTATACAGAGAAGTAATGGCCGAGGAGGGGTCCTCGACGCCGAGAGCGTTTCTGACGAAGAACGTTGCACGGTTGCGCCGTTACGTGGACGAATACTATTTCCTGAACGATGCTCTTAAGAACGGGGGTTCCCTCAAAGACCGGATAACCACTTCGGACATAAATTTTGCCGGGCCCGATCGATCAATTGGCTCCTCCCCTCTTGCATATGATCTGGACTTCAAAAAGGATGATCCGGAAAATATCGTTCTTCAAGTCAGATCGAGTGAGGATGCTTTCCTAGCCCTGATGGATGCCTGGGAGAGGGGGTGGCGTGCTTATATTGACGGCAAGGAAACGAAGATCTATCGCGGCTACATGGGGACCCGGTTCATCGAGGTGGAGGGTGGTGAGCACACCGTGCGTTT
Organism: Syntrophobacterales bacterium Delta_02; assembly: GCA_001603955.1. Classification (GTDB taxonomy): domain Bacteria; phylum Desulfobacterota; class Syntrophorhabdia; order Syntrophorhabdales; family Syntrophorhabdaceae; genus Delta-02. The sequence continues at coordinate 83,433 of LVAA01000011.1, read as the reverse complement.
TGCATATACCATACCCGGATTGGCACGAGCCTCGGTAGTCTCGATGATGGCATGGATTGGGGTCCTGAGCTGTCTCATCGTGGGGGCGCGGTCCAAGAGCAAGAGTGGTGGGGTCCTGACAGTATGAAGGCGGTTCTTTTCAGATCCTTATTCGTCTTGCTGCTTGGGGTAAGCTTCCTGATCATCACAGAGGCTGGCATATATGTCCTTTCGCGAATGGGAAGGATCGAACTGGCTTCGAGAAGTGACATTGTTGCCGCATCCCGGAATATGCCGGGAGATTTAAAAGGTCTGAAACCCATATACACTCCTCATCCATATTTTGGTTATGTATATACACCGAATAACAGTTTTGCCGAGGGAAATTATGTCGCCAACAGCCAGGACCGGATGAGAGCCAACTCCGAGGGTTTCATAGAGAATGAGTTGCCTCACGCAAAGAAGAAAGGTGAGTGTATCTACGGTCTGCTCGGGGGTTCGGCCGCCATGAGCTGGGGTTGTGCCAGAAAGGAACTCAGACTTTCATACAAACTCGAGAAGCTTCTCAATACACACCTAGTCACCGGCAAATGCAAACAATACCGGGTTCTCAATATGGGCATCGGTAGCCACATCCAGTACCAGGTGACACAGATATTCCTTTACTATGCTCCGCTCCTCGACGGTGTCATATTCTACAATGGGTTCAACGAATGCGCGCATGGCGCCATGCTGACAAACAAAGAGCCGGTTACGTTTCCCGTCATAAATCTTTACGCATCTCTCTCAGCCGCATTACCGCTGAGTTTAAAGACCTTTGAAATGAAGACGAAACTTGGCAGGATGGCCAACTTCCTCCTCAAGCATCGATGGATCTCCTGGTCCCCACTCGTAAGAGCTGTTTTCAAGTACAGATTGCGAAAGGTTGAGAGATCTCAGGCAACTGTCCAGGCCCGGGGACATGGCTCAGCCTTGCCGGGTTTAGAGGGTGCGGTGAAAAAGAATCTGCGCCGACTCTTTCCTGAGATTACGGCTGAAAAACTTATGCATTCTTACGACAGAGATGATCCGGTTGTCCGTGAAGTGCTTCAGAAGATCCTGCCGCTTGTTTATACGGAACCCACCCTTGAGGCTTACGCTGTGGCGCGAAAGCGTGGTATACCGTTCCTTTCCGTGATCCAGCCAATGATATTTCTGACAGGGAAGGGCAGCGATTGGAAGGAAAGGCGGATAGCGACGTATCACTTTCAAAAGTGCTGTATGGACACGTTGCTGGAGGAGGCGAAAAGACTGGAGCGGTTCGGGATCAAGACGCATGATGTGAACGAGAAGAATCTTCTGGGCAGGGATTCGTTCTGGAGCCAGGTCCATATCAAACCCGAAGGGAACGAAATAGTGGCGCGATATCTCTTTGGGGTTATCAAGAAGGAATGGCACAGTAATGACGGCGGGAAGCAGAGAAATGCCGGGGTGGTGCAGACCTTGGGGGGTCGGTGACGAATATCCACTTTTTTCAGTGGCTTCGCGGTCTGTTGCGATTTGGGAATACTTCTGCGGTTATTGGAAGTCTCAAAAGAAGAGTGTTCAGGCTCAACTTTCTCGAGATGCGCGTGTGCTTGAAAGATCAGGGTTCTATTCCTGGCCCTGAGATAAGTCGCTCTTTCCAAAACTTTCCGATTGCCCTGGACATACGTGGATATAACGATGAAGTGCGCAATGAGTGCATTTCGCTGCTCAATAGCGTGGGGAATCTTGGGTTCTGGGATGAAAAGCGTTTTCAGTGTGACATTCTCTCGACCGTGGACGATCCCGCGAAAGACATTTTCCTGGTCCTGGAAGGGAGCGTCATTGCCGGAATGTCTGTTCTTCACAAACCTTTGTCCAACAGATTACACGAGATCGGACATGTTGCGGTAAGGCCGGAGCATCGAGGCCGCAGAATAGGTTCACGACTGTTGCTCTATATCCTTAGAGAGGCAGGAGATCGGCACATCGACGAGGTATTCCTTAAGACCGACACTTTCCGGAGGGCAGCGATCAAAACCTATTTCGATGTAGGTTTTGTCCCGTACGTAAAGAACACCAATGAAAGGAAACGTTGGTACAGGGTCATCAACAAACTGGCCATTCCTTCCGAACGCATGGAGGCAGATCATGCTCACTGACCTTTTGAAAGCTTGGTTAAGTCCGAACAAGATCCACAAACTGCAATTGACGAACCGGTTCTCGGAGTTGGTCAGGGCGTGGAGAATGATCTCATCGGGTGAGATTTCGCGCGGAAAGAGGACGGGGGAACTGGAAGAGGCATTCCGGCAGCGTTTCAAGGCCCGTCATTCAATGATATTTCCCCATGCCAGGACGGCATTGTACTGTATGCTGAGAGCCCTTGATCTGAGCGAGGGTGACGAGGTGCTCATGCCGCCATTGACCATTGCCGACATGGTGAACAGTGTTCACAGCGCTGGTCTCAAACCGGTGTTCGTGGATATAGAACTGGATACGTGCTGCATAGATGCGGATGAATTGGAGAAAGCGATCTCTCCGAGGTCGAGGGTGCTTCTGATCACCTACATATTTGGTCTTGTTCCTGATGTGCGAAGGATAGTGGATACCGCAAGAAAGCATAATCTTATAGTGATAGAAGATTGTTCTCAATGCTTCGATGGCTGTTTTGAAGGTCAGCCTGTGGGGACGTTTGGGGACGCGGCCTTTTTCAGCCTGACCAATTTCAAGGTTTGTTCCTCATTGTTCGGAGGCATGGTGGTCACCAGCAACGAGGGTCTTGCGGAAAAACTCGGAGAGCTGAGAAGGACGGACATACTCCCGGCGAAGCCCGCCATTCTTACCTCACATATTGTCAAGAACATCATATACGCTATGGCATTCTCGAAATACGTATTCTCTTACTTCACTTATTTCATCATTCTCGTGCTTGAAAGACTCGACCCGCGGATCACCTATCGTCTCTATTCCGGGAACATCAAGGTTCTTCTCAAGGACTTCGAGAATGTACTTGTGCCTGAATTTCCGTCAAACTACCTGTTTGATTATACGGACGCACAGGCCTATGTCGGTCTGGCCTCCCTTGAGAGAGCGACGAAGAGTACGGCCGCGCGAAGCAGGAATGGTGATTTACTGAGAGACCTGCTCAAGGACAATCCGCACGTCATGGTCCCCAAAAGGCTTGCCAACGCAACGAACGCGTATTGGAGATTCCCGGTGTTCACCAGGGAACTCGCGGGCCTCAAAAAGCGCCTTCTCAATGAAGGTATAGACACTTCCCCCACGTATCTTTGCCTTTGCAGCTCGGAACCGGCCTTCAAACCGTATCACAGACACACTCCCAACGCGGAAAGATTGAAGAGGGAGGCCATCATAATTGAGGTCCACGAAGACATAAGAGATAAGGATATCCGTCGTACGGCATCAGTCATAAACGAGTATTTTCGGACGAAAGGATAATGGATTTCATGGGAACGGTTCAAAAGATCACATCCAGGATACCGATCGGCGCTTTCAAACTCATCAGGGCGCGGTGTTTTCACAGCAAATTCCCCCACGCCATTCAGTTGAACATCACCTTCAGGTGCAATCAAAGGTGTGTCTATTGTGAGATCTATAAAGACAAACGATACGAGATGACGACACCGGAGATACAATCCATGATAGACCAGTTTGCCGAACTCGGCACCTCACGGTTTTCGCTTACCGGAGGGGAGCCGCTCCTTCGTGAGGATCTCTCGGAAGTCGTTTCCCATGCACGGAAGAGGGGAATGTTCGTATCAGTCGCAACGAACGGTTCCCTGGTGGCCGACAGGATTGAGGATATGACCGGGGTCAATAGCGTGAACATGACCCTCGACGGGATAGAAGCCACTCACGACCAGCAGCGTGGAAAAGGTAATTTCAAGAAAGTTATCAACGCTCTTGACCTGGTCAGGAAAAAGAACATTCCCGCTTATGTGAACATGGTCATTACCAAGAACAACCATTCGCAGTTGAAGGACGTGCTGCAGATCGTCAGATCACTGGACATAAAGCTGCTTGTCCAGCCTGTTTTTTATGCAGAGCAGTCCCATGCCGGGAGCCTCGAAAAGTACATGGACACAAAGTACGAGGACCGGGACATGCTTGAAACGCTGAACCAGCTTATACGGTTGAAAGAGAAAGGCGATCCGTCCATCATGCTTTCAAAGAGATATTATGTCAGGGTGCGGGAATCGATCATCAATAACACCCCCATGAAATGCCGTTACGGGGGTATGTTGTACTGCACCGTGTCTCCGGACGGAAGGGTTGGGCCGTGCAATCTTTTTGCGAGGGATACGAGGTGGCTCAACGGAAACGAGGTTGGCTACAAGAAAGCCCTCATGAATATGCCCGAGATAGGATGCGGGGGATGCATCAGTTCATTTATCGATTTTGACGACCTGTATGCTTTGAAACCGGATGTTATCTGGAATTATTACAAGCATTACCTCAAATTGGTGGCGAGACGATGAACGTCAACCAGCCGACATGTCTTCCCGGGCCGTTACCATAGCTTTTTTGACTTCTTTTCTGTTGGCCAGGTAGACGAACACGAAGCACATGCTAACTGACATTATGATGAGCTGGTAAATGGTGATTATTGTTGCCCCGATAGTACCGGAGCGGGCGCCAAACCAGAGGAAGAGATTGTAGAAGGCAACCTGGCCGACTCCGACACCTGCAGGAGAAATTGGCAAGGACAACATGAGCAGGCCGACGGGGACGGCTGTCAGGTATGAGGTCAGAGAGACGATGTCCTCTCCCATCCCCCTTCCAATGACGAAGAACATATAGATATTCAGGATATCAATGAGAATGGTAAGCGCGATGGCCTTTAGAAGTCTTGTTTTTTGACCGGCATATACATGGAATGCATGATACACTTTCAAAAGGAATTCGCTTTTCGGAAGCTTGTAGACCAACTTTCTGACACCGATGGAAACAAGAAAATCCTTGACCCTGACCGAAAAAACGCAAGAGGCCGCGATGAGGGAGCAGGCTATATAGAATGCTATGGCGGATGCGATAGCTTGAAGCTGAGGATTGGAGGACATTATCTTGTGGTTGAACAGGAGCGCCACAAAAGCCACGATCATAATGGCCTGGAATCCTATTATCCGGTCTATGAGAATAGTCATGACAGCACCTACCTTGCGCTCCTTGCTGTCCTTTGCAACATAGAAGGCCTTGATGAGATCGCCGCCGAGCGCCCCCGGCATGAAGCTGTTAAAGAACATGCCTATACAGTTTATCCTCAGCACGGTCTTGAAAGAAGTAGATATGCCCTGCCAGAGAAGCAGGAAATACCATCGGGTTGTTCCCAGTATGATTATTATCATCAGCGTAAAGACAACCTTGAGCACCATGAGCTTCTTGCCGAGAATCTCCGAGATCTGATGGAGATCGAGGCGGCCCGTCGCGATCATGTAGTAAATTATCAACGCGGCAACACCGAACTTGAGCAAAGTGACGATATGACCCCTGAGCTTTTTATTCATTCCCGGTCCGTTACCTTCGATACGTGGCGTTCATGCTGATGCAGCAAGACCTATTATCGTATTATCAGCGCCGATTTACAATAGGCTTTTCGTCCGATGAAGCAAGCCTTGCGCTCAAAAAAGACCCCCAGGACACCTGGAGGGCAGGACATTGAAAGCTCCGGCTGCAGCAATACGAGCATTCGGGTTCATTGTGCCGCCTCTGGCGATATCACTTTATCTCTTCTATCCTATCCTGTCGGGGACATACATATATCACAATTCCGAGCAGGGCCCTTACTTGTCCTTCATGGTTAACTTTATCGATTCCTTAAGAAACTGTGCGTTGCCGGTTTGGAACCAGTATGTGGGTGGAGGGCATCCGGCCATGTACTTCGCCCACTATCCCATAAGCCAGAACACCCTTATCTACATCTTGTTCGGCTTCAACGACTTTACTTATTATTTTACCAAGTTCATGTCAACCGTGACCATCATGGTCACCTTTGTTCTTGCGGCACGGCTTTTTAAACTCGATTACCTCACAGCTATGCTGGGAGCTCTGATCTATTTCTCAATCAACTTTGTGGTTCGCATCGTGGTCGCCGAGACGATCGCCAATCTCATCGTGCTGTATCCCGCGCTGGTCATGCTTTCAGTTTATATTGTCAAGCAGGTTTCTGCACGCATACCGTGGAGGGAAGTCCTCGTCTTCATTCTGTGTTATGTCTTCTGGCTTCTCGGCAATAACCTGACCTATGTGCATATTCACGCCGTGATGCTTACTGTTGTGTATTGGCTGGCGGTTCTGGTCTATCGCGGTGGTGAGGATGGCTTTTCACACGTCAAAAAACACGCCCTGATATACCTGCTGATATTCGTCGCCCCATGGATCGCGGTGTTGTACCAGTACTATTTTGTCCTCGACGTCGTAGCTGCTTCCAACAGGCTCAAGGAAGGTCTGATAGTCGGATTCTTTGACCCTACCGTCTGGAAGCAACTGTCAGTCTCCTTTGTGTCCTCATCCTACGTATGGATGGGGTTGTTCGGTCTGCTGACAGCCCTGCTCGTCAAAGGATTCCTGGGGAAACGTTTCTTTTCGGATCTTTCGCATCGGTTCAGATTAGAAACGTGGAAGACCGTATACGTCGCGGCAATAGTTGCTCTCTTGATAGTCACGTTGACCGGGTTGCGATTCAAAGTGGGCTCCTTCCTGTTGTCCGACTATGTCCCGCTCTTCAACTCAACAGTGTTCAGGGTCTCACTGCTCATCTACCTTTCCATGCAGGCATTCCTGGGGACGAGGGGGAAGACTGCGCTTGTCCCCACGGGGCGGGACGCCCTGATATTCCTGCTCTACATCTCTCTCCTTTCGTACTACTTCTACTCGCCCGACAATATTAATGAAAGCGGACCTGGCAAGGGATACGACTATGCGCTCTTCAAAGAGGTCAGCGTATTCACGCAGGTCATATTTACGACGTCCATCCTTTTCGCGATAGGCGATTACGATACTAACAGACTTGTCAAGACAATGATCCTTTCCCTTGTTGTCCTCTATCTCCTACGGTCTCATTTTGCCATTCCCATCCTGAGATTCACAGGGATCATATGGTACTCCACGAGGGATGGCTCTATATTCAGCGCGCTGTTTGCCGTTATTTTCATGTTTGGTCTAAAGACCCTCGGAGAGCGATTTCTAACAGTTCTTAACATTTCCCCCCGGTTTTCCAGACTTGGGGGGCAATCCGGGTTTCTGCACTACGCCAAATATGGTGTCCTGATCTTTCTGGTCCTGCTTGTCACCGCTGACTCTTACGATAAGCTATACAAGGGCACGTCGCACAGGTTTGTTTATCCTTCCGATCCGTCCATGGTGAGAAGCCCGGAAGAGATCAGGATCTCAGACGCCAGGACGGAGATCCGGGCATTAAATGCGAAACTCATAGACCTTCATCAGAGATCCCGTCATTTCTACAGACTTTTTACCCCGGAGAACAACGTATATCTGGCGGGAACGCTGCAGGATCATAAGATCTTCGAATCTGTCATCTATGACTCGGCCATATCGAGGCAGTTTCAGGAATTCTACGACAGTGTCATCCTCGAAAGGCCGCTGCGGGCCAGCAAGGAACTCAGGTACGCGATGCCGTACCATTTGTTCACGAGTCACTTCCACAGGGGCATCGGCCTCAAGCACAGTGACATCTCGTACAGGGATTTCTTCGTCTTTTCACCTCAGGATGCGGCGACCATCGGCAACGGGAACATCGAATTCTTCTGGGATCTGATGCAGGTGCAATATCTTGTCATCGGACAAAGATTTTCGGAAGCGATAACGGGTTTGGCAGACGGCAAACATGCGTATTCGCTTCTCGGTTACTTTCCCACGCTGGATTTGAGCCTTTTTGAAATCGAGAAGAAGAGGGAACACGGGAGGTTTGCCTTCTTACCTCTTGACCAGGATCAGTCGTACCGCGATGTTGTTGACAAGATGAATTCTCCGGATATCGAGACGCTGAGATCGTTCTACTCGAGACTGGTTTTTCCTGCTGAAGACGTTTCGGATTTTAAGGTCCGGTCCGTGCAATATGGCGGGAGTTTCAGACGTTATGATCTGGAAACAAAGAAAGAGGCCATGCTTGTCGAGTTCGAAAGCTGGAACCATAATTGGAGACTACATACCCCGAACCCGGGCGGCGAAAGAGTCGACAAGGTGTTCCACATCTTGCGGGGTGTTCGATTGCACAAGGGATTGAACAGGATAGAACTCTCTTATGACCTAAGAGGATTCACCGCGTTATTTCTTGTCTCCCTGGTTTCAATTTCATTATTGGTGGTCCTTATTACGGTTTCCTGTTGTTCCAAACGGAGGAGGGAAGACCGTTGACCGCTTTCCTCAGGACGGCCCGGCAGGTTCTTGAACTGTCCGACATGGAAAGTCGCAGGGGCAATGCTGCTTTCGTATCAGGTATCGTTCTTCTTTTCATCTTTATGGCTGCGACAAGTTTGTTGACGGGTTATCTTCCCACGCATGACGCCATCGAATTTCATGGCCTGTCCCACTATTTCTACACCTCTCTCGAACGGGGAGTTATCCCTTACTGGAATCCCTACAGTCAAACTGGTACCCCCTTCTTCAACAACTATCAGTCGTTCCAACTTTTGCTCCCGTCGCAATTTGCGTTCGTTCTGTTTCAGAAGGTAACGGGGTGCACTTCCCTGACAGCTTATGTCCTTCATCATTTCTTTATGTACTTTGTTTTTATCCTTGGTGCGTATTTCACGATCAGGATCATAACGAGGAACAACTCGGTCGGTTTCCTCTTCGCTATTGTCCTGTTGATGGCCTGTTTTCCTGTCTTCATGCGGATGGCTGCGATTCACTGCCTGATCCCCTTGATCACATATTTTCTCCTTCTATTCCTGCAGGAACAAGAATCCTTTAAAAAAGGACTCTATTTGTTTGTCGTGAGTTATATTATCTCCGCTTCATTGAATGTGTATATACCTGTCTGGCTCCTGTTCTATCTGCTTGTTCTTGTGCCCCTTCTCTTCATTTTCAAGGCGGCGGACATACGGCATACATTTCAATTCCTGATGAGCAGGACGGGCCTTTCGTGGCTGGGAACATCGGCAATAGTGTCCTTGTGCGTTGCGGCACCGGTGTTCGCGCTGTATAACGAGATTCGTTATGGTTCGGTGTACATCCCGACGATAAGATTTCTGCAAAAGAACGGCAACAACCTTGTTAAGTTCTTTGCGTCCGATCTGCGCGAAAGCCTGTTTTCAGAGCGGTTCTATCTTAACGCTAAGATCTCGCTGACGTCGGCCAACGTAGCCGGGCTTATCCTGGAGCCATTTCAGCATTTCATTCACGGGTTTGTGAGTTCCGAGGTTGTTCTATATGTCGGGGTGTTCTCACTCATGACCGTTTGCCTTGCCGTGGTGAAGGTGAGAAATGTTTATACGCATATCTTCCTGATCATTGGCGGATTGACTTTGCTTCTGTCCTGCAATTTCAAGACTCAGGTCGGTTATCCCATCAGTATATTCCAGACGAGCCTTCTGGCCGTATTTCCATTCCTGAAAATGAGCGACGTTTTCCAGAACGGCGGGACCCTGATCCTCTTCTGCCTGGTGATATTAGGCGCAAGAGGGTTTCAAGAGATACCGTCTGTCCGCGGGCGTAAGATCCTTCTGATCGTTCCCTTGCTCCTAGCGGCATTGAAGTACAGTTTGTTGCCGGTGGTGATGGCGGCAGTGAAATACCTTACTGATCCAGGTTTCAGGATTGAGACTTCCCGCGATCTTTTGGTCCCTGCGCTCCTGGCCGGTTCTATTGTGGCCATCATAGCCCTGGCTCTTCTTGCAGCGAAATTGCTGAGCAGACTTGGGTTCGCGAGATTGTACCGGTTGTCAATAATAATACTCCTTGTCGACCTTTTGATCTTTGCCGCTTTTCACGTCCGTTATCTCAATAAGGTGGCCAACAGGCAGTATTTCGGTTATGTCAGCAGCGAAAGACTTCTGAAGAATGGACCCGAGACCAGGTTCATCAATTACAGGGTTCCTTTTTCTTTCAGCGGATTCGAGAAGTATTTCAAGCCGCTTCGCATCAGGCGAGAGCGTCTCTTCAATACGTTTTACGGACATGAGATATACAAAGTCCAGAAGGCAGCCTTTCCTTGTGCCGTCCACGCAATGCAGGCGAAAAGTGAGGACAAACGGTACTTTGCAGACTGGGACCATCTGTATATGACGACTTACTATTACGATTATCTCGTGAATCTTCCCGTCGATAAACAGTTGATCACTTCTAATGTGACATCTCCGATCCTGAATTTCTATCGGGCAGCGAATGTGGTCAGGGCTTCCGACAAGTACGACGCGATCGAGGCGATCAGGAATTCGGATGCCGACTATCTGCGAAAGCATTTGATCATAGAGGATCATATCCGCACGAACCGAAGCTTTCAAGGCGCTTCAAAACTCTTTCGTCCGGAGAACCATGTCGTGTACACGCAAAAAGAGATGGAAAGCCTGAGAGATCGAGATCTTCCGAGACTTGCCCCAAACCCGGACGTGACATTGAGGGTCACCGACTATGACATTAATCATCTCCGATTGAAGGTGGATACTCCCTACGATGGTTACCTGTATTTTGGTGATGGTTACAACAGACATTGGAAGGCTTTCCTGGACGGAAAAGAGGCGAGGATAGAGAAGGCCAATATCAATTTCAAATCTGTCCGAACGCCCAGGGGACAACACAGCATTGATTTTTTCTACGATCCGATGCTTTTTCGTTACTCGCTTTACGTGTATTTAATCGGAAATATCCTATTCGTTACTGTCCTCGGGGTTGCCCTTGCAAGAAATTGGTCGAGGAAGAGGGCAACACAGGAAGCGAGTTGAAAGCTGTCTCATAGAACTAATTAGGATATAGGCAAATGTACATTCTCGGGTTATCGGCATATTATCATGATTCCGCGGCGTGCCTTCTGAAAGATGGGGAAATAGTTGCGGCGGCGCAGGAAGAGAGATTTTCGCGAAGGAAGCATGACTCTTCTTTTCCTGCGGGCGCGGTGGACTATTGCCTCGCAGCGGCTAATATCCAAGCCTCGGATCTGGGTTATGTGGCATTCTACGACAAACCATTCATCAAGTTTGAGAGAATATTGGAGACCTATCTCGCTTATGCGCCTCTCGGGATCAGGTCTTTTGTCATGGCGATACCCTTGTGGATTCGCAGGAAATTGTGGATGCCCGATGTCATCGAAAAGGAATTGCAGTATAAGGGCAAGGTCTTGTTTCCGGAACATCATGAGTCTCATGCAGCTTCGGCCTTCTTCCCCTCGCCATTCGAGCGCGCAGCGTTTCTGACCATCGATGGGGTCGGCGAATGGTCGACCTCTTCCTTCGGAGTGGGTCAGGGCAATAAGATTGAGATATTGGCCGAGCTAAAGTTTCCCCACTCGCTCGGCTTGCTTTACTCAGCTTTCACCTATTTCACGGGATTCAAGGTGAATTCGGGAGAGTACAAGGTCATGGGGTTGGCACCATATGGCGAACCAAGGTATGTCAAACAGATCCTGGAGGAGTTGATAGATCTGAAGGAAGATGGATCATTCAAGATGAACATGGCATATTTCGATTATTGTGCCGGGCTCACCATGACCAACGATCGTTTTGCTGAACTCTTTGGCGGCCCTCCGAGAAGACCCGAGAGCGGGATCACGCAGAGGGAAATGGACCTTGCCCGGTCTGTCCAGGACGTGACGGAAGAGATAGTGTTGAGGATGGGGCGGTATGTCAGACGGGAAACGGGAGAGAGGAATCTGTGCCTGGCGGGCGGAGTGGCTCTGAATTGCGTAGCCAACGGAAAGCTCTTGCGGACCGGTTTGTTTGATGAAATATGGATCCAGCCAGCCGCGGGGGATGCCGGGGGAGCACTGGGGGCCGCATATGTAGTTCACTACAATTATCTCAAGAATGCGGCGCCCAATAAGGAGAAGGGGCGGGACATGCAGCAGGGCTCTTACCTGGGGCGGGAATACAGCGATGAGGATATCGGGCGTTTTGTCGATTCGCACGGAATACCTTGCAGCCACAATGAAAGGGATCACATGATAGACAAGGTTTGTGGTTACCTGGAAGAGGGCAAGGTCGTAGGTTGGTTCAATGGCCGGATGGAGTTTGGTCCACGGGCACTGGGCAGCAGATCCATCCTTGGTGATGCGCGTTCGCATGAGATGCAGAAGAAGATGAACCTGAAGATCAAGTATCGGGAGAGCTTCCGGCCTTTTGCTCCGTCCGTTCTCAGGGAAAAGGTGGGCGAGTGGTTCGATATCGATAAGGATAGTCCGTACATGTTGTTGGTGGCTGACGTCAGGAAGGAGAAGCGGCGGGAGATGTCACGCGAGGAGAAAGCTCTGTGGGGTATCGACAAATTGAATGTCGTCAGATCCGAGATTCCTGCGGTAACACACGTGGATTACAGCGCACGCGTGCAAACGGTCAGCAAGGAAAACCATCCCTGTTATCATGCGTTGATAGAAAGATTTTACGAAAGGACCGGCTGTCCCGTCATAATAAATACCTCTTTTAATGTCAGGGGAGAGCCAATTGTCGAGTCACCGGATGACGCATACAAGTGCTTTATGCGCACGGAGATGGATGTACTCGTCATGGGAAATTACATCTTTCTCAAGATGGAGCAGCCGGAGTTTCAAGATGACGTTGACTGGAGGAGGATGTATGAGCTGGATTGAGGACGTTAAACAAGAACTTGATGAGCTCGACACTTCCAGAAAGGCGCTCGGCAAGTTCGGAATACTGATGGGTTGCATCCTTGTGGGCCTTGCCGTATTCCTGAGTTGGCGGGGGCGATATTCGCCACTGTGCTCGTATATATCCGGATCGGTGGGGATTCTCTTGCTCGTTTTGGCGGCCGCCGTGCCCCAGGCGCTGAGAATCCCTTACAAAGTCTGGATGATGGTTGCCTTCGTGATGGGATGGTTAGTCTCGCGGACGTTGCTTATGCTGATCTTCTATGCTGTGCTGACGCCGGTGGCGCTAACGGCAAGATTGCTTAAGAAACGATTTCTCGATATTCGATTCAAGGATGGGAGTGATAGCTATTGGCTGAGAAGAGATGCTGGGAAGAGGGTCGATTACGAGAAAATGTATTGATGGAGACAAAAGCATGGCAAAATTGAGAATCATATCAGAATTCATAGAGTTTTTGATGAGCAATAAGAAATGGTGGCTGCTGCCTATAGCCATCGCGCTGCTTGTGCTGGGTGCCTTGCTCATATTAACCCAGGGCAGCGCGATAGCGCCATTCATCTACACGCTGTTCTAATAGAGGGACATCAATGATATTGATCAATTCATCACCGAAAGACGCCCTGAAGATATTTCAACCATTTCTGCCCATATTCATCCCCGTCGGTATCGGCTGCCTGATGGCGGCCCTGGACCGGGAAGGAATACAGGCCAGTTTCATCGACGAACAGGTTGAAGAGAATACGATCGATCTGGTGAATCGGTACGTTAGCGGGATGCAGCGCCCTTACATCTTCGGATTCAGTGTTCTCACGGCTGCATACAAGAGCGCCGTGGAGGTCTCGAAAGAGCTCAAGAGGATCTATCCGGATTCGGTCATTCTTTTTGGTGGGATCCATCCGACGGCCTTGCCCGAGGAGGTGCTTTCGCATGGCCATGTGGACTTTGTTATCAGAGGAGAAGGAGAGAGGGGTCTTGTAGAGCTCTACCGTTGTATCAAAGAGGGCAAGGATTACCGTAGTATCCCGAATCTCTCTTATCGCGAGAATGGAAGGACGGTACACAATGAACGGTCCTTTGTCCTCGATGACCTGTCGAACTATCCTCCATTTCCGTATCATCTGTTCACTTCACCTCGTTATGACCTGGGCTTCATAATGAGCTCCAGAGGCTGTCCATACAAATGTATTTTTTGCAGCAACAGGGTGACAACGGGAATGAAGTACAGGTATCGGTCGGCCGAGGCGATAGGCGACGAACTGGACATGCTGTACCATAGGTACAACAAGCGATATATATTGTTTCTGGATGATAATTTTCTGGTCAACAAGGCCAGGGTTTATGCGCTCATCGACGAGATCAAGAAGAGGGGTCTCGATAAGAAGATGAGCTTCAACTTTCAGGCACGAGGCGACAACGCCGATGAGAAACTGCTTGGAAGCCTGTACGAGGCTGGGTTCAGGAGCGTATTCTTTGGTCTCGAGACCTCGTCCGAAGAGATCATGAAAACGATAAAAAAGGGGGAGACTGTTGCCCAATGCGTGACCGCGGTCAAGGCGGCAAAAAGGATCGGATTTCACGTAAGCGCAACCTTCATTTATGCGCTTCCGGGCGAAACTCATGAGGACAGGATCAACTGCGTGCGCATGAGCAAGGAACTTGATCTCGACATGGTCAGGTTCAATAACGCCACGCCCTATCCGGGCACGGAGCTTCACGAGATGGCCATTGCCGAGAAGCGTCTCAACGTGCAGGGAATGTACGAGAACTTCAACTCCGTATCGACCTTCATAGAAAACCCGTTCAAGAGCATTCCCTTTTCTTACGTTCCCGCAAGCAACACGGAGGCAGAGATCAGACGTGACATACTCTTCAGCTATTTTAGCTTCTATATCGATCTGAACAGACTAAAAAGTGTTTTTGCAAGGCCGGACCAGGGGGTGGGATGGTTCAATGCCGGCGAGCGAATAATGGAGACATTGAAGAAGATCCCTTCACTTGCTGTTTTGTCTGTGATGATGTTCTTCAAGTTCAGTCAGCTATTCTACTACAGCGTAATAAGGAAGGACACAGCGATCTCGCTCAGATTCTTTCTGAAAATATTCGATGGATTGCGCCGGGTTAGCAAGAAACAATGATCGGGGAGCCTGAAGTAAGACGATGACAGCCTTGTCCTGGGCAGTAGTGTTGCTTTTTATCGCTTTCGGTTTGCACCTTGTCCTGTGGAGGATATGTTTGCCACGGAGACAGACCAAGGCGCTTCTGGGCATCTTTCTTGGTGTGCTCGTTGCTGCTCCTCTTTGCTCAACGGCAATAGCTGAATTCTGTCCGGCATTGAGCCGTTGCTTGCCGGAAGGCGTTACCGATTGGCTGCGCATAGCGCTTCTCCATATTTCCGTTACTCTTGCCTACATGATCACTTATTCTGCCATAGAGGCAGACAGTCCTTCCCTTGTGATGGTGATGGCCATAGCAAACGCGGGCCCGGACGGAATGGACGCGAAGGAATTCGAGGCGACCCTTAACGATGATCTCCTCATAAGGCCGAGGGTGACGGACCTGATTACCGACAAAATGGCCTACAGGGAAGGGGACCGATACAAGTTGACAAGAAAGGGGTTGCTGTTCGCCAACATTTTCGTTCATTACCGCAGGCTCCTCAAGGCTGCGAAGGGAGGTTGAGCGGGTCTCAGGTACGCGCGACGATGGAATTTCTCTCCCCTATAATCGGCCTTGTCCTGAATGTTCTGGTACAGATCTTGATTTACCGGTCTTTCGGTAGATTTGGGTTGCTCAGGTCCGTGTTCCTTGGATTCTTCGCGGGGTTTGTCGCGACCCTTGTGGTGAGCGTGTGGGTCTCGCACGTCTTCCTCCTGCCCTCCAGGGATATTGTATCATTCACCGTGATGGATATCATGACCTATGTCTCGCTGGGGTATTGTTACTTCCACTTCATAAACCTGGGTGAGACGGCGCGACGGATCAGGATAGTCAGGGAGATAAAGGAGTCGGGAAGCGGGCTGTCGATGGATGAGATAATTGCACGGTATGGTGCGCGTGACATCGTCGACATCAGGCTCGGCAGGCTTTTGAAGAAAGGTCAGATCATACTCAGAGACGGCCGTTATTACATCGGTCGGCCGTCAATGCTCACCATGTCAAGAGCGATCATTTTCATGAAGTGGTTGCTCCTGCGAAAGACAAGTGAATTCGAATAGAAACCCCTTAGTGTGGACGCGCCTGACCTCATAAGGGTTCTGTGACAGAAAGGATGCTAGAGGAAGATGGATAGAGAGTTTCTCGCGCGGCAATTCAACGCGATAAAGAGGCATGGTCTGGGGGTAGTTTGGTACAAGCTTTCCGTGCGTCTTCGTCCGGCCAAGAACCTGTTTTTATCGCTCCCCTTCTTCCCTTTTGCGCTGGCGATACGCATTATAAAGCCTTTCAAGCGTGTTCGTTTCGGCCGCATCATAAACCAGCGGCTTGGGCACTACGCGGCAAACACGGAACTGTATCTCTGCGCCTATGATGCCGGAATAGAGTCCTCGGAGACGTTCGATATTTACTGTCACGATGATACTTTCTACTGCAACGAACAACTCAGGAAGATGTGGGCAAGGGTGGATCGTTTGCGGATATGGGATTGGACCCGTTATATCAAGCAGGCCAGCACCTACCTCCCCGGTGCCGAGGCGCATGTTATCCCGACGACAGACAGGGATGTCCACGGACTCTACAGCCAGATCCCTCCCCATATATCGTTCACTACGGAGGAGGAGGAAATGGGTCGTCAGGCGCTGCGGCAGATGGGGATTCCCGAGGGAGCGGAATTTATATGCATCCATTCGCGCGATTCGGCATATCTTGAAGAGACTTTTCCTTACGACGTTTGGGACTATCACAGCTACAGGGATTCAAGGATCGACGATTTTATCCCTGCGGCGGAGGAAATGGCGAGAAGGGGTTACTACGTGGTGAGAATGGGGGCGAGGGTAAGGGAGGCCTTGAAAACGACGAACCCCCGGATAATCGATTACGCTAATGGCCACCGGACGGATTTCATGGACATTTATCTCGCCGCCAAATGCTACTTCTATCTCGGTGATTCCTGCGGGATTAATGCTGTTTCGTTCATTTTCAGGCGACCGGTGGCTACGACCAATTTTCTTCCCTTCAGCCTCGTTTTCACCTGGGGACCTTACAATATAACGATCTTCAAGAAGCTTCAGTCGCTTGAGACGGGTAGGATGATGAGCTATCGGGAGATACTTGAATCGGGCACCGACTCTTTTGACAAGACGAGTCAGTACATTAATGCGGGCATTGAGATCCAGAACAATACTCCTGAAGAGATTCTTGTGCTTGCCGTGGAGATGGACGACCGTCTTAAGGGAACGTGGCAGACGGACGATAAGGACGAAGGGCTTCAAACACGATTCTGGTCTGTCTACAAAAAACACAAGTCTGACGGTCCGTCGTCCATCACGGGACGAATTGGTATGGCTTTCCTGAAGAACAACACGGAATTCCTTGAGTAGAGGTATGGCACAGGGCATGAAACACGCAGAATTCTTTCTTTTTATCTTCAAAAAGTATCCCCTGTTGATTTTGATGAACATTCTTTGCCTCGTCACCGGGGGGCTCATTGATGCTTTATCCATCATCTCTCTTGTCCCGGCTGTCGACCTGTTCCTGAAACCGGACATGCGGGATGTGAGCGTGTCGACGCAATACATCATCAAGGCGATGGAGTTTGCAGGCCTCAGGGCAACGCTGGGCAGTGTGCTTGCTATATTCGTTATACTGGTGCTGGTGCGGAGCATCTTCTACATATTTTCCCGGTACTTCATAGTGAGGACACGTTATGCCCTCCAGGGGAACATCCTCCTCGGCACCTTCGATGACTTCTTCAATGCCCGGTGGTCATTTTTCAGCAGTAACAAGCAGGGCATGCTTCTCAATACCTTTACCCGCGAGATCACCAACGTGGGTGAGGCCTACGAGGTCATATCCAACTACATAGCCTATATCCTCCAGTGCTGCATGTTTATCCTCGTGCCCTTCTACATCTCCTGGAAGGTTGCCCTGGTGAGCCTTTGCTGCGCCATCGTTTTCATGCTGCCTTTTGTCTTTTTCGGAAAGCTGAGCTACCGGTTTGGCCAGATCAACACGAGGGTGGCCAACACGATGATCTCCGTCATTCAGGAGGCCCTCGGTTCGGCAAAGATCATACTAGGGTTCGGGAAGCAGAGCAAGAGCCTGGCGCTCCTGTCCCGCGCCTTCGATTCCTTGAGCCGTGCCACCATCAAATCACAGACCCTTACGGCGGCGATCCCGCAGATGTACTATCCGTTCGGCATCCTTGTTCTCGTGATCACCATTTACGCGGGAAAGAGTTTCGGAAACACTCTGTCGGAGATAGTGGCCGTCCTTTATTCCTTCATGAGGATACTGCCGATAGTCGGTAATATCATGGCCCAGCGGACGAACATAAACCATTATTTCCCGAGTTACGAGCAGGTGATGCATCTGAAGCGCCAGGCGATGGACCTGAGACAGACATCGGGGACGCGGGAGTTCTCCGGTTTCCGGGACGACATTAACCTCAAGGATGTGGTGTTCGCATATACGGGAAACGGTCCAGTCCTTCAGGATGTGAACCTCTGCATCTCAAAGGGTAAGATGGTCGCCATAGTGGGCAGGTCGGGTTCGGGAAAATCCACCCTCATCGACATGATAATGGGGTTCAACCAGCCGATGGAAGGGAAGGTGACCATCGACGGAACGGCCCTCCGCGATTTCGACGTTATTTCCTACAGGCGTCACATAGGCTACGTGCCCCAGGAAAGCACCCTTTTCAACATGTCCATTCGGGATAACCTGCTGTGGGCGAAAGAGGATGCTACCGACGAGGAGATGATGGAGGCCTGCCGAATAGCCAACGCCCTGGAGTTCATAAAGGACCTCCCCGATGCATACGACACAATGGTGGGTGACAGAGGGGTACGGCTATCGGGCGGGCAGATCCAGAGGATCGCGTTGGCGAGGGCCATCCTCAGGAAACCCGAAATCCTGATACTCGACGAGGCGACGAGTTCTCTTGACAGTCATTCCGAAAGATTGATACAACAGGCCATCGAGAAGATAGCGAAGGAGACGACGGTGATCATCATCGCGCACCGTCTTTCGACGATTGTCAACGCTGATTACATATACGTTCTTGACGAGGGCCGGATCATAGAGGAGGGGACCCATGCCGAGCTCATCGGCAGGGACGGCTCCTTCAGCCGGATGCATCTGATAGCCACGAACGGGGCGAGCGAGAATGAGGTGAGTGGGAATGAGCGATAAGGTGGAGAACCCGTCGAAGTACCTGGGCAACGAAATCGATTATCTCAGGAAAGTCCTCGAGGGCGAGTCGTGGTCGGCAACGGGCGGAAGCTGGACGAATATCCTGGAAAGGGAGTTCGCGAAGAGGATCGGCACACTGTACGGGGTCGGCTGCAATTCCGGTACCTCGACGATCCACGCGGCCCTCGAGGCGGCCGGCGTGGGGCCGGGGGATGAGGTCATCTCCCCGGCGATCACGGTCATCATGAACACAACGGCGACGATACATGCCAACGCGGTGCCCGTGTATGCCGACGTTAACGCCGAGACGTTCAATATCGACGCCGCCGACGTGAAGAGGAAGATAACGGACAGGACGAAGGCGATCATCCCCGTCGCGCTCTATGGCCTCCCCCCGGATATGGATGAGATCATGGAGATAGCGAAGGAGCACGGTCTCGTCGTCATCGAGGACAACGCCCAGTGCGTGTTGAGTACCTACAAGGGGAGGATGGCGGGAACGATAGGCCACATGGCGAGCTACAGTTTCGAGAACACGAAACACATCTCGTGCGGTGAGGGCGGGATGATAGTTACGGACAGTGAGGAGTACGCCGAGAAGGCCAGAAAGGTGGCCGGTCACGGCTTCAAGAACCTGAAGGCCTCCGAGGGCCGTATACGGCTGAATCAGGACGTTTTCCAGGACCCCGACTACAAGAGGCACGATGTCCTGGGCTGGAACTACAGACTTTCCGAGTTCAATGCCGCGGTGGCCCTGGCGCAGCTCGAAAGAGTGGAAACGCTCGTCGACCTCAGGGTGAAGAGCGCCGAGATATTCATGGACGTGATGAGCGGGTGCACCTACCTTACCCCCCAGAAGGTACCGGGCGACCGCACTAACTCTTATTACACCCTCGGGGTCATCTACAACGGCGGGGAGGCGATCGGGGTTTCGTGGCAGGATTTCAGGAAGGCCTATATCCGGGAAGGCGGCGACGGTATCTACGGGGCGTGGAGCGTGCCCTACCTGGAGCCCATGGTGGAACAGAGACAGTTCGCCGGGAGGTGTCCGTGGGTGTACAAAGACGTCGGATACGAGAGAGGACTGTGCCCCGTCGCCGAGTCGGTGCAACCGAAACTGATGCAGTTCAAGACCAATTACAGGGATATAGACCTCGCGAAAAAGAAGGCGCTCGTACTGGAGAAGGTCATAAAGAAGTTCTCCGGGTAGTGTTGACACCATAAAGGCAGGAAGGTAATGTTCGACATAGACTTTTACATGAAGATGAATCCGCTGCGAAAGAGGCTTGACGCGGGGGAGAAGATAGACAGGGATGAGCTTATCGCCACGATGGAGGGTTTCAGGAACAAGAAGCCCGTGGTCTACAATATCGAGACCACGAATGCCTGCAACATGCGGTGCGAGATGTGCCCGAGAACGACAATGATGACGCGGCCCATCGAAACCATCGACAGGGCGACCTTCCTGGGGGTCGTCGACCAGCTCGAGCCCTTCTACGAGGCACAGTGGCGGGAATGGGAAGGGTTCGTCGAGACGGAATACGGGGTCAGGAAGACGGACATGAGCGAGAACCACTTCTTCCTCTACATAATCCCGAAGGTCATCCAGCTTCACGGATACGGTGACCCCCTTCTGGACAAGAACATGCCGGAATATGTCAGGATACTCTCGGAAAAGGGGATGCATTCCTACTTCAGCTGCAATCCCTCCAACATTAACATAAAGAAGATGAGGAACATGTTCGAGAACGGTCTGGACTATATCAAGTATTCCATCGAGACCGTCGACGACGTCCTCCACAAGAAGATAAGGGGAAAGGCCTCGGATTTCTCGAAGAGCTACGAGAAGATACAGGAGCTGCTGAGGATCAAGAAGGAGAATGGTTACAAGACGACCATAATCATCACCATGCTCAACCTCAACAGGCAGAACCAGATGAAGGATTACGAATTGCTGGAGAAGGCCTTCGACGGCCTCGATGTTTACATATACCTCAAGAGTGAGGACCAGCAATGGTACAGGCAGGATTACCACGGGACCAATTCGGTTCACTGGTCGGAATACTGCAAGCACCCGTGGATGTCCATGACCATAAAGTCGAACGCAGAGGCCGCAATGTGCATGGAGGACTTCAACAACGAGATCGTTCTCGGGGACGCGAAGAAGGAGAGCCTTGCCGACATCTGGAACGGCGAGAGGTACAGGAAGCTGCGCATGGACCATTTTCTCCTGACGAAGGGTATCAAGTGCACCGCTCAGTGTGACATGAAGCTGATCGGGAACTATTTTTCAGTGTGACCAGGGGTTCGAGATGGCAAATAGAGTGGTAAAGATAGACGGCAGGCTGGTGGGCGAGAAAGAGCCCATCTACATGATCGCCGAGATAGGCCTCAACCACAACGGTAGCGTGGAAATAACAAAGAAGCTCATTGATGCTGCTTTCGCCTGCAACTGGCATTGCGTGAAGTTCCAGAAGAGGACGCCGGCGGTCTGCGTGCCTGAAGAGCAGAAGAACGTGATGAGGGACACGCCCTGGGGAAGGATGACGTACCTCGAGTACAGGTACAGGGTCGAGTTCGAGAAGGACGAGTATGACTATGTCGACAGGTACAGCCGGGAAAAACCGATAGCGTGGACGGCCTCGGTGTGGGACATGGGAAGTCTTCACTTCATCCTCCAGTACGACGTCCCTTTCATCAAGATACCCTCGGCGAAGCTGACCGAGGACGAGCTGCTTACCGAGGCCTGCAGGTCGCAGAAACCTGTCATCCTGTCGACGGGCATGAGTTCCGTCGAGGAAATCGACCACGCGGTGGAGGTCATGGAGAAACACTCGAAGGGCGATTACGTCCTGATGCACACGAATTCGAATTACCCCGCTCCGCAGGAAGAGCTGAACCTCCTGGCCATACCATTCCTGGCCGAAAGATACCGGTGTGTTGTGGGCTACAGCGGTCACGAGTACGACCTGGAGCCAAGCGTGATAGCGGCGGCCCTCGGCGCAAAGGTGATCGAGCGGCATATCACCCTCGACCACTCAATGTGGGGCTCCGACCATTTCGCGAGCCTCGAGGTCCACGCGATGGACATGCTTTACAAGAGAATAAAAGGGGTGGACGTCATGCTCGGGGACGGCGTGAAACGGGTTACAGAGAAAGAGAGGGAAGTGAGAAAGAAACTGAGGGGCTACTGATCATGAAGAAAGCGGTATTCATCACTGTCCGGTCGGATTCCAGCAGGTTGCCGAACAAGGCACTCATGAAGATACTGGGCAGGCCGACGATAGAGATGGTCATTCTCCGGGCAAAGCAGGTCAATGGTGTCGATGATGTCATTCTGTGCACGACGGAAAGACCCATCGACGACGTCATCGTCGACATAGCCAGGAAACAGGGTATCAAGCATTTCAGGGGGAGCCTCGAGGACAAGCTGCTGAGGTGGCAGGGCGCCGCGAAGGCCCACGGCATAGACCTCTTCGCGACCATGGATGGCGATGACCTCCTGTGCGACCCGGAGCTCATTCAACTCGGAGTGAGACAGATGGAAGAGAGCGGCTGCGATTACATAAAGGCGCCGCCCGGTCTCATATGTGGTTCCTTCACCTATTGCATCAGGGTGAGCGCCCTCAACAGGGTCTGTGAGATCAAGGACACCGCCGACACGGAGATGATGTGGGTGTATTTCGAGGATACGGGGCTCTTCAAGGTAAGTGACCTCATCGTGGGGGACCGGGCGTTCTTCAGCGACGACATCAGGCTCACCCTCGATTACCCCGAGGACTTCGAGTTCTTCAACCGTATATTCGAACACTACCGGTGTGTCGATAACGATGTTCCTCTCAGGGAGATCACGGGTTTCCTGAAGGACCATCCCGAGATAGTCGCCATCAACTCGGCGCGGCAGAAGGACTACCTGGACAACCAGAAGAAGAAGACGAAGCTGGTGATCAAGAAGGAGAATGCGTGACATGAGCGACAGGACCTGCTATCTCTGCGGCGGGAGGGACCACAAGAAGAGACCGGGTTCGGTCCGGGACAACCCTGACCTCGAGGTATACGAGTGCCGTTCCTGTGGCCTTGTCTTTCTCTCATCCTTTGATCATATACATGACAACTTCTACGAATCCTCCGGGATGCATGACGGCGAGGTCGACATAGCGTCCTGGGTGGTCGACACCGCGTGGGACGATGACAGGAGGTTCGCCTTCCTGAAGACCCTGCTGGAGAACAGGTCGGTCCTCGATTTCGGGTGCGGCAACGGCGGGTTTCTCTTACGGGCCCGAAAGAAAGCACGGCGGGTCGAGGGAATAGAGCTGGAAGAGAGGCTGCAGTCCTACTTCAGGGAGCAGGGGCTTACCGTTCATGCCTCTATCGACAGCGTCGTGGACTCTTTTGATATCATAACGCTCTTTCACGTGCTCGAGCACATTGCCGATCCCATCGACATGCTGGGGAGACTCCTCGAGAGGCTTTCCCCCGCGGGGTCCATTGTTGTGGAAGTGCCCAACGCGGGCGATGCGCTCCTCACGCTTTATGAGAATGAGGCCTTTTCGAGGTTCACCTACTGGAGCCCGCACCTTTTCCTCTACACCGGTCCCACCCTGGAAGCGGTGGCTAAGAAGGCGGGGTTCAAGGTCAACTACATCAAGCAGGTGCAAAGATACCCCCTCTCCAACCACCTCTACTGGCTGTCGAAGGGAAAACCCGGCGGTCACAAGACCTGGGGTTTTCTCGACAGCGAGGCGCTTCACGCGGCTTACGAGAAGCAACTGGCATCGATCGGGTGCTGCGACACGATCATCGCGAGCTTTTCGCGCTCAGAGGAATAGGATCGGATCCAATACGTTGGCGACAGTGAAGAGGATAGCTTGGGTGGAGAGGTTGACGGCACTCCACATCATGGTGTTTCTGATCAGGTCCGTGTTTTCCCCGGTGGAGGTACGATTCAATGAGCACAGCGTTTCACGATCCGCCCTGCTTATGCTTGGTGCCATGAAAAAGGCCGGATGTGCCGGCGGGTTCGTCCCTGCCGGTCTTGTCCTCAACCTCACGGACGATAAAGGTTACGCTCTCGATTACCAGAGGGCCGATGACCTCGCTGCGGCGGTCGGGCTTTTCTGCGGATCACGCATGGGGGAAGAGCCTGAATGGATGAAGAAGATGACCGCGTCATATCTCTCGTCCTTCCTCGACCAGCGCGTGACCTTTGTGACGATGGTGAGGAAGCGCATGGGTGGGGTGGCCGGTCACACCCATGAGATATACCCCGCGAACCATTTCGCCAATTATATCCTGAAGGGATATTACGGGGACCAGGGTCTGATGCTCAAACAATTCTTTCCCGTGACATCATTCCTCAGGCTGTCGCTCAAACCGCTGCGTCTCCTGATGCGGGGACTTCTGGCAGGCTGGCGAGGGCATCATGTGTTTGGCAGTCTCAGACGGGGAGAGGAAGAGAACTCATTGTGGATAGAATACGAGCCTCAGCATGGGGTATGGAAGGATTTCAGGGGTTTCCTGAGCGCACGGAACGCGGCCTATCCCGTTGTTTACTACCTCGATAGGACCGATACACCCGTTACCCCGGAGACGACGTCCAACCTCGAGAGGATCGGGTTCAAGTGGATTGACCTTCACGGGTTCAGAAACTCCTGCCTTACGCCCCGGGACGCAGCAGGTATCCTTCGTGATCTCCTCGGCAGCGCAAGGTTTTCGGAACCGTTCTGGCTCACGCTCTTCCGGCTGGATTTCGTTGTCACCAAAAGGCTTTATCTTGATCTTTTCCGGGCGTTCAGCGTGAAGGCCCTTATCCAGCACCAGGAGGTATCGTGGATGCAGGAGGCACAGGCACAGGCCCTGGCTGAGGCGGGTGGAGCGATGCTGGGTCTGCACTGGTCCAACTACCTCAACTACGTGTATCCCACGCACCTGACGCCCCAGAACGTCTTCTTCGTGTGGGGAGAGGCCCACCGGGATCTCCTCCAGAGGAAAGGCAACACCATCGACCATATTTTGCCAAGCGGTCTGTGGGTAAAGGAGGGTGCTCATACGGCACCGCCCATCGACCTTTCGGCACAGGTGGCCTTCAGGATAAGTGTTTTCGACGACAGTGCCGCGTATGACCTCTACCAGTCACCCGAAACCGTTTCGCGTTTTTACACGGGCATCGTCGAGATCCTCGAGGAGGATCCGGGCCTGGGGGCGGTGATCAAGAGCAAGACATATGAGATGGATGACCTGGCTGCCTTTCCCGGCGGAGGCGACGTGGTGCGCAGAATGAGGGCGCTCGTCGCCGGGAAAAGGATGGTATTCCTCGATCATCGGGAATACTCTCCCATCGCGGCCGCAAAGCGTTCCGACCTTGCCGTGTGCTGCGGCGTCAATTCGGCGGGTATCATCGCCGGGCTTCACGGATGCAGGGTTGTGTGCTGGGACTGCACGGGATGGCTCAAGTTTCCCATCTACAGGGACAAAGAGCAGAAGGTGATCTACGGTTCAGTGGATGACATGAAGGCGGCCATTAAGCTCAGCGCAAGAGGTGACGACAGCGTGGGTGATCTTTCGCGTTGGCGGAAGAGGATAAATTACTTCGACGACAGCGACGGCCAGGATAGGATCTGCAGCTTCATCGACTCCTTCATGGGGGCTCTCGAGAAGGGCGGGGACCGTGAATCATCGATAGGGCACGCGGTGGCCGAATACAGAGCGAAATACGGCGTCCCGGGGGATTTCTGCACAACGGGCACGTGGTGGAACTGAATATGCGGCGGTGCGGACAGAAAAAGGAGGGAGCTCAGTGATCGAAGTCGTTCTCTTTGACATAGACGGTGTCCTGACAGACGGCACTCTCTACATCGGTCCCGACGGCGAGGAAACGAAGAGGATAGCCTTCAAGGACATTGACGCCATCTTCGAGCTCAAGAGAGCAGGGATAAAGATTGGGTTCATCTCCGGGGAGAACAACAGGTTCACCGACTTCGTGAAAAAGAGATTCTCACCGGACTATTTTGTTGCGGGGACTAAGGACAAGCTGGCCTCTTTCCGGGAACTGTCACGGAGGGAGGGATTCGACGAATCGAAGGTCTGTTTCGTTGGTGATTCAAAGAAGGACATGGAACTTCTGGAATACCTCCGGTACAGCTTCGCGCCCTGCGATGCCGACGATGAAGTGCGAAGGTGCGCCGGGCTCGTCACACAGGCTGAGCGCGGCTGCGGCGTCATCTGCGAGGTTGCCCGTTACGTCCTTCAGAAACCCGGGAGCGCCCGGACACCCGCCGGGGACACGGAGCTTGTCAGGGACCGGCTCAAGGAGCACGACAGAGTAATGGAAGCACTGCTCGAGGACCCCGATCGGCTGGCAGTGATAGCGGCTGCGGCCGAGGTTGCGACAGAGGCCCTCAGGCAAGACGGGACCCTTTTCTTTTGCGGCAACGGCGGCAGCGCGGCGGATTCGCAGCATATCGCCACGGAGATGGTAAGCAGTTTTCTGCTGAAGAGACGGGCCCTGGCGGCAGAGGCGCTCACCGTCAACACCTCGACCCTGACTGCGGTCGGGAACGACACCTCCTTCGACGAGGTCTTTTCCCGGCAGCTCGAGGCGCGGGGGCACAGGGGCGACGTTCTCTTCGCCATATCGACGAGCGGGAATTCGAAGAACATAACCAGGGTGCTTGAGACCGCGAGATCCATGGGTATAACCACGATAGGCATGACGGGAAACAATGAGGGATGTCTTGTCAGGGCTCTGTCGGACCACTGCATATCCGTGCCCTCGGGCTCGACACCGAGGATACAGGAAGCTCATATTGCAATCGCGCATATAATCTGCGAGATTATAGAAAAAAATCTAGCCGGATAAAGGGGGCAACAGGTGTCAATCTTCATCATTGCCGAGATAGGCATAAATCACAACGGTGATATCGGGATCGCGAAGGACCTGATCAAGGTGGCTAAGGAAGCGGATTGTGACGCCGTCAAATTCCAGAAGCGCACCGTCGAACTCGTGTATTCGAAGGAATTGCTTGACAGTCCCCGGGAAAGCCCCTGGGGAACGACACAGAGGGCGCAAAAAGAAGCACTCGAATTCGGACTCGAGGAATACAGTGAGATAGACCGTTTCTGCAAGGAAATGGAGATAGAGTGGTTTGCATCCGCCTGGGACCTGGAGAGCCAGAAGTTCCTCAGTCAGTTCGACCTCAAGTACAACAAGGTAGCGTCGGCCATGCTGACGTACGAGCCCCTTCTCGAGATGGTGGCATCGGAGAAGAGGCACACGTTCATATCGACGGGCATGAGCACCCTCGAACAGATAGACCGTGCCGTGGAGATCTTCCGCAAGGCCGGGTGCCCTTTCGAGCTCATGCACTGCATCTCCACATACCCCATGGACGATGAGGACGCAAACCTCAACTGCATCCATACCCTCAGGGAGCGCTACAAGTGCGACGTCGGTTACAGTGGCCATGAAGTTGGTTTGGCGGTCTCCTACGCAGCCGCCGCGCTGGGCATAACCTCTCTCGAGAGGCATATAACCCTCGGGAGGGCGATGTACGGGTCGGATCAGGCATCCTCCGTGGAGCCTATGGGGCTGAAGAGCCTTGTTGGTGCCGTAAGGAAGATAGAGAGGGCAATGGGCGATGGCGTGATAAGTGTCCTGACCAAGGAGGTCCCCATCAGCAAGAAACTGAGGGCGCACTTCCATACGGACTTTTAGCTGAATGAGCATTCGATACAAGATCGGTGTCATGCAGGGGCGGCTCCTGCCCAAGTACATGGGGCGGTACCAGGCGCATCCGCTGGGATACTGGCAGGAGGAGTTCACCCTTGCCAGGGGGTCTGGCCTTGACTATGTCGAGTTTATCCTCGATCACAACGATTTCGAACTGAACCCCCTCATGTCGGAAGAAGGGGCAAGGCAGATCAAGGCCCTTTCGGACGAAACGGGGGTGCGCGTCGTTTCCATATGCGCCGACTATTTCATGGAGGCCCCCTTGAGCAGTCCTTCTCCGGATGTCTCCACCTTGAGCGTCGAGGTGCTGCGGCGGCTTGCGGAGAACGCGGGCCGTTTTCTCGGTGTGAAGGATATCGTGATACCCTGTGTCGACCAATCATCCCTCAAAAGCGATGAGGAGGTCGAGAGGTTCGCGGGTAAGATTCTGCCTCTTGCGGATCTCGCCGCCGACAGGGGAGTGCGGTTCTCTCTCGAGACAGACCTGGCGCCTCGGCCCTTCGCGGAACTTCTTGCGCGGCTGGGGTCGGATGTGTTCTCGGTCAATTACGATACGGGTAACAGCGCGTCCCTCGGCTATGATGTGCGGGAGGAATTCGCCGCTTATGGAAAGAAGATCACCGACGTCCACATAAAGGATCGCGTGCGGGGTGGTGGTTCGGTTATGCTGGGAACGGGCGACACGGATTTCGATACTTTCTTCGCCCTCCTCGCGGATACCGGATATGATGGTCCCCTCATCATGCAGGCTTACAGGGACGATGAAGGAGTGGCAGTTTTCAAGACCCAGCTTGAGTGGTTGATGGACAGGCTGGCGTTGCCGAAATGACATGATGTTGAGGCTTGTGGGTTGGACGGTCCTCCTGAACGGGATGAGGCTTCTGCGACCAGACTCTTTTCCTGGATCCCGGCCTTCGCCGGGATGACGGCAGAGCGTGGTTTATCTCACCAGGTCATGAATTTGAAACGAACGAGGGATCACACATGAAAACGTATGCTATTATCCCCGCGCGGGGTGGCTCGAAGGGTGTTCCGAAGAAGAACATCAAACCACTTGCCGGGTATCCGCTCATCGCCTATTCCATAGCCGCGGGGCTCCTGTGCAGGGACATCGAACGGGTCGTTGTCTCCACGGACTCCCCCGAGATAGCCGATATCGCCAGGAGCTACGGGGCAGAGGTTCCTTTCATGAGGCCCGCCGAACTGGCCGTCGACACGTCGCCGAACATAGAATTCATTCTCCATGCCCTCGACTGGTTCAAGGCCAATGAGGGTGTCGAACCCGATATACTCGTCCAGCTCCTTCCGACAACTCCTTTACGGGACCCGGAGGTCATCTCCGACGCGATAAGAGTGATCGGGTCCTCCTTCGGTGACGTGACATCTTTGAGGTCCGTTCAGGAGTTGCCTGAGCCGCCGCAGAAGATGATGTGCATAAACGATGGGCTCCTCGACGGTTTCTTTCCCAACGATCCCAGGCCCGAGTACTACAACCTTCCCCGTCAGACCTTCCCTCCGGCCTACCATCCCAACGGGTATGTGGAGATCATCAAGACCGATTTCGTGCGGGGCGGCGAGGGGCTCTTCGGCCCCAGGGTCAAGGCCTTTGTCACGCCCGTCATCGTTGAGATAGACCGCATGGAGGAGTTCGAATATCTTGAGTACGTCATCACGGCGAAGGGGCACCCCTTGTGCGACCACCTGGGGCGTGCCCGCGCCTGACAGGCATGCGAGCTGATACTGGAGGAATAATGGCAGGTTCCCGCTTCTCTCTCGTTCCCGAAGATGTACCGAAGGTCGACACGAAATACCGCCGCATCGCGACGATGATCCCCGTGCCCGAATCGGTCCCCGTCTTCGAGGACCTCGAACGGTTCGAGTCGGTTTCCATGCACGGCCAGCTTCCCGTCTTCTGGGACAGGGCCGAAGGATTCCAGGTCTATGACGCCTGGGGCAACAAGTGGCTCGATTTTTCGAGCACCATATTCGTCACCAACGCGGGGCACGGCAACGAAAGGATACGGGACGCCATACGGTCCGTCGTCGACAGACCGCTTCTTCACACGTATACCTACGCGTCGCGGGAGAGGGTAAATTACATAAAGTATCTCGTGGACAACACACCGGAGCAGTTCGAGAAGGCCTTTTTGCTGTCCGCCGGCACGGAAGCGACGGAATGCGGGATCAAGCTGATGCGGATGAATGGCTTTAAGCAGGGCAAGAAAAGACCGGGCATCATCGGCTTCGAGGGCAACTGGCACGGCCGTACGATGGGTGCCCAGATGATGAGCTACAACCCGGCGCAGAAGGAGTGGATAGGGTACCTGGACCCGAACATTTTCCATGTTCCCTTTCCGTACCCGTGGAGGCCGAAGGCCGTGGAAGACCCCGAGGGATACTTCTATGAGAACATCGAAGACCTCATGAGGACACAGGGTTTGTCGGCGGACGAGGACCTGTGCGGGTTCATGATAGAGACCTTTCAGGGATGGAGCGCGGCATTCTACCCTGTCGCCTTCGTCAAGGCGCTCCAGCGGTTCGCGAGAGAACACGGCATGCTCATCGCCTTCGACGAGATGCAGGCCGGCTTCGGCAGGACGGGTGAACTCTTTGGGTACATGCATTACGGTGTCGAGCCGGACATCCTGTGCTGCGGGAAGGGGGCCAGTTCCAGCCTTCCCCTGTCGATCGTCCTCGGTAGCCGGGAGATCATGGACCTCCCCGAGATCGGGTCGATGAGTTCCACCCACTCGGCCAACCCCGTGGTGTGCGCCGCCGGTCTTGCGAACATGCGGTACATAATAGAGGAAGATCTCATCGACAGGTCGCGGGTCCTGGGGGAGCTGTTCCATGCAAGGCTGAACGCGATAAAGAACAGGTTCCCTGACGTGATCAATTACGTGCTGGGCAAGGGCCTTCTGGCGGCCCTTCATTTCAATGACAACAATGGCGATCCCCTTTCGGACCTTGCGACCCGGGTGAGCGAAAGGGCCATGCGGAAGGGGCTTCTCGTCGTCCATACGGGAAGGGAGACGATAAAGCTGGCTCCGCCCCTGACCATCAGTGAGGAGGCGCTGCTGGAAGGCGTTGAAGTGCTCGCGGAAGCGATTTCCGAATGCCTCGAGGGGAGGTGACGTGGCTCTCTCGATGCGCCACGCGGGCCTCGTCGTAAGGGATCTCGAGAGGTCGCTCGCCTTTTACAGGGACATCATCGGGCTCAAGGTCCGCGCGCGGATGACCGAATCGGGGGAGTACATCGAGAGGGTTGTCGGGATTCCCGGGGCCGTCCTTGAATGGGCCAAGCTGGAGTGCCCGGAAGGGTCCCTGGTCGAGCTCATAGAGTACAAGAAAGGTATGGTTTGCGCTGAAGGCCCCGGGAATGCGGGCGCTTACCGGCGAGGTTTCTCTCACGTGGCCTTCACGGTGCTTGACATAGAAGACATGTACAGGACACTCGAGGCCCGTGGTTTTCACTGCAATAACCCGCCTGAGCCGTCGCCCGACGGGCTCGTCAAGGTTATGTACTGCCACGACCCCGACGGCATCATAGTGGAGCTCGTGGAGGAGCTCAAGAAATGATCTCAAGGAGTGTAACGAGCGAATGGATGTAATAACGACTGCGAAGAGACCACGGGTGCTCTTCATCATACACGATGTCTACCAGGAGGACAATTTCTTCCCCATGGGTCCCGGTTATCTCACGGCGGCCCTCCGGAGGGCCGGGTGCGATGTCGAGGTCTACGCAATGGATGTCTTCCATTACACCAACGATCAGCTGGCGAATCACCTCGATTCGTCACAGTACGACCTCATATGCTGCGGTTTTCTTGCCGCCCGCTTCAAGGAGACGATACTTGGCCTGTCTGACACCGTCAATGCCCACAAGAAGGATGCCTGGTACGTCCTCGGGGGCCATGGCCCCTCACCCATCGCCGAATATGTTCTCAAGATGACAGGAGCGGACGTGGCGGCGATCGGTGAGGCGGAGTTGACGATCGTGGAGCTTGCGCGGTGCAAGGTGGACGGCGGTGACCTGGCTGACGTCAAGGGCATTGCCTACCGGCTGAACGGTGACGTGTGCATCAATGAGAGAAACAAACCGGTTCGGGACCTGGACGCGCTCGGGTCGCCGGCATGGGACCTTTTTCCCATGGAGGAGTACACGACGTGCCTCAAGCTCTCCGGCATGTCTCAGAGCGACCGCGCCTTTGCCGTGCTTTCCAACAGGGGGTGCGTCAACCGCTGCAATTTCTGCTACCGTCTCGAGAAGGGCATCAGGGGGAGGAGCATTCCGGGCATCATCGAGGAGATGAGAACGCTCCAGGATACGTACGGGATCACCTACTTCTTCTTCATTGATGAACTTTTCGTTTACTCGAAGAAGAGGGTGCGGGACTTCGGAAAGGCGTTGAAGGAGAGCGGCATAAAGGCCATGCTGAATGTCGAAAGCCGCGTCGATGTTTTCGACGAAGAGATTGCCGAGACGCTCAAGGAGATAGGGTGCGTATTCATCAACATCGGCTTCGAGTCGACCTCGCAGCGCGTCCTTGACAGGATGCACAAGAACGTGACGGTAGAGCAAAACTACCGGGCGGCGGAGATCACGAAATCGATGGGTATCGGGGTCGGCCTCAACTGCATATGGGGCGAGCCCGGCGATGACGAGGAGACCTTGAGAAGCAACGTGGACTTCATAATGAAGTACAACCTTTATGACCAGATACGCACCATACGGCCCGTAACACCCTACCCGGGATGCGATCTGTACTACGACGCGATCGAGATGGGGCTCCTCAAAGGCCCCGAAGACTTTTTCGAAAGGTTTGTGAACTCCGATCTTCTGACTGT
This sequence comes from Syntrophobacterales bacterium Delta_02, assembly GCA_001603955.1. Taxonomy (GTDB): domain Bacteria; phylum Desulfobacterota; class Syntrophorhabdia; order Syntrophorhabdales; family Syntrophorhabdaceae; genus Delta-02. Next base: position 50,730 of record LVAA01000011.1, on the reverse strand, counting down.
CAATTTCACGGGGATTCCCGACAAGCGGTGCTACGAGCTCCTGCTTGACGCGAACAGGCGTCTCATAACAGACCATTTCAAACATACAAGCGGGGACATGGCGGCCGCGACCGGTCTCATAGAGAAGTTCAGGCAGCTCTATGCCGGGGAGATAACGACCTTCCGGGGCGCAAGGAGCGACGATAGCCTGGAGCACAAGAGAAGGAGTTTGTGAGTCGATAATGGCCGACTACCTCGAGGTGGTGTACAGCGAAAAGGAGCGTCCCTACACAGGCTATCCGGTTGAGCTATGTCTTCATCTTTTCCAGCGTTTCCGGATGGTCCCGGGCATGGCGTTTCTCGAAGCGGGGTGTGGCAGGGGCGAGTTTCTGAAAGGCTTCCGGGACCTGGGACTCGATGCCTGCGGTGTCGATATCTCCGAGAAGGCGCCGGCCCTGAGCCCCGATATCCCCGTCAGGGTCTCCGACATCGAGAGGGAAGGGATTCCTTACGATGACAATACCTTCGACGTAGTCTATTCCAAGTCCGTGCTCGAGCATTTTCACGACCCCGAGCGTTACATGGAAGAGGCCAGAAGGGTCCTCAAGACGGGAGGCATGCTCATTACCCTCGTCCCCGACTGGGAATCGTGCTACAAGATATACTTTGACGACCATACGCACAAAAGCCCCTTCTCGGTGGTTTCACTCAGAGATATCTACGAGATGCACGGGTTCATCGATATCGAGGTGTCCAGGTTCAGGCAGTTACCGCTGGTGTGGAAATACCCGGTCCTCAATTACCTGTGCCGTGCCGTGGCACCCTTCGTCCCGGTGCGGACAAAGGTGAAGGCCTTGAGGTGGTCGAGGGAGCTCATGCTTGTCGGTTACGGCGTAAAGCCCGGGAATGATGGAAAAGGAGAGTAAGAGTGGACCTTGAGCTCAAGGGAAAACGGGTTCTTGTCACGGGGTCGACGCGGGGGATAGGCCGGGCGACGGCGGAGCACTTCCTGGAGGAAGGCGCCAGGGTGGTCCTGACGGGGCGCGGCGAGGCGGAGCTGAGGAAAGTGAGAGACGAGCTCGCCTCGTGGCATGCGGCATCGGATGTACTCTGCCGTGCCTGCGATTTCAGGTCCCACGGGGATATAAGGGCGTTGAGGGAGTTCATCACTTCGTCTTGGGAGGGTCTTGATGTCCTTGTCGCGAACGTGGGTTATGGGGTCAGCGTGCCCGATCCCATACCGGAAAGGGAACATGTGGAAGAGGTGTTTGCCCAGAACCTCCACAGCGCCATTGATTCGGCCCGTGAGTTCTTTCCCCTCGTTGCGGCATCGAAGGGAAGCATCGTCTTCGTGTCATCCATAGCCGGTGTGGAGGCATTCGGAGCGCCCGTCGATTACTCCGTCGCAAAAACGGCGGTCATCGCCTTTTCGAAGAACCTTGCCCGAAAGGCGGCGGACCAGGGAGTGCGCGTGAACTGCGTTGCCCCGGGAAACGTCTATTTTGAAGGAGGCAGCTGGGACATGAAGCTGAAGGACGACCCGGAACGTGTCAGGGGCATCATAGAATCGACGGTCCCCATGAAGCGGTTCGCGGACCCTGCGGAGATAGCCGATGCCATACTCTTCCTGTCTTCCCCGCGAGCTTCCTTTATCACGGGTGCCTGTCTCATCGTGGATGGCGGGCAGACAGCGACACTCTATTGACCATGAAGAACGTATTCGACATAAAGGGAAAGGTTGTCGTGATCACGGGCGGGACGGGTTTTCTCGGGAAGAGACATGCCTCGATCATCGCGGATGGAGGCGGCGTGCCCGTCATTCTCGACCTGAAGAAGAAGCCCATTGACGCCTTCGTCGATGAACTGAACGGCAGGTACGGCACGGGGGCGTGCGGTTACCATGTGGACATCACGCGGGAAGAGGAAGTGGCAGGCGCGTGCGGGAAAGTCCTCAGGAAGTACGGGCGCGTCGACGTGCTGATCAATAACGCGGCGAACAACCCCGTCGTCGACACGTCGAACACCCTCACGAACTCCTCGCGTCTCGAGAACTTCCCCCTGACCGTCTGGGAGCAGGACCTGGCCGTCGGCCTCACGGGGTCGTTCCTGTGCGCGAAACACTTTGGTAAGGCAATGGCAGGAAAGAAAGGGGGCAGCATCATCAATATCTCCTCCGACCTCGGAGTCATCGCGCCGGACCAGAGGCTTTACAGGACGGAAGGGGTCCCCGAGGAGATGCAGAACGTGAAACCCGTGACCTATTCCGTCGTCAAGACAGGGCTCATCGGCCTTACCCGCTACCTGGCCACGTACTGGGCGGACAGGGGCGTGAGGTGTAATGCCCTTTGTCCGGGTGGTGTCTACAACAACCAGGGTGAGGACTTCCTCGTCCGGCTGAACAAGCTGATACCCCTGGGAAGGATGGCGAGGCCCGACGAGCTGGAAGGCGCGATAATCTTCCTCGCCTCCGACGCGTCCTCCTATATGAACGGCGCCGTGGTCGTCATTGACGGGGGCAGGAGCTGCTGGTAGGAAAATTGGCCGACAAGAAGATATTCCTCGCGACGACATCCATCGAAGAGTTCTGGGACACTTCGGGAACGCTGCTCATCCTGGGAGAGTGGTGCCGTCGGTACAGCAGGAAAGAGTACCTGGAATCCCTCGACACGATAGCGCTCGACCCCCCTTATACAGATGCCGAGGTCCCCGGGATCTTTTCCTATGTCGACGACCTCTACGAGAGGACCCTCCCTGTTCTCTCGGGAAGACTCAACGTCGTTCACGGGGTCCGTCATTCGGAAAAATACTGGAGGATATTGGTCGGTACCTGGCTTCTCCATTTCATTCACGTGGTATATGACAGATACCTCCATATCACGAAGGCCCTGCGGTCATACCCGGAGCTGACGACGCTGTGCCTGGACAAGGCCTCTTTTCAAACGCCGGGTTCGACGATTGATTTCATGGAGCTCTTAAAAGGAGATCTGTATAATCTTCAGTTATTCAGCAGGATCATGGGCCAATTTAAAGGCTCTTTCCCCACAATGAAGGTGGATCGCACGCGGTATGTGCAGGTATCCGTACAGAAGGTTCTTCCAAGCAGGGGAGTCTCATTCGTGAAAAGGAGCCTGGCAAAGTTCGTTTCGTCTCTGGGCGCCAGGGAAAGAAAGGTGTTCTACCACAACGCATATCTTCCAAGAAGCGCGGAGGTGCGACTCCTGTTGCGGACCGGATTTGCGCTGTCACCTTTTTTCTATCCCGATGTCGACTTTACGGGATACGCGGGCCATGAAGCATCACGACAGATCATAAAGACCGTGTCGTTCGGCGAGAGTGAATTCGAGGGAATACTGTTTGACCTTATCTCCGAAGAATTGCCTGTCACGTTCGTGGAGGGGTACAAAGATATAAAGGAGACGATAAACGGATTGTATCGCCATAAAGCCGTTGCTCTCATGAGTGCGACGTCCTGGCATTACAACGATGTGTTCAAGATATGGGCCGGCTCTCAGGCCGAAAAGGGCAGCCTCCTTGTCGGTCTCCAGCACGGAGGCAATTACGGCATCATCAGGTACTTTCTGCAGGAAAGGCACGAGCTCTCCATCGTAGACAGGTTTTATTCATGGGGGTGGACAAGAGATGGCGCCGGGGCCGTCGTGAAACCCCTGGCTCCAACGAAGCTGATGGGAAGAAGGAAGACGCGAAGGCGGCGAGATATCCCGGATGTACTCTATGACCTGGCTGTTTGGTTGAGATGTCTGATACAGTTTCCTCTCACAACGGGTTACTGGCAGCGTTACTTTGAAGATGTGAACCTGTTCGCGGAAAACCTGTCGGCAAAGGTAAGATGCAACTTGAGACTCAGACCCCACAGGGAGGATATGGGATGGGATGTACGGGAAAGGCTGAGAGACGCATTTCCGGGTAATATCCGCATAGAGACCTGGGACGTGCCTTTCGCAAGGAGCTTGGATAATTGCTGTCTCTTCCTCTGCGGTCATCCGATGTATTCAACCACATTCATCGAGGCTTTGCATATTGACAAACCCACCATACTGTTTTGCGATCCCTCTCTCAGCGCGAACACGCTACATCCGGACGCTGAAGGATATTTCAGAGACCTCCGACTGGCTGGCATACTTTTTGACAGTCCCGTGGACGCAGCCAAAGAGGTCAACCGTGTTTACGAGAACGTCGACGGGTGGTGGGCTGACGACGCGCGGCGGAAAGCGGTCAGGAGGTTCATGGGGCGGTTCGGGAAGAGGTCTGAAAATGCAATCGATGAATGGACGAGGGAGCTGAAAGGAATAAGCAGTGGCGGGTAATGTGAACATGGGTGATGGAGCGCAGGTAGATATCCTCTTCGTCGTGTCCCCTACGAACGCCAGAGAAGCCTACATGCCGTACTATTATCTTTATCTCGCGGGATATCTTGAAAAGCATGGCTTCACGGCAGAAATATCCAATCCCCATCATGTTGGGTTCAATGATAACGTTGATCACATTCTCAACGACGTGCGGCGCTATCAGCCCAGGTTCGTTGGTCTGGCCGCTTTTGTAACCGATTACGACATCCTCGTTGACCTCGCCGGAAGGATACGCCGGGAATATGACGGTACCATCGTGGTTGGCAATGCCCACGCTTCCATATCCCCGGAAGACTTTTTGTTCGAGGGCAGCCCCTTCGACCTGGTGGTTCGCGGAGAGGGTGAGTTGACGGTTAGAGAACTGCTCGCGAGCTACAAACCCGGGGTAGACGGGAAGCATATCAGGGGAATCGCCTATCGAATGGACGGGCAGGTGGTGCAGACCCCGAACCGGGAATTGATGGATCTCAGTGAATGCGGGATGCCCGCATACCACAAGATCGACATGACCTGGTATACGGAGCCGAGAAAGGTCGTAATACGCAGACTGGCTGCCGTTGCAGCAGTCATCTATATAGGCCGCGGTTGTCCCTTTCGTTGCACTTTCTGTGCTTCGAACAGTGTCTGGCAGGCAAATGACAAGGCTCCCGGCAGGCCGGTCGTGCGCAAACGCCCGATGGAGCAGGTGATAGAGGACTTGCGTATGCTTCAGGAGCGTTATGGGTTCGATTTTTTCTACATTCTCGACGATACCTTCGGCGTCATAGAGAGGGATATAGTGGAGTTCTGCACGGCCTACCGAAAAAGTGGGTTGAAGATGCTCTGGGCCGCAGAGACAAGAGTCCGGTGCATTCAGAAAGAACATGTCGTCAGGCTTCTGAAGGGATCAGGTTGTATTCAACTGGATTTTGGCGTGGAAACAGGGTCCGACCGGCTCCTCAAGGAAATTCGAAAGCTCAATACCGTGGAAGAGACCGTCCGGGCCTTCGATCTGTGCCGTCAACATGGTGTACGGACCTTTGCCAACATACTTGTGAACCTTCCCACGGAGAACGAGGAAGATCTGAGGGCGACCAGACGTCTTCTCAGCAAGATTCAGCCGACCTATGTTTCCGTGGGGGTGACGCAGCCATATCCTGGGACCGAGATTTTCCGGAATCTCGCTGAGCCCGTGGGGCGAGAGGAATATTGTCAGATGAGCCGCCTGCTCCCGTCGCCGAAGTTCAGGCTGAGCGATCATCGCCTGGACCTTCACAGACTGCTCTTTTCCTGGCAGTTGCGGTACGGGATCATAACGCCCTTTGAAGTGAGTTTCTTTCGGGCTGATGGGAGATACTGGACCCATCTGCTGAACTCGCGGCACCGTTCCAGGTATTTGTGGTATCTTTTGAAGGATAACGTTGTGACTCCAGCCCGCTTTCTCAAGTCAGTATCACATTTCTTTTGGTCCCGCAGGGGAGGCAGGCGTCCGGAGATATGAAGACAGGGGTGGCAAAACAGGAGATGTCTCAATGAGCCTCAACATCGATCTCGGGTGCGGGCAGAGGAAGAGGGAAGGGTATGTCGGTGTCGACGCCCTGGCGCTTCCCGGTGTAGACATCGTCCACGACCTCGATGTGTTTCCCTATCCCTTCGAGGATGGTTCGGCCGGGAATGTCTGGATGGACAACATCCTGGAGCACGTGAAAGAACCCCTGAAGGTCATGGAAGAGGTGCACCGCATCAGTGCGGATGGTGCGGCGGTGGTTGTCAGGGTCCCCTATTTCAGGAGCTGCTACGCTACCATCGATCCGACGCACAGGAACTTCTTCGGCGTCTGGTGGTTCTGCTATTTCGACCCCTCCCATTCCTTCCACGAGCGCTACGGTTACACGAGTGCCCGGTTCCGGACGGAGGGGCTCGAGTTCGACAGGGAGTTCAAGGACGGAAGAATGGGCATTCTTCACCGCCTTGTCGTGAGGTTTGCCGAGAGGCGTCCCTATTCGTACGAGGTCAGACTGTCTCATCTCTTCCCGCTCAACTCGCTGACCTATTATCTCAGGGTGATCAAGTGAGCGACGAGGTTCGACCTTTGCTTGAGGGAAAAAGGGTCCTTGTGACGGGAGCACGGGGATTCATAGGGCGCAGCCTGGTGGATACGCTCATCGCGGAGAAGGCCGCCGTCACTGCGCTCGACATGGCCGTGCCTGACGGGGGAGCGGTGGGTCTCACCCTCTGTACCGGAGATATCGGGGACAGGGCCTTCGTCGAAGAGTGCGTTGGCGGGTGCAAGCCGGACGTCGTGTTTCACCTTGCCGCCTTCAAGGAGCGCTCGTCGGACGTGGACGATTTCTACAAGGCCGTGGGCGTCAACGTGATCGGTTCTCTGAACCTTTTTTCCGCCCTCATCAAACAGGGGGGTGTCGCATCCGTCGTGGTTCTCGGTACGGCGGAGGAATACGGGAAGAATGAGAGTCCCTTTACCGAGTCGATGCGCGAGGCACCCGTCACGGCCTATTCCTACTCGAAGCTGTGCGTCACGAACCTCTCAGGAATGTTTCACGGCCTGTACGGGCTTCCCGTCGTCGTGCTCCGGCCGACGCTCGCCTACGGCCCTGGACAGGAGACGGGCATGTTCCTGCCTTCCCTCATACGGTCCCTCATGGAAGGAAGGGAGTTTGTTATGACGGCGGGACAGCAGACGCGGGACTTCGTGTACATTACCGACCTTGTTGACGCCATGATACGGGCTTCCCGGGCCAAAGGGGCGGCGGGAGAGGTGATGAACATCGGCGGCGGGAGCGCCGTGAGACTCCTCGAGCTTGTCGGTATGGTGGAGAGACTTCTCGACAGGCGAGGTCTCGTGCGGGTGGGGGGCAGGGATTACCGGCCCGACGAGATCATGGATTATCGCGTGGACACGTCAAAGGCGAAGAGCTTGATGGGATGGCAGCCGAAGGTCGCTCTCGAGGAGGGGGTGAGACGCACGATAGCCTCCTTTCTTCGGCGAGAGGACAAGTGAGGAAAAACATCCTTTTCTACTCGGACTGTCCCTTCTTCGCCGGCTGCGAGAATATGCTCGTCAACTTCTTTCAGGACGAAGAGTTCATGAGACGCTACAAGGTGAGCTTCTTTTACAGGTATTCCGGCCAATACGAGACCGGTTTCAGGCAGAGGGTGACGCGGGGTTTTCGGACCGTCGGCCTGAGGCTTCCCGATCTCAGTGCCATCTTTGACCGTATCAGTGGGCTTCCGCCCTTCCTCCGTCTCGTGGTTCTGGCCTTCTGCCATGTCGTGTTGAAGCACCTTTTCATCATCTGGGACATCGTGCGACTCTTTCTCGTGTTCAGAAAAGAGTCCGTCGACATACTTCACGTCAACAACGGCGGGTATCCCGGGGCCTACTCGTGCACCGCCGCTGTCATCGCGGCCCGGCTTTGCGGGATAGGGCGCATCGTCTACGTCGTTAACAACATAGCCCATTCACACCGGCCCGCCTGGCGCTGGCCGGACATCCCCTACGACATGATCGTCACGCGGGCCGTATCGTTGTTCGTCACCGGGTCTTCGTACGCGAAGGGCATGCTCGTCAATGCCCTCAAGCTGGACCCCGTGAAGACGGTCAATATCTTCAACGGGATACAGCCCCGAGGGGTCACCGAAACGAGGGAGCAGACCCTCCGGCGCCTGGGCGTGAGTGAGGGGCGGATCCTCGTCGGTGTCGTCGCCGTCCTGGAGAGGCGCAAGGGACACGCCGTCCTCATCGAGGCGATGAGAATGCTGAAGGAGGAGATGCCGGCCGGCGGCCTTCCCCTCGTCCTCATCGAGGGTGAGGGGGTCGAGCTGGAGGCGCTCAAAAGGCTCGTGCATGATGGCGGGCTCCAGGGTAACGTGCGTTTCCTGGGAAGTGAAGGGAACGTCTTCAATTTCATGAACGCCGTCGATATCATGGTGCTGCCCTCCATCGGGCAGGAGGATTTCCCCAACGTCGTCCTCGAGGCGATGAGCCTTGGCAAGCCCGTCATCGCAAGCACCATCGCGGGCATACCGGAGCAGATCGACCACATGAACGACGGGATCCTGGTCGAGCCCGGCAGCGCGGTGAGCCTCGCCCATGCCATAAGGTCCGTTGCGACGGACGGGGACCTCAGGCAGTCCCTTGGAGCGCGGGCGGGACAGAAGTTCACGCACGCTTTCTCGGCGCGGACCTCCGTCAGGAACTACGAATTGCTGTACGAAAAACTTTTGGCTCAAGGAGAGAGAGCATGAAGCTTGCAATCTTGTGCGGAGGCTACGGCACGCGCATTCGCGATGTGGCCGACAATATGCCCAAACCCATGATCCCCATCGGGGCCAAACCCATTCTCTGGCATATCATGAAATACTACGCCGAGTACGGGGTGAAACAGTTCGTCCTGTGCCTCGGATATAAAGGGGACGTGATCAAGGACTTCTTCCTCAACTACGAGGCGAACACGAACGACTTCACCATTACGCTGGGGAGGGATAAGAAGATCCAGTACCACAACGAGCATCCGGAATCGGACTGGCAGGTGACGCTGGCCGAGACGGGGCTCAACGCGATGACGGGGGCCCGGGTGAAAAGGGTGCAGAAATACCTGGCCGGTGAGGAGAACTTCATGCTCACCTACGGGGACGGGGTCGGCGACGTGGATATTGACAGGCTCATCGATTACCACAGGTCCCATGGCAGGATACTGACGGTAACGGGTGTGCGCCCGCCGGGAAGGTTCGGAGAGCTGATGAACGATCCATCAGGAAAGGTTGTCGAGTTCAACGAGAAACCCCAGGCCTCGGGTGGCAGGATATCGGGAGGCTTTTTCGTTTGCCGAAGGGAGATATTCGATTACCTCGATGACGCCGAAGGGCTCGTGTTCGAGAGAAGACCCATGCGGGACCTTGTCAGGGACGGTCAGATGATGGTCTACGAACACGACGGTTTCTGGCAGCCCATGGATACGAACAGGGAATACGTACTGCTCAACGAGCTCTATGAAAAGGGGGAAGCGCCATGGGTAAAATGGTAGAGAGCGACCATCTTTCCCTGTTTGCCGGCCGGAGGGTCGTCGTCACGGGCGATACCGGCTTCAAGGGGTCATGGCTCGCCCTGTGGCTGTCCATGTGCGGGGCCGAGGTTTTGGGCTACGCCCTGCCGCCAAAGCGCGACAACGACCATTACAACCTCATCGGCCTCAAGGGTGTCATCCGGCACGTCGACGGTGATGTGAGGGATTTCGAAGGGATGCGGAAGGTCTTCAGCGATTTCGACCCCGAGATCGTATTCCACCTGGCCGCCCAGGCACTGGTGCGGCTCTCCTACGAGGAGCCGAAAAATACCTTCGACACCAACGTGGGAGGGTTCGTGAATGTCCTCGAGGTGGCGCGGTGCCTGCCGAAGCTGCGGTCTGTCATCTGTGTGACTTCGGACAAGTGTTACCTCAACAAGGAATGGACGTGGGGATACCGGGAATCCGACGAACTCGGGGGGAGGGATCCCTACAGCGCGTCGAAGGCGGCCGCGGAGATGGTCTTTTTCGGGTATATGCAGGCGTTCTTCAAGGACAGGGAAGACGTGGGCATAGGGAGTGTCCGGGCGGGGAATGTCATAGGCGGGGGAGACTGGTCGGAGGACAGGATAGTGCCCGATTCCATCAAGGCCCTCCAGAGAGGGGAGCCGATCTTCCTGCGCAACCCCTCGTCGACGCGGCCCTGGCAGCACGTGCTGGAGCCCCTGTCCGGCTACATGCTCCTCGCGGCGAAGCTGCACGCCTCGCCGAAGGCATACTCGGGTTCGTGGAACTTCGGGCCCGACAGGAACGCCGTCAACACGGTGCGCGACCTTGCCGAGAGGATCATATCCCACTGGGGGGACGGGAGGATAGAAACCGCCGTCGGCAGCGAGGGACCTTACGAATCGAAACTCCTCCATCTCAATTGCGACAAGGCATTCTACAGCCTTGACTGGCATCCGAGATGGGACTTCGAGAGGACGGTTGCCGAGACCACAGTGTGGTACAGGGATGTCTGGCGGGGGCAACCGGCCCTTCCGAAGACGAGGGAACAGATCACGGCCTACATGGGAGGTGAGTGACGTGATAGACGGTGTGAAGGTGAGTCCCTTGAGGCAGATACCCGACGAACGGGGAAAGGTCATGCACATGCTCAGGAGCGACGCCGAGGCGTTCATCGGCTTCGGGGAGATATACTTCTCCTGTGTTTATCCGGGGGCAGTGAAGGCGTGGCACATACACAAGCGCATGACCCTCAACTATGCCGTCCCCCAGGGCAACATAAAGCTCGTCCTCTACGACGGCCGCGAGGGCAGCCCGACGAGGGGCGAGGTTCAGGAGATCTTCCTCGGTCCCGACAACTACTGTCTCGTTACGATACCTCCCATGATCTGGAACGGGTTCAAGGGCATAGGGACACAGACGGCCATCGTGGCGAACTGTGCGACCATCGCCCATGACCCGACGGAGATAGAGAGGCTCGATCCGGCGGACCCGTCTATCCCCTATGACTGGGCCATTGTACACGGATGAAGAAGAATATCCTCATCACAGGCGCCTTCGGATACCTCGGCGGCAGGATCGCGAAACTGCTGGCCCGGGATCCGGATGCCATCATCCACCTCGGGACCCGTGACGAACGGAGAAAACCCCCCGAATGGATCGGGGAGGGAAAGGTGACGGCCATGGATCTTGGCTCCCGCCTCTCCCTTGACGATGCTTGCCGGGGTATGGACGCTGTTGTCCACCTCGCTGCCGTCAACGAGGGGGAAAGCGCCTCGGACCCGCAGAGAGCCCTCGAGGTAAACGGTCTCGGGACCTTGCGGCTCCTCGAGGCAGCCCGGACGAGAAATGTCAGGCGGTTCATCTACCTCTCCACGATACACATCTACGGCAGCCCGCTTGCCGGGGTGATAACGGAGGGGACGCTTCCGAGATCCCGGCACCCTTACGCGATAACCCACAGGGTGGCCGAGGACTTCGTCCTTGCCGCCCACGACACGGGGAGGCTGACAGGGATCGTGCTGCGACTGTCGAATGGCTTCGGGGCGCCGGCCTCGCCCGATGCGGACAGATGGACCCTCGTCGTCAATGACCTGTGCCGCCAGGCGGTGGCAGCGGGACGGCTGGTCCTGAAGACATCGGGTCTGCAGAGGCGCGATTTCATAACGCTCCACGATACCGCTCGCGCCGTGGCCCACATGCTGGGAGTTGCGGCGCCGGATTGCGGGGATGGCCTTTTCAACCTCGGCGGCGAGAACCCTATTTCGATACTGGACATGGCGAACCTCATAGCGAGAAGGTGCGAGGTTACCCTCGGGTACACGCCTCCCCTCGAGAGGCCCAATCCGGCCCCGGGAGAAAGGGCCGAGGACCTCGAATACCGGATAGACAGGATAAAGGAGACCGGCTTCTCGCTGACGGGAGACGCGGAAGGGGAAATAGACTCGACCCTGCGGTTCTGCGCGGCACATTTCGGCCGCAGGGAAGAAGGGTGAAGATGGACCCTCTTTTCTCCGTCGTCATACCCACGTACAACCACGGTCACCTCATCGGAAGATGCCTGTCCTCGGTCCTTGGCCAATCCTTCACGGACTGGGAGGCCATCGTCGTCAACAACTACTCCGGGGACAACACCGTCGAAGTCGTCGAGGGCTTCCATGACGACCGCATCCATCTCGTCAACTTCAGGAACAACGGCATCATCGCCGCCTCCCGGAATGAGGGTATCAGGCGCTCGCGGGGCGAGTTCGTTGCCTTCCTCGATTCCGACGACTGGTGGTATCCCCGCAAGCTCGAGGAGATCCGGTCCCATACCGCCGATGCCGACGTCATCTACCATGACCTCGACATCCATTCCGTCGAGGGCAGGAAGGAGGGTATGAGGGACTGGAGGAGGCAGCTTGCCCGTCCCGTCTTCGTGGACCTCATGGTCAACTGGAACACACTGCCGAACTCGGGGGTCGCTGTGCGAAAGGCCATCCTCGAGAGGGTGGGGGGCCTCACCGAGGACAGCACGCTCAATACCATGGAGGACGCCGAGCTCTGGCTCAAGATATCAAGGGTGACGGAGAGGTTTGTCTACGTCAGGGAAAGGCTCGGTGCGTACTGGGTTGGGGAGGGAAACCTCTCCACCTTCAACGAGAGGCATATCCATTGCGTGCACTATATCTTCGACAAGTATCTCGGCATGCTCGATGAGAAGGACAGGAGGAAGGCCGCAGCGCAGAGGGATTACATCACGGGCAGGATAAGGCAGAGGACGGGGTCGGTGGGGCAGGCGCTCAGGCTCTTCCTTGCCTCGGCAAGATCGGGCACGAGGACGATACGGTTGAAATCCCTTGCCCTTGTCCCCGTATGCTGCCTCATGGCGATGGCACCCTTCCTTTTCCGAAAAGGAGCGAGGTAGATGACGCACACCGTTCTAGTCGTATTCGGGACCCGGCCGGAGGCCATCAAGATGGCCCCCGTCATCAAGGAACTGGAAGGGCGCCCGGCACAGTTCACGACGATCTCCTGCGTAACGGCGCAGCACCGGCGCATGCTCGACCAGGTGCTGTCCATATTCGATATCCGCCCCCGGTACGATCTCGATATCATGAGGGACAACCAGAACCTCTTCGATATCACGGCGCATGCGCTGACGGGACTCAGGGAGGTCCTGGAGGAGACGGCGCCGGATGTCGTACTTGTCCAGGGCGATACCACGACGGCATTCGTCGCGGGCCTGGCCGCGTATTACCTCAGGATACCCGTCGGCCACATCGAGGCGGGCTTGAGGACCTGGAACAAGTACAGCCCTTTTCCCGAGGAAGTGAACAGGAGACTCCTGAGCGTTGTCGCCGATTTCCATTTCGCTCCCACCGAATGGAGCCGTTCGAACCTCATCGGGGAGGGTACGGACCCGAAGAGGATATGGGTGACGGGGAACACCGTCATCGACGCACTCATGATGATAAAGGACAGGCAGGAGGCGGAGCCGGCAAGGACGGCGCTGATGGAGGGTTTCAGGGAGCGGTGGGGTATCGGGTTCCCCGAAGGCAGGAGGGTGGTTCTCGTCACGGGCCACAGGCGCGAGAACTTCGGGGCGGGCTTCCGGAATATCTGCATGGCCCTCAAGGCCATTGCCGGGGAGAGACCCGATGTGGACATCATATATCCGGTCCATCTCAACCCCAGCGTCCAGCGTCCGGTGAGGGAGATCTTAAGCGGCGTCCCCAATATACACCTCATCGAGCCCGTGGAGTACGAGCAGTTCATCTTCCTCATGAACAGGTCCTACCTGATCCTCACCGATTCGGGGGGCGTGCAGGAAGAGGCACCGTCCCTGGGCAAACCGGTCCTCGTCATGAGGGAGGTGACGGAAAGGCCTGAAGGGGTCGAGGCGGGCGTCGTGAGATTGGTCGGGACCGACAGGGACAAGATCGTGACCTCAGTGACGGAGCTTCTGGACGACGGAGCCACGTACAGGAGAATGGCAGAGGCGATGAATCCCTATGGCGACGGTAAGGCCGCCCGGAGGATAGCCGACATCCTTGCCTCGAACGCCGCGGCGGACGGTGGCGGTCCGGCGTGAGGGAGAGAACGGGAAAGGTATGAAACTGGTCTACGCGATACGGCATGTGGGGATGACAGGAGGTGTCAAGGTCTTCTTCCAGCATGTCGAGCTTTTGAGGAACATGGGTCATACGGTCCATTTGCTCACCCGGTTCATCGATGAGGAATGGGGTTTCCGGGTGAAACCGGAGGTCGTGCCCGCCTTCGATGAGAAGACCATCCCCGAGGCGGACGGCATCGTCGTGACAACCCCCAAGGATGTGGAGGAACTCTGGGACGTGGCCAGGGGCAGGGGCATCCCTCTTTTCCACTTTCTCCAGGGTTTCGAGCCCGATTATGTCCTGGAACGGATCAACGGCTCCGTTATCCCCGAACGTTTCCGCGGCAGCGGTATCCTTTCGAAACTCAAGTACCGGTACAAGAAGAGGGAATGGAAGGCGAGGCTCAAGAGGTTCGATAGGCTCTACGAGCTTCCCACGGTGAAGATAGCGATCGCCCCTCACCTCGTACGGGGCGTCGAGAACCGGTACCACACCTCCTGTTACCTCCTGCCCAACGGGATAGATCAGGACGTTTTCCGCCCGAAGGAGAGGGACCTGGATTATGGCGGTACCTTGAAGATACTGTCGGTAGGGAACTACAATATCGAGTACAAGGCGATACCTGACGTCCTCGAGGCGGTCCGCATTCTGAAAGGGCAGGGTGGAAAGGTCCACCTCACCCGGGTCTCGCCGGCGGACATCGGCGAGAAAGAGAAGAGTGAGAACGTCGTAGACAGGTTCCTCGTGAGGATCTCCGAGGCCGAGATGGCTGACCTCTACCGGGAGAGCCATGTCCTCGTCGCCGCCTCGACGGAGATAGAGGGTTTCGGCCTGCCCCCCGTCGAGGCGATGAGCACGGGGACCCCCGTCATCCTGACGAGGATCTCGCCCTTTTTCGCCTTTGATGATGTCCACGATTTCGCTTATTTTGTCGATGTGCACAGACCGCAGGCGATCGCGCAGGGGATCATGGATATCGCCGGCGACCCCGCGTTGCGGGCAGCATTGGTCAAAAGGGGTTTCGAGGTGTCGGCGCGGTACAGACTTGGCAACGTGGGCAGGCAGCTGGAAGGGATCATCAGGGAGCACGCGAGTAAAGGATGAAAGGTGATGAAAGATACTGAGAAAACGCGGTTGGATGGTCAGGGAGCGCAGCTCGTCGACAAGAACGCTCCCGGTACCCAGGAAAAGGTTGTCTCGATCCTCGCGGGGATGCCCCGTGGCAGGCTCCTTGACGCCCCTGCCGGCGAGGGGGTGCTGGTGCAGCAGCTGATGGGCGTTCACGAGATCACGGCCGTCGATCTCGACGAGGATTTCTTCAGACTTCACGGGCAGGTACCCTTCAAGAAGGTCGACCTGAACGGGGTCCTCCCCTTCGGGGAGGCCTCCTTCGACTATGTGAGCTGCGTGGAGGGCATCGAGCATCTCGAGAACCCTTTCCTGTGCGTGAGGGAATTCGCGCGGGTCTTGAAGTCTGGCGGGACCCTTGTCATCACGACGCCGAACATCATGTCCATCAAGAGCAGGACGCGGTTCCTGTTCTACGGGTATCATGACTTCTTTCGCTTCATCAAACTGCCCCGGGAGTTCCGTCACGGACACCCCGAATACGATCACCAGCACATAAACCCCATGACCTTCACGGAACTGAGATACGCCCTCGAGAAGGCGGGTATGCAAGTGACAGGGGTGCACACGAACCGGTATGTCAGCGCCCGCAGGTGGAGTATCCTGTATCCCCTCGTAAGACGCATGATCGTCAGGAACACGCGGGGAAAGGCGCCTGACGACAAGGACCTATTCTCGCGGGAGGTACTGGAAGGTGAGATCATAATCGTTCAGGCGAGGAAAGGATAGGTCCCGTGCAACCCTTCAAGCTTCGTCAAAGAGGTGCGAGATAAGACAGAGCGCCAGAACAGTGCTGTGCCTGTTCCTCTTTGCCCTTGCCGTGCGGGTGTACATGGTCGTGACGGCCGACGTGATCACACCCGATGGCCTCCTGTACATAAAGATAGCCAGGCTGATCGGTGCCGGGAACTGGAAGGCCGTCTACGAGGACGGCTTTTATAGCACGTACCCTTTCATCATCCTGCTGTTCCAGAAGGTCTTTCACGATTGGGAAACGGCGGGCAGGATGGCATCGGCGGTCCTGGGTTCGCTCGCGGTCCTGCCCTTTTACTTTCTCCTGAGGCGCATCTTCGACGTCAAGATCGCCGTCGTGGCGTCGGTTTTCTTCATATTGAGCCCGCGTATCGTCCAGTATTCCTCGGACGTCCTCAGGGAGCCTCTCTTCTGGTGCTGTTCCCTGGCGTCCCTCTGGGCGGCCTGGAGGGGTATAGAGGGACGGAAATGGATCTTCATCGTCCTTGCGAGCCTCTTTGCGGGACTCGCCTCGTTCACCCGCACGGAAGGCCTCGCCCTCATACCGATCATCATCCTCTGGATGGCATGGACCCTCCTTTACCGCGAAAGAAAGGTTCTGTGGTGTCTTGGTCTCCTCGTGGTCTTCCTCGTATCCTTCCCGGCCATCTTCATGGCGCCCCTGCATTTCGTCAAGAGCAAGACAGGGCAGTGGGAATTCGGGCAAATAGGGACAAAGATACCAGATCTGCTGGAAAAAAGTCACCGCGCAACGTCCGCGGACGCCGCCAAGGCTTCACGGGAAGGAAAGTCGCTCTTCGCCCGGGTCGCGAACAACCGCTATGTTTCTTCCCTTTGGGAAACCTCCTGTAAATATTTCAGGTCCTTTCACGTCGTCTTGATCGTGCTCCTTTTCTTCGGGATGGTCAGAAGGAAGGTCATCCCCTATACAGAAAAGGAGATACTCTTCGTGATATGGTTCTGCGTGTATCTTCTCCTGACACTCTCGTACGCCTTCAAGGTTTCCTATGTGAGTACGAGGCATGGGCTTCTCATGGGGATCCCCTCGCTGCTGTGGGTTTCGATCGGTTTCTGGGAGCTCAGTTCGCGGGTGGAAAGGCTCTCAGCGAAAAGGGGCTGGAACCCGAAACTCACCCATCATGTTGGTGTCTGGCTCCTTGTTCTTGTTTGCCTGTCGATCATCCCCAAGACGCTTCAGTCAGCTGACCGGGGCAAGATGGAGCTGAAAACGGCCGGGGTCTATCTCAAGCGAGCGGGATATTCAGAGGAAACTTTTGTCGTGGAGCCGAGGATCAACCGGTTGACCTTTTACAAGGGTGGGGACTTCATCAACATCCCACCGGGCATCGATCATTCGGCGCTGGGCCCCTTTTTGAAGACCTCCGGCGCCAGCTTCCTTGTCGTTGACGAAAGGACCATCGATGAATGCGTCAGGGGATTCAGGGACCACGCGGCCGACCTGGGCCTGGAAAGGGTGGATCTTCCGGAATTCCGGGACTATAAGGAGTACTCCTTTGCCGTTTACAGGATACGCAGATAAGGTGCGCTGCGCGCAAGCGGGAGCCGTTGCCGGGAAGACGCGGTGTCAATGGTCCGCGTGAGCGTCGTCACCTGTGTCTTCAATGGCGCGGCCATCGTATCGTCGGCCGTTGCTTCCATCAGGGCGCAGACCCTGACGGACTGGGAATGCATCATCTGTGACGACGCATCCCGGGACGGTACATGGGAGGTGCTCCAGGACCTCGTGGGCGGGGATGAGAGGTTTCTCCTCATCAGGAACGAGACGAACAGGGGCCCGGCATATTCCCGGAACCGGTGTATCGGGAAGGCGCGTGGCGAGCTCATAGCTGTTCAGGACGCCGATGATGTCTCCATGCCCGAAAGACTTCAGAGTCAGGCGGGGTATCTCGACGCGCACCCGGATGTTTGCGCCGTGGGAAGCTTCGCGCGGCTGCTTGATGGCGACGGGACTCCATGGGGGGAATTGAGGGTTCCGAGGGAGCCGGAAATGAAGGATTGGTTGAAAGGCTCCCAGGTCATCCATGCCTCGGTCATGTTCAGAAAGGGAGACCTGAAGGATGCCGGCCTGTACGACGAGGACATGAGGATAGCGGAAGACTATGACCTCTTCACGAGATTGGTAGCCCGGGGCCGCAAGGTTGTCACGGTGCCGGAATTCCTCTACGGGGTCCGGTGGGACACCTCGAGCTACGGCAGGAAAGGGTTTTCGGCCCGATGGGGAGAGGCTCGGGTCAAGTACAGGATAGCAAAGAGATTGACGGGCGAATGGTACGCTTTCATCTACATGGCAAGGCCCCTGTTTCTCGGTCTCGTCCCCCCGTCGCTGCTATTCATGCATCACAGGAGGGCCTTCGGGCGGAAGGAGGGAAACCGCTGAAGCGAGGTATGGGAGGGAAGGCGGAGAGCGTGAGGATGAGAAAGAAGGTTTGTTTCGTCGCCACCCTCGAGATGTCCGTCAAGGCCTTTCTCGTTGACCACATGGAACTCCTGCAGGACGACTTCGAACTTTCCGTCGTCTGTTCCACCGACGACCCGCGGTTCCTTGAGGCCCGTGGCATCAGGGCGAAGGTCATCCCCCTGTCCATCCCGCGGGACATATCGCCTGTCAACGACGTGAAGGCGCTCCTTGCGCTATTCAGGATATTCAGGGAGGAACGTTTCGACATAGTGCATTCCATCATGCCCAAGTCGGGGCTTCTCGCCATGACGGCCGCCTTCGCCGCGCGTGTGCGCACCAGGGTGCATACCTTCACGGGACAGGTATGGAAGAACATGAGGGGTCTCAACCGGTTCATCCTCAAGATAATGGACAGGGTGCTCGTCGGCTGCGCCACGGAGGTCCTCGTCGACAGTCCTTCGCAGAGGGAGTTCCTCATTGCCGAAGGTATAGTGGGACGCGACAGGTCGGCGGTCATAGGGGACGGGTCCATGTGCGGTGTCGACCCCCGGAGGTTCCATTTCGACGAAGAGGCGAGAAACACCTTCAGGGGGGAGCGGGGTATCGGTCCCGATGAGATGGTCTTTTTTTTCCTGGGACGACTGAACAGGGATAAGGGTGTCCTTGACCTTGCCCGGGCATTCGCCGGGGTGTGCGCTTCAAGCCCTGTAAAGACCCGTCTTCTCCTCGCCGGTCCCGACGAGGAGAACATTAAGGAGAAGGTCCTCGACATATGCTCTCGGTGTGCCGACAGGGTGCATTTCACGGGCCACACGGACACCCCCGAGAGGCTCATGTCGGCGGCGGACGTCCTGTGCCTGCCGAGCTACCGTGAGGGATTCGGACTTGTCGTCATAGAGGCGGCAGCTGTGGGTATTCCCTCCATAGGGTCGAGGATATACGGTGTCACCGATGCCATCGAGGAGGGCGTCACGGGCTTGCTTTTCGAGATGGGTTCCCACCACGACCTGATGCTCAAGATGATGAAGTTCGTCGAGGACCCATCCCTGGCGGGAAGGATGGGAAAGCGCGCGCGCGCCTTTGCCCTTGCCACGTTCTCCCGCGAGAAGGTCACCGCCGCCATGGTGGATTACTACAGGGCGCTTGGCCGCCGTCCGCAACTGTCCTTCGCGAAGAGGGCATTCGACATTCTCCTCTCCCTCGTCGGGCTCGTTGTCCTCGGTATCCCCATGCTGGTCATCGCCCTCGCTGTCTACATGTCCATGGGCAGCCCCGTGCTCTTCAGGCAGATGCGTCCCGGCTACCGCGGGAGGCCGTTCTCGATCATGAAGTTCCGCACCATGACGGAGGAAAGGAATGCTGCGGGGGATCTCCTGCCCGATGGGTTGCGATTGATGGCCGTGGGAAGGATCGTCCGGGCGCTGAGCCTCGACGAACTGCCCCAGTTGTTCAATGTCCTGCTGGGTGATCTCAGCTTTGTGGGGCCAAGGCCGCTCCTCATGCAGTACATGCCCCTGTACAACGAGCACCAGGCGAGGCGCCACGATGTAAGGCCGGGTATCACCGGTTGGGCACAGGTCAACGGCAGGAATGCCATCTCGTGGGAAGAGAAGTTCGACCTTGATGTCTGGTACGTGGACCACGGGAGTTTTTCTCTCGACCTTAAGATCATCTGGCTGACCGTTGTTAACGTGGTGAAGAGACAGGGCATTTCCGCCGAGGGCTTCGAGACCACGCCCGAGTTCAAAGGGTCTCAGAGACGGGGAGAAGATCATGAATGATGGGGTCATCGTATTTGGGGCCGGAGGCCACGCGAAGGTCGTGGTGAGCACTCTCGTGGCAGCAGGAATGCGGGTGGCCGCGATAGTCGACGACGACCGGGGGAAATGGGGCAAGAGTATCCTGGGTATTCCCGTTACCGGCTGCGATGCGGAAGAGGACCTGGCAGGGCGTCGCGGCGTCATTGCCATCGGGGACAACCGGACGCGAGAGGGTTTCGAGAAGAGGTTCCCCGGTGTCGTCTGGAAGACCGTGGTGCATCCCCATGCGTGGGTCCATCCTTCGGTCACGCTTGGGGCGGGGACGGTCGTCTTTGCGGGCTCGGTAGTTCAGCCCGGCACCGTCATCGGCAGGCACTGCATCGTCAACTCAGGTGCGTCCATCGACCATGATTGCTCCGTGGGCGATTATTGCCACATTGCCCCGGGGGCATGCCTTGCCGGAGAGGTCTCGGTTGGAGAGGGCGCCTTCCTGGGGATAGGTTCCGTGGTCATCGTCGGGAAAAAGGTCGGCGCCTGGAGCATCATAGGGGCCGGCGGGGCCGTAACAAGCGATATTCCCGCACACGTCACCGCTGTCGGCGTGCCGGCAAGGATCGCGAAGGAACACGGCATTCCAGTAACCAGGCAGAGAGAGAATGACGAATGACCAAATTCCAATAACCAGATAAACAGACAATAACCAAAATGATACAGGCAGTCCGTTTTGCCCCTCCCTTTGGTCATTGGTCATTCTTTCCCCCCGGGGTTTGCCTGTCCATTGCCATAGATCTGTTTTGGACGGATGTGGGGTGTACTCGGGCAAGAAAATCGTAGAAAATGCAACGCTATGCTGATATAAGTTTTAGGGGTTTGACCAGACAATGAAGACTCGGCTCATAGGAGGCGCCAAAAGGCTCATCGTTCTCACGAGCGATGTGGGCGTTACCGCCCTGGCTTACTGGTTCGCGTACTACCTGCGTTTCAACTTCGATATTCCGAAGATCAACTTCGCGATGTTTCTGAATACGCTGCCCGTTCTCATCGTGTTGCGCGTCGCCTGTTTCTTCGTCTTCGGGCTGTACAGCGGCGTCTGGCGGTATGCCTCGATGAACGACCTCATCCGCATCCTGAAGGCGACGGTCCTCAGTTCCCTGCTTTTTTCCGTCTATGTCGGCTTCGTCTACCACTTCATCGATTTCCCCCGGTCTGTCTTCGTCATAGACTGGTTCATCATCCTTACCCTTGTGGGGGGGTCCCGCTTCCTGTACAGGTTGTTCAGGGAGTTCTATCCCGTGCGCTCGACACGGTCGCGGAAGAAGGTCCTTATCATCGGCGCCGGAAGGGCAGGGGAGATGATACTCCGTGAGATGAACCAGAGCACCCAGATCGGCTACGAACCTGTCGGATTCCTGGATGACGACCGGGCGAAGAAAGGGCAGAGGATCCATGGTGTCTCCGTCCTCGGAAAGATCGACGACCTCGTAAAGATCGCCGTCAAGAAAGAGGCGCAGGAG
Source organism: Syntrophobacterales bacterium Delta_02 (assembly GCA_001603955.1). Lineage (GTDB taxonomy): Bacteria > Desulfobacterota > Syntrophorhabdia > Syntrophorhabdales > Syntrophorhabdaceae > Delta-02. Next base: position 29,203 of record LVAA01000011.1, on the reverse strand, counting down.
GCCGTGATCGCCATACCGTCGCTGACGGGCAAGGAGATGAGGCGTATTGTCAGGCTCTGTGACGAGGCGGGGATCACCTGCAAGACCGTCCCGGCCATAAGCGATATCCTGAACGGCAGCGTTCACGTCAACCAGATACGGGAGATCCGGATAGAGGACGTCCTGGGGAGGGAACACGTCGAGCTCAACAGGGAGCAGATAAGGGAGTACCTCACGGGGAAGCGGGTGCTGGTCACGGGTGCCGCCGGCTCCATCGGCTCCGAGCTTTGCCGGCAGATCATGAAGATGGAACCGGAACAGCTCATCCTCTATGAAAGGGTGGAGAACGAGCTTTACCGAATCGATATGGAGTTCAGTCAGGTGTATGATGGGAAACCCTACGCCATGATCCTCGGGGATATCCTCGACACGGACAGGCTGGGGAGCGTCATGGAGAGCTTTAGGCCCCAGGTCGTGTTCCACGCCGCTGCCTACAAGCACGTCCCCATCATGGAGTCTCATCCCCTCGAGGCGCTCAAGAACAACATCCAGGGCACGTACAACGTGGTCAAGGCGTCGCTCAGCTCCGGGGTCGAGAAGTTCGTACTCATCTCCACCGACAAGGCGGTAAGTCCGGCCAACGTCATGGGAGCCACGAAGCGAGTTGCGGAGCTTATCTGCCAGGGCATGAACGGGCAGGGCGGCACCAGGTTCATCGCCGTCAGGTTCGGCAATGTCCTCGGCAGCGCCGGCAGCGTCATCCCCCTCTTCCAGGAGCAGATCCTGCGCGGGGGCCCCGTGACGGTGACCCACGCCGAGATGACACGCTACTTCATGAGCATACCCGAGGCGGCCCAGCTCGTCATGCAGGCGGGGGCCATGGGGAAGGGCGGAGAGATATTCGTTCTCGACATGGGAGAGCCGGTGAAGATACTCGACCTTGCCCATGACATGATCCGTCTCATGGGTCTCAAGATCGGGGACGACGTTGATATCGTCTTCACGGGCTTAAGGCCGGGGGAGAAACTCCATGAAGAGCTCGTCTCCTGCGAGGAGGAGTCAGTTCGGACAATGCACGGCAAGATCACCATGGTGAAATCCCCGCTCGTTGACTGGCCGGGTCTCAGGAAGGACATCGAGGAGAAGGTCCTCGGCATCAGGAGTGATGACGCCGCCCTTATACTCGATACCCTCAACACCCTCATCAAATCGTGTACGGCAGAGACTCCCGGCGGACAGAAATAGGACCGATATGAGGATAATAGACGCCAGGTACCTCAAGAGCGTCCGCACACCAGAGGATGCGGAGGTGGGAGAACTCCCCGAGATCTGCTTTGTGGGCAGGTCCAACGTCGGCAAATCGTCGCTCATCAATGCCCTCGCGGCGCAGCGCGTGGCCAGGACCAGCTCCCGGCCGGGCGCCACGAAGATGATCAACATTTACAAGGTTCTCTATGAATCGAAGGGAAGGCGTGATTGGGTCATCTTCTCGGATTTTCCCGGTTTCGGTTACGCCAGGGTCTCCCGGGAGATGGCCCGGGATTGGCGCAGAATGGTCGAAGGATACCTTCTGACAAACGACCGGATCAGGCGCGTGATATGGCTCTTCGACGTGAGGCGGGACCCCGACGACCTCGACCGCATGCTCGTGGAATGGTTCATCGCGAAGGGGCTCCCCTTTTCACCGGTGCTCACGAAGGTCGACAAGGAGACCCAGGGGAACATTGCGAGAAAGAGGCGTTCCTTCGAGGCGTTCGTCGACGGTGCCAGGGCGCACCTCTTTTCATCCCGAACGGGATACGGCAAGAAAGAACTCCTCATACACATCCGCCAGGTGCTGCATGGCGAAGATTCTGATTCGATATCTTGAGCTATATCAAGAAGAAGTCCTTACATCTTTGAGGTTGAATATAGCCTTGAAGGTGTAACCATTGGATTCTATGGCTTCTTGTCCTCCATCAAGGCGGTCAAGGAGCGCGATGACACCCTTCACTTTGTAGCCTTCCTTCTCGACGGCCTCGATCGCCTTCAATGAGGACCCGCCGGTGGTTATCACATCCTCCAGGATCACCACGTTCATCCCCTTCTTCAGATTCTTCCCGCCTTCGACCCACCGGTTCGTTCCGTGCCCCTTGGGTTCCTTCCGGATCAGAAAACCCTTCAGATCGTCCTTCTCCAGGTAAGCCGCTAGCACAACCGAGGATACCAGGGGGTCGCCCCCGATGCTGACGCCGCCTACGGCGTCCACGCCGGGGATCTCCCGGGCCATCCTGTACATCATCCTGCCCACGAGGTACATGCCCTCGGGGTTCAGGGTGGTCTCCTTGGCATCGATGTAGAAACTGCTCTTCTTGCCGCTGACGAGGGTGAATTCCCCCTCCTCGTATGATAGCGTCTTGAGGATGGCGAGGAGCGCTGCGCGATCGTCTGACATCATTTCTCTCCTTTGGCGAAAAGCTCCATCTGTTCCAGTTCCATACCCCAGGGGAACCGTGAAGGATATGAACCGGAAAAACAGGCATCGCAGTACGTGTAGTCGCCCTTACCAAGGGCCTTGCGCATGCTCTCTATCGTCAGGTAGTGAAGGGAATCGGAACCCATGTACCTGTTGATCTCCTCCAGGGTGTGCGATGCGGCGATCAGCTGCGAGCGGGAAGGCGTATCGATACCATAGAAACAGGGATACATCGTAGCCGGTGAGCTCACCCGGAAGTGTATCTCCTTCGCGCCGTATTGCCTGAGCATCTTGATGATCTTTCTGCCCGTGGTCGCCCTGACGATGGAGTCGTCGATAACGACGATGCGTTTGCCTTTTACGATATCACGCAGTGCGTTCAATTTCAACTTTACGCCGAAATGCCGTATCGAGTCCCGTGGCTCTATGAAGGTGCGGCCAACATAATGGTTCCTGATGAGGCCCATCTCGAAAGGGACGCCCGTCTGCTGGGAATAGCCGATGGCGGCGCTTATCCCCGAATCGGGTATGGGAATGACCATGTCCGCCTCCACGGCGCTCTCCCTGGCGAGCTGCCTGCCCAATGCCTTCCTCACGCTGTACACGGTCTTGCCGAACATGTGGCTGTCGGGCCGGGCGAAGTAGATGAACTCGAAGATGCAATGGTGATGGGTCGTCTCCTTGAAGGGCTTGTATGACGTGAGGCCGTTCTGATCAACGACGAGGATCTCCCCCGGCTCGATCTCACGGACATACCTGGCGCCGATGAGGTCGAAGGCACAGTTCTCACTCGATATGGCATAACCGTCCCTCATCTTGCCGAGACAGAGGGGTCTGAAACCATGGGGGTCACGGACGGCCACGAGCTCATGGTTCGTGAGGGCCACGATGGAGTAGGAGCCTTCCATTCTCCTGAGCGCGCTGATAAGGCGCTTCACGGTCGAGTCCTCGTGGGCGAGGGCCATGAGGTGGATCAATACTTCCGTGTCGGAGGAGGACTGGAAGATGGAGCCGTAGTTCTGGAGCTCGTCCTTCACGATCTTCGCGTTTGTCAGGTTGCCGTTGTGGGCCATCGCCAGGTAACCCCGGGAGTATTCGACCATGAGCGGCTGGGCGTTCCCGATGGTGCTCGAACCTGCCGTGGAATACCTCACGTGGCCTATGGCGGACCTGCCCGGGAGTTGTGACAATACGCGGGCATCAAAGATATCCGAGACGAGCCCCATCTCGCGATGGGTCCTCATGATCTCCCCGTCCGTACATGATATGCCCGCGCTTTCCTGGCCCCTGTGCTGAAGGGCGTGAAGGCCAAGATAGGTGAGATTGGCCGCGTCCCTGTGGTTGTATATCCCGAATATGCCGCACATCGTGTCTATCTTCCTTCGAGCAGGCCGAGCTCCTCTACAAAAAAATCGATGATCCCCGCATCCATGAGACAGAAGGATACGCTCTTGAGGGATGTGGGGCTCTCCTTGAGAAACCCCGCCGTCTCGCCGACAATGATCTCGGCGCAGCGCTTCTTCGGGAAACCGAAGATGCCTGCGCTGATGGCAGGCATGGAGATGGAGGAGAACCCTTCCCGCGAGGCGAGCGCAAGGATGCTCCGGACCGCGTTCTTGAGCTTGTTCTCTTCGTCGCCCTCGCCCCACATGGGACCCACGGCATGGATGACGTGGCGGGCCCTGAGTTTTCCACCGCTGGTCAACGCAGCGGACCCCACGGGGACAAACCCGATCCTGTCGCTCTCCTCCTGGATAATGGTCCCGCCCTTGCGGACGATCGCCCCCGCCACCCCACCCCCGTGCCGCAGGTAGGAATTGGCAGCGTTGACGATGGCATCAACATCGCTTTCCGTGAGGTCATCCCTGACAACACGCAAAACGACGCCCTGAAAATCCAGTTCTCTCAGTATTTCCATGACCGGTCCTCCTATACAAACCGTTTTTACCATGCAATGGTAAAAAACCAGGTTGTGGGTTATGGGTAAGGCAAAAGCGGACATTTCCCTCAGGCCCCATTCTTTCCTATCACCTATGACCTATTACCCATCACCCGGCATTTATTACCCATTACCCGCTTCTCATTACCACTTCTCTTGTTGTATTATACAAGGTGATGTCCGAAAAGGAAAAGGGCCCTGTGGATCGCCGGATGCCGCTTACATCCCTCAAGGGTGTGGGGCCGGTGATCGCGAAGGGGATGGCGAAAAAGGGGATAGAACGTGTCGACGATCTCTTCTACTTCGTTCCCATTCGCTGGCTCGACAGGGGAACGGTGAGGAGGATCTCGGAGCTCGAGGCCGGTGAGGATGCCTGTGTCGTCGCCTCCGTCGATTCCTACCGCTCCATGTTCTTCAGGCATGCCAGGAAGAAGGGTTTCGAGGCCGTCGTTACTGATGGAACGGGGTTCCTTTCCCTAAAATGGTTCCAGTGGTCGAAAGGATATCTCCAGAAGATCTGCCGAAAGGGAACGGTTCTTTTTCTTTCGGGCAAGGTGGGGAATTTTGGAGGGATCCTGCAGATCGTCCATCCCGAGGTGGCTGTACTTGGCGATGATGAGAACCCGGAGGCGACGCGCAGGGTCATCCCCCTCTATTCCCAGGTGGACGGGGTGAAACAGGGATCCATCCGCAACATCATCTCCGAGGCCCTGAATGTTCTCGATCCCTCGCCGGGGGGCATTTTGCCGCGCGATGCGGAGGAGCGCTTCGGCATCATGGGCTTCAACGACGCCGTGCGGTACGTCCACGTGGCGAATGGAGGGGATTTCAGGGAAGACAGGGGGAACGAAGGCATACGAAGGCTTATCCTCGAGGAATACCTCCATTTCCAGGTAACACTCATGTCGAGGAAGAGAAAGGCCCGCTGCGAACGGGGTATAGCTTTCTCAACGGATGGTCCCCTCTACCGCGCGTTCCTGGGAAACCTGGGGTTTGAGCTTACCGGGGCGCAGTCGCGGGCCACAAGCCAGATCATCTCCGATATGGGCCGGGACATCCCCATGAACAGGCTCCTCCAGGGAGATGTCGGCTCGGGAAAGACCGTGTGCGCCGTCGCCTCGGCCTGCGTTGCCATCGATAACGGTTTCCAGGCCGCCTTCATGGCGCCCACCGAGATCCTGGCCGAACAGCATTACCTTAACGTCCACCGGTGGTTCGCCGAGCTTGGTATCCCCGTGGCGCTGCTCAAGGGCGGAATGGGGCGCGAGCGGCGGGATGTCCTCGAAGGGATACGGACGGGTGCCACGCCCATCGCGATCGGCACGCACGCCGTGATCCAGGGGGACGTGGAATTCCACAAACTCGGCCTTGTCGTCATAGACGAACAGCATCGCTTCGGCGTGGAACAGCGCAAGAGGCTCAAGGACAAATCGCGGTTCCCCGACGTCCTGAGCATGACCGCAACCCCCATCCCGAGGACCCTTTCCATGGTCGTCTACGGTGACCTCGATGTCTCCGTCATCGACGAGATGCCCGCAGGCAGGCAGAAGGTGGCGACGAAGGTCCTCTCTGATGACGACAGGGAACGGGCGCAGGCGATGATGAGGGAGGAGGTTGCCGCCGGACGCGGCGTCTTCGTTGTTTACCCCCTGATCGAGGAATCCGGGAACAATCCCGTGCGGGACGCAAAGAGCATGGCCGCGGAGCTGCAGCACCGCGTTTTCCCCGAATACAGGGTAGGGCTTCTCCATGGGAAGATGAGTGCGAGGGACAAGGAAGACGTAATGGCCCGTTTCCGGGAAGGGGAGTTGAACGTCCTCGTGTGCACCACGGTGATAGAGGTGGGCATAGACGTGCCCCGGGCCACGATGATCGTCATAGAGAACGCCGAACGGTTCGGCCTGTCGCAGCTCCACCAGCTCCGGGGCAGGGTGGGCAGGGGAAGGGAGCGCTCCCGGTGCATCCTCCTCGCCTCCACAAAACGGACCCATCTGGCAACGAAACGGCTCAGGATCATGGAAAAGACGAGCGATGGCTTTGCCATTGCCGAGGAAGACCTGAAGATACGCGGTGTGGGCGACATGCTGGGGGTCAGGCAGTCAGGCATGCCGGCCTTCAGGATCGGGGACATCGTAAGGGATATAGACGTCATGATCGAGGCCCGCAAGATGGCTGAGGAGTTGACGGCCGGTATTTCCGAAGGTGAAATGGCGAGGCTCATGAGGCACATAGGCGACAGGTTCGTGGATGAGAGGGACCTCTCGGCCATCGCCTGACAAAATCGATCAGGAAGGGGGCAGTATGAGAAAAGCGAGGATCGTTTGTACACTGGGACCGCCAACACAGACGGCAAGGGCGGTGGAGTCGCTCGTGCAGAAAGGGATGGATGTTGCGCGCCTCAATTTCTCCCACGGGGACCACGGGTCGCACGGATCTCTCATCAGGAAGATACGGGCCGTGGAGAAGAGGCTCGGCAAGCCCGTCGCCATCCTTCAGGACCTGCAGGGCATCAAGATCAGGGTCGGGTCCCTCGAGGGGGGTAAGGTGACCCTGACCACGGGTCAGTCTATTGAGATACGGGCGGGCGCGGACAGGGGAGACGGACGGCGCATATACATCGACTATCCCTGGCTCATACAGGACGCGCGCCCCGGCGACAGGATCCTCCTCGATGACGGGCTCATCCAGCTCGAGGTCGGGAGCGCCTCGGGGGATTCCATCGCCGCGACAGTCGTCGAAGGCGGAGTCCTCAAGGAACACAAGGGGGTGAATCTGCCCGGAATGAAAGTGAGCGCCCCCTTTTTCACGGAAAAGGACAGGGCCGACCTCGAGTTCGGTATATCCATGGGCGTGGACTATGTCGCCCTGTCTTTCGTCAGGAGCGCCGATGACGTGAAGGAGGTCAAGTCCTGGATGGCTGCCCGGGGGGTGAAGGTGCCTCTCATAGCAAAGATAGAGAAGGAGGAGGCGATTGGCGACATCGACAGGATCCTCTCCGAGGTTGACGGAATAATGGTGGCGCGGGGGGACCTGGGTGTGGAGATGCCGCTCGAAGAGGTGCCCGTCTACCAGAAGATGCTCATAAGCAAGGCGAACGAGGCGAGAAAGACCGTCATAACCGCCACGCAGATGCTCGAATCCATGACGCACCATTCCCGTCCCACGCGGGCGGAGACGACGGATGTGGCCAATGCCGTGCTCGACGGCACCGACGCGCTCATGCTCTCGGCCGAGACATCGGCCGGCCAGTACCCCTTCGATGCCGTGGAGGTCATGGACCGGATCATTTCCTTTACGGAAGACCGCGCAGGATCAACGCGGGAATCCACCCGTTCCCCGTCCCGGCAATATTCATCCTTCGACTTCCCGGGCGCCATCGCGGAAGCTGCCTCCCATGCCGCGGGGCAAACGGGTGCCCGATGCATCGTGGCCTTCACCATGACGGGCTTCACAGCGCTGCTCATCTCCAAGTTCAGACCTGATACGCCTATCATAGCGCTGTCTCCCGACGCTTCGGTGGTGAAGCGAATGAAACTGTACCGGGGCGTTATCCCCTACCAGGTCAGGAAACTGGTAAATACGGACAGAATGATCGAGGAGATGGACAGGTTCATGCTGGACACCGGCTTTGCGAAGGAAGGGGATGTTATCGTTCTCGTTGCGGGCCATCCAATAGCCGCGAAAAGCAGAACGAACGTTATGAAGCTGCACAGGGTGGGGGAGAAGACGGCTTGAACCGTTAGAACCGTTAGAACCGTTGGGGCGGCCGGGGTCTTATCCCCATGACCCATGACCTCTATTCTATATATACCTCCGGGGAAATGGCCACTTGCCTGTTGCGCAGCTTCTCAGCCGTTTCTTCCGGGGTGAGGGCAAAGAGCGGGCTGATCTCCACCTTTGTGTCGGGCGGGACCTCGACGCCGGCCTTTTCAAGCCAGGTCCGGTGCAAATCGATGAGAGCCCTCCGGGCCGTGTCGGGGGAATCGGGACCTTCCTTGTTCTTTACGGGCGCGAATTCCTCCTCCCGGGCGACCTCCATGCAGCAGGCTCTTTGTGCGAGCGGTACGGCGTCGAAGACGAAGGTTTCGAACTTCCACACGTCGATGCTCGCCGGCTCCCAGTCCGAAGAGACGACGTAGGCGGATTTCTTCGCACAATGGTAGGGCAGGGCAAAACCGTCGCTGTTGAGGTCCCTGATGAATGAAAGGGAAAAGATGTGGATGGCCGTGTTGCCGGCCCAGTAGAGTATCCCGCCCTGATCGTCAAGGGCCCTCATGTGATCCTCGTCGAGGTCGCTGTACTCGATAACGGCCTGTCTTCCGTCGACGTCCAGATAAACCCCAACCTTCTCCTCCACGCTCCTGCGCCGCACGACCTTCGTCGATACCTGGGCGTCCATCATCGAGTGATGGCCGAGAAAGACAGGGTCGGCGATCCTCACGAGGGGATTGTCGACCTGGCAGTAGAACAGCTCCTCGTAGCCGCCGGCGATGAGCCTTGCCAGGAGACCGCTGTCTGAGAGAGCCTTCAGCGAGCCCCCGTGCCCGTTCGGGTTCGTATAGAAATGGACCTCATCCCGGAGGATGAGCCTGCCGTCGGGAGAGATAGCCGGCAGAACTCCCTGGGAGAAGAAACGTACCGAGTCGGGGGCAAGGCCGAAATGGCGGTTCCCGTGGAAGAAGCGTACGGTGTCCTCGTGATTGTCGCCGCTTGTCATTATGAGAAGGGGTATGGTCACGCCAAAACGCGCTGAGAGGGCCCGCACCTGCTCGGCAAAAAGCTGAAAGAGCGTCTTTCCTCTGACGGGCGAAAGCGGGAATGTGCCCTTGGGGCCCTCAAAACCAAGGCGTGAACCCTGTCCGCCGGCCACAATGAGAACGGCGACCTTCTGACGTTCAAGGAGGGATTCGCCGATGGACCGTGCCCGGAGGGCGTCATCGTGTTCGCAGGCGCTTCGGGGTATGCAGACGATGCGGGGCGGCCCGATGTCTGTCGTCCGGGCGTGCCCGGCATGGCCTTTCTTGCTGAATTGCCTGAAGAGGTCGAAGACGAGGCGAAGGTCGAGTTCCCGGTTGGTTTCAAGGAAAACCTGCCTCTGGTGGGGGGCCAAAGTCCGGTAGTGGTCAAGAATGTGGTACTGGCCGTAGTTCTCGAGGGTCTTCAGGAGGTCCTGTTCCGTCATATCACCATCCGTCAAGAGCGTATTGTGCAGAGAATGTTGATTTCAAGTATACAGGATACGAGGCCCCCATGACAATTGCATTCGCATGAGAAGTCTTATTATTTCCAACGGGATGATACATCATCCATTAAGTTAATTCACCTTTGCACGATAACTATAATTAGTTTAGAATGGAATCAAACCCAACAAGCAACGGAGGTCATAAATGAAAGTGCTCGTTGTTGACGATTTTGCGACGATGAGGAAGATCATCAAGAATGTTCTGAAGCAGATAAGCATCGAGAATGTTCTCGAAGCGGAGAACGGTAAACATGCCCTCAGCGTTCTCGGTACGGAAGAGGTCGATCTCATAATAAGCGACTGGATAATGCCGGAAATGACGGGTATCGAGTTCCTGAAGGCATGCAAGGGCGATGAGAATATCAAAAAGATCCCCTTCATAATGGTGACGGCGGAGGCCCAGAAGGACAACATCATGGAAGCCATCAAGTCGGGTGTGGACAACTACATCGTAAAACCCTTCACTCCTGATAAACTCAGGGAAGCGATAGACAAGGCGAAAGCCAAGGTCGGTAAATAATACAGCTCCGGAGGCACGCATGGATGTCAAGTACATAAATCCTTTTATCATGGCGGCACAGTCAGTCTTCAGGACTATGCTGGGCATCGAGGTAACGCTGAGCAAACCGGTCATCAAGACGAGCCGCACGACCTCGGGCGAGGTGACGGGAATAATGGGTCTTGTGGGAGACAGGAAGGGAACGATCACGATCAGTTTCCAGGACAAGGGGGCTCTCTTCATATACAAGACCCTCATCGGAGACGAATCGACGGCCATCAACTCCGATGTGGTCGATGCCATCGGCGAGCTGACGAACATCATATCGGGCCAGGCGCGCAAGGAGTTCGAGAAGGCCGGGATCAACCTGAAGGCAGCCATCCCCATGGTCATCGTAGGCAAGGAGATCGAACTCAATTTCATCACCACCCTCCCCATAGTCCAGCTCCCCTTCAATTTCTCCGTAGGCAACGGCACCCAGGAAGTAATGTTCCTCGACTTCTCCTTTGAATAAAGGAAACGGATAGGCAACAGGAAGAGACGGTTCCCGGGGCTCGGAAGGAGACGGAAATCCCCTCCCGAGCCCCGTTCTTTTGCCCGGTGAGTTTGTCTTCAAAAGGCCCCTGTATCTTTCCCTTGAAACCTGAAACTTTAAACCTGAAACCTTGTTCTGAATCCTTAAGTTATCCCCCGGAACAGCGACAATCTAAGGTGTGGAAGCGTCAGAGGTCTACCATGGAAGGAATGAACCGATGAAGCGAGGAAAGGTCGGGTTATATGGATGACATCAGAAGTGGGATCGAGGAACTGGCGACCCTGGTGAGCGGACTTATCCCGGGAACGGAGGAACAGTTCCTCCTCATAGGCTCCCGGCTGAACGAGGTATACACGGAGGTCGAAAAGATATCGCGGCAGGCGTCATCCCTGGTGGGGATGCTCGACAGCTCCGTCATGAAGGAAACAATAGGCCGCTTTCGCGTGATCCTCGAAAAGATGGACAGGCACATCGGAGGATCCGATAGCAGGTTTGCCTCGGGCATGGCCGCCCTCAATGACGTTCTCACCTCGGTTTCCCACGTCGGCGACCCTCTTGCCAACTTTCGCAAGATCGTCAAGACGCTGAAAATACTCGCCATATCCACGAAGATAGAGAGCGCCCAGCTGAAGAAGATGGAGAGCGACTTCATCAACCTTGCAGGTGACGTGGAGCAGCTTTCGGCCCTCATCCACGATAAATCCGCAGGCATCGAGAGTCACCGGCGCTCGCTCATGTCCCTGGCCGAGGCGACTCTCACGCGCATCGTCGCCATCAACGAAAAAAGCAGGGGTTACATCAGCGAGGTCCTCGGGAACATACGGTCGAGCATCGAGCTGCTCGAGAGCAGGCACGACCTTTCCTTCGCAGCCGCCGATTCGATGTTGAACCGGTTCAATGCGACCTCCAAACAGGTCGGCGAGGTCGTCATGTCCATGCAGTTCCACGATATAACCCGCCAGCAGGTGGAGCATATCAGGGACGTCCTGGTTGCGATGGAGGGCAAGCTCCGCCCTTCAGGGGAAGGAACAACCGAGGGCCAGGCAGATGCCGCACCGCCGGCGGCCGAGGTGGTGGCCGAGGCTGCCGTCGCCTGCGAGCTGCAGAAGGCCCAGCTTGCCGATGCCGAGAACAAGTTCATCCACGCCGTGGATGCGATCGTCGACAACCTCCGCGGTGTCGTCAAGAACGTCTTCAGGATAATTGACGACATCCAGAAGATCACCGGGGGAACGGACCTCATCGCGAGCACCTTTTTGTCCAACATCGAATCGGGAACGACGGCCGTCATCGGCAGGCTGGAAGACACAGGCCGGGCGGAAAGTGAATTCGTCGATGCCATGGGAGAGCTTTCCTCGGCCGTGTCGACCATCTCCGGCCTTGTTGACGATATCGAGGAGATAGGCGAGGAGATCGAGCTCATCGCCGTCAACGCCCGCGTCAAGTCCGCCCACACCGGGGTTGAGGGAGCGCCGCTGGGAGTCATAGCCGAGGCGATATGGCACCTTTCCATAGACGCCACGTCACAGAAGACCACCATCTCCGAACTCCTCAGAAGGGTCGTCGTGGCGACCGAGGGCCTTCAGGCCGCCGTGAGACAGGGAACCGGTGACGGGAACTCTGACAGCCGCAGCATCATCGGTGAGCTGTCGGGGCTCCTTAACGAGCTCAAGGGCATGAACGATGCTGTCATCGGCCTTGTGAAGGAGATAGAGGGAGGAAGTCGAAGCCTTTCCGGTCTGATCGAGGAGACGATCGACAGCATAACCGTTCACAGGGACCTCAAGCGGGAGGTCTCCGGCCTTGCCACGCGCTTCGACGAGGTCATCGCCATGGCAAGACAGGCCGTTTCCCGTGAGGAACTCGAGCGCGCCCGGGGTCTGTCCCTGGAGTATATCGAAAGCAAATACACGATGCAACAAGAGCGGATCATCCACCAGAGCGTGGCATCGAACGTCATTCCCTTCGCCGGCAGGGACAGGGAAGAGACGGTCGGGGACCCGGTGGAGACCGATGTCGCCTGCAATGACGATCTTGGCGACAACGTGGAGCTCTTTTGATGATAAACACCGTGGGTCTAAATCTGTATCTTGATGCACAAGGAGGAATACGGTGACGAAACGTATCATGACTGTCGATGATTCCGTCAGTGTCAGGCAGATGGTCAGTTTTACCCTCAAGAACGCGGGGTATGAGACCGTTGAGGCAAGCGACGGACAGGACGCGCTGTCCAAGCTGAACGGCGGGGTCCATATGATCGTGACGGACCTCAACATGCCCAATCTGGACGGAATAGGACTGATCAGGGAAGTCCGGAGCAAAACAGAGTACAAGTTCATACCCATCATCATGCTGACGACGGAATCCCAGGACAGCAAGAAGCAGGAGGGGAAGAGCGCCGGCGCCACGGGTTGGATAGTAAAACCCTTCAAGCCGGACCAACTCCTGGCGGTCGTAAAAAAAGTCCTGGGTTAGGAGGTACGGGTCATGGCGCGCCCCGACGATGCACGAGGCCACAACGCCGATTATGGCTCCATCAGGCTTTCGAGCAGGCTTTTCGATGAACTGACCGTTTTCATCCGTGACCAAGTGGGGATCAAGATCACCCCCGTCAAGAAGGTCATGCTCGAGGGGAGACTGCAGAAAAGATTGCGCAAACTCGGGATGAGATCCTTCGATGAGTACTGCAAGTATCTCTTCAGCGATGAAGGGCGAAGCAGCGAGCTCACGAACATGATCGACGAGGTGACAACGAACAAGACGGATTTCTTCCGCGAACCGGCTCATTTCAATTACCTTACCTCAAGGGTGCTTCCGACACTCCTGAAAGGTGAGAGATTCACCGTCTCGAACAAGCTGACCATCTGGAGCGCGGGTTGTTCGAGCGGAGAGGAACCCTACACCATCGCCATGGTGGTAAAGGATTTTGCGGATGGGACCAACGGGGATCCGCTACCTTTCCAGATCATCGCGACAGACATTTCCCGGCGTGTTCTGGAAAAGGGTGAAAGGGCCATCTATGAAGAAGACAAGGTGGAGCCCATCCCGACGGCGATCAAGAAGAAATTCCTCTTGAAGAGCAAGAACCCCGGGGCGGGTCTCTTCAGGGTCGCCCCCGAGATACGGTCCCGTGTATCCTTTCGGAGGCTCAATTTCATGGATGGCGATTTCGGCTTCCGTGAGAAGATAGACATCATTTTCTGCAGAAACGTGATCATCTATTTTGACAAGACCGTGCAGGAGAAGCTTCTTAACAAGTTTTGCAGGTGCCTGAAACCGGATGGGTACATCTTCATGGGCCATTCAGAGACGCTCTTCGGTATGGACCTTCCCCTCGGACAGGTTGCGCCGACGGTATACAAAAAGACGAGAATTACGAGCACCCTGAGGAGACAGTAACGGACGATGGTGCGTGGGGAGGTTTCATGGCTCAGAAGATCAAGGTACTGATCGTCGATGATTCAGCAGTGGTAAGACAGGTCCTGGAAGAGGTCTTCCATTCCGATCCGGCATTGGAGGTGGTCGGTTCCGCCAGGGACCCCTTCGTCGCGGCCGACATCATGAAGCGCGTTGTTCCCGATGTCATAACCCTCGACGTGGAAATGCCGCGGATGGATGGGATCACCTTCCTTCACAAGATCATGACCCAGAGGCCGATTCCCGTGGTCATGTGCTCGAGCCTCACGGAGAAAAACTCCGAGACGGCGATGAAGGCGCTGGAATACGGTGCGGTGGAGATCATAGAGAAACCGCGAATGGGTGTGAAGCAGTATCTCGAAGAATCGAAGGTCATCATCTGCGATACCGTGAGGGCGGCGGCTGAGGCCCGTATCGGCCGCGCCAGAAAGAACAACGGCTTCATAAAGGTGGAGCCAAAGCTCACAGCTGACGCCGTCATCGAGAAGCCAAATTCCCGCGCCATGATACAGACAACGGAGCGGGTCGTGGTAGTCGGGGCGTCGACGGGTGGGACAGAGGCCCTCAAGTCCTTTCTCGAGGCCCTTCCCCTTGACGCGCCGGGCATGGTCATTGTCCAGCACATGCCGGAACATTTCACTGCCGCCTTCGCCAGGAGGCTCGACGGTATATGCCGCGTTTCGGTCAAGGAGGCCCGGAATGATGATACTGTTGTCCGGGGACGGGCCCTTATCGCCCCGGGGAACAAGCATACGCTCCTCAAGAGAAGCGGCGCGAGGTACTATGTCGAGGTAAAGGACGGACCGCTGGTATCACGCCACAGGCCTTCCGTCGACGTTCTCTTCCGGTCTGCGGCACGCTACGCCGGAAAGAACGCCGTTGGCGTCATCATGACAGGCATGGGCGACGACGGGGCGAAGGGGATGGTCGAAATGAAGGATGCCGGCGCTTACACGGTGGCCCAGGACGAGGCAACATGCATCGTTTTCGGCATGCCCAAGGAGGCTATCAAGCTGGGCGCCGTGAAAACCGTCGCCCCCCTCGGCCACATAGCCGGTATCGTGATGAGAGAGAGCGGGTAGAAAGAGAGGGACCAGGTAATGGGTAATGGGTGATGGGTAATAGGTGATGGGAAAGACTTGAAGGCCGTACCTATTACCTATGACCCATTACCTGGTCCCTTTATTTTCTCGCTTTTTTCAATGCCTCGTTCAGGTCTTCTATCCTGTATGGTTTTACGAGGACACCCTTGAAACCGTATTCCTTGTGGTTGACTATCTGGGGGTCGTTGGGATAGCCGCTCGACAGGATGGCCGAAACATCGGGATCTATGCGGAGCAGTTCCTGGAGTATCTGAACGCCGTCAGGCCCGCCGGGAGAGATGAGGTCCAGAATGACCACATCAAAAGGCACGCCCGACTCCTTCGATGTGCGATAAAGGTCGATGGCTTGTCTGCCGTCGGCCACGCCCGTCGCAGCATGGCCGAGGTGCGTCAACAGCATCGTTGTCGTCTGAAGGATGGATTGTTCGTCGTCGGCAATGAGCACCCTGTGACAGGTCTCGTTCCCGCGTTCGGCCTTGACCGGTTCGGATTCCTCCCGGAATGTCTCCGCCCTGCGCGCCGGGAGATAGACGTGGAACGTCGCCCCTTCACCTGCCTGTGATTCCACCTCTATCTGGCCGCCATGTTTCCTTATGATGGAATAGCACACGGCCAGACCGAGTCCCATGCCTTTCTGCGGACCGAAGTCCTTCGTGGTGAAATAGGGATCGAAGATCTGCGAGAGGTGCTCTTTCGCGATTCCCTTGCCCGTATCCGAGATCGACAGCTCGACGTAGTCCCCTGTGGGCACAAACGTTCCGGGCTCGGCCTGAAGCGTTCTGTTCCGGACAGAGATGGAAACGGAACCACCGTGTTCGGGCATGGCCTCCCGGGCATTCCGCACGAGCTGATGAATGACCTGCCGGATCTGCGTCTCATCGGCCTCAACAGGCCACACATTTTCCTGGATGCTGTACCTGCACTTGATCCGTGACCCGGACAGGGATATCCTCGAGACCTCGCGGACGATGCGCTGGAGATGGAGGGTCTTCTTGAGGGGACTTCCGCCCTTCGAGAACGTGAGGAGCTGAGTGGTCAGTTCCTTGGCCCTGTCGATGGTCTTCTCGGCCTCGCCGAGCTTGTCACGGGCCCTTGATTCGGTCTCCGGCAGGTACATCTTTGCGAGCGAGATGTATCCCAGCATGGACATGAGGAGGTTATTGAAGTCATGGGCAATGCCCCCGGCAAGGATGCCCACGGACTCAAGCTTCCTGAAATTGAGGAGTTCGTTCTCCATCTGTTTGCGTGCCGTGATATCGGTGAAAAGGGATATACAGCCCGCAAAACGGTTCTTCCTGTTCAGGATGGGACTGGCGGATACGTTGACCCAGAGGGACTGCCCGTCCTTCCTCCTGAAACGGCGTTCGTACTGGTCCGAGAGTCCTTCCTGCCTGCGCTGTTTTTTGTCGGACTGGTCCTCCAGATCCTCGTCGGCTATGAAATCGTCCAGGGACTTCCCGAGCATCTCCTCTTCGGAGTAACCGAACATCTTCTCGGCCTGAACATTGACGAAGGTGATCCTGAACTCCTCGTCGGCTACGCAGATGCCTTCGCTCGCCGTGTTGACGATCTGACGGTACTTCTTTTCGCTTTCCCGAAGGGCTTCCTCGTACCGGCGCTCCCTTGTGACATCCCTCATGAAGATGGCGACTTTCCCGATGTTGTCCTGATTGTCCCGGATGGGATAGAGTTTCACTTCCATCCATGCGCCGTTGGCCTTCGCCTCGAATTTCGCGGTCTTTCCATCCCTGAGAACCTTGAGGACCACATCCCTTGTCTTGGCCGCGAGGTCTCCGGTGAGAACTTCGTAGACACAGGAACCGACGAGCGACTCGTCCCCGGTCTCGTACCTGGCGGCAAACTTGTTGTTGAGGGCTATGATGTTGCCGTTCCCCCCGGCAAGGACCACCAGTTCATCGGTGGCGTTGATGAGGGCGAGCGCCGTTTCACCGAGGAGTTCCGGAGATATGGTGCCGTGGACGGCATCTTCCTTCTTCAGTACGTCACAGGCATTCATCTTTCACATCCGGGTAGTATTTGGCAAGGCAACTGGGGCAAATGGCGTGGCTGAATTCGGCGTCGGAGTGATCGCTGATGTACTTCTCCAATTCGTTCCAGTATCCCGAGTCATCGCGTATCTTCTTGCAATGGGAGCATATGGGCAGGAGTCCGCCGAGCTTCATGATCTTGCTGGCGGCACGCGCAAGATCGGCAACCAGCTGCGTCACCTCGGTCTCAAGGTCTATGACGCGCATGCCGGTCCTGACGCGGGCGTGGAGCTCCGTTCTCGTGCAGGGCCGGGGAAGGAGGTCGTCGGGCCCCCAGACGGGATCCGGAAGTAACCGTTTAAAGGTCCCATCAGGTGTGAGGAGGATGATATAAGGCCGCGGCAGGTCGGGAGACAAGCGAATACGCCTGCACAGGGCCAGACCGTCCACCCCCTGCATGGAACCGTCGAGGATGACGAGGGGAGGGTGTTTTTCCCGTTCCATGCGATACAGGAGTTCCCTGTCGTTGAAAACAACCATGGTCTCATAACCCCAGCTGTCGATGGAGGATTCCAGAAAATGCATGGTCGAGCCGTCGTCTGCCGCTATGAGGATCCGGGCCGCAGCGCCTCGCGGCACCTGGGGGCTCCCGCCGACATGGTCCTTCCGCAACATGACGGTCCTGCTTCTCTTTCCGGGGGAGGTCATACAGAAAAGGAGAGGAGGATGTTGGTTGTCTCATCAAGGATGCTCGTGCCGGAAACATCCTCCTCTTGGATAGCCACGTGTATACAACCGGTCGGTCTGACGTCTATTGGGGGGTGGCGAAGCTTCTGTGACAGGGGGAAAATACGGTAGACGTATTGGGGGGCATGATCTACCTGTCTTCCGTTGCTAATGGCGAGTTTAAGATGGGAAACGGGGATGTCTCCCAATCCCTGCGCACAAGAAGCTTCGCCGGTGGAGGTCAATATTAAGTCACATGTGGCATAAGGATCAACCATGACATTCCCTATAGCAATAACTGTGCCAACTCGTAACGTCTTGATATCATTGATGGGACACAAATACGAACGTTAATTATTGTGGAATGGCCACCATAATTATGGAATGGATTCCATACCAAAAGTCACAGAAAAAACGGCCTCAGGTCTCAAGTTTCAGGGATAGAAGACCGTTTCAGGTTTCAAGTTTCACGTTTCAAGTTAAAGGCCTAAGAAGCAAAGGAACGAGAGGCGCGGTTCAGAGGGGGGCTGTGTGTTTTCTTCTTCTTCTTTTGCCTGAGACCTGAAACTTGAGACCTGAAACGGTCTTTAGGATATTCTGTAGTCCTTGATCTTGGTGAGAAGGGTCTTGTAATCGACCTCGAGGAGTTTTGCAGCGCGGGATTTGTTGCCGCCGGTGATCGTGAGCGCCCGTTTGATCACCTCCGATTCCGCATCGCGTGTCGCCTGCAGCGCAACCTGCTTGAGGGGCATGAGGAAGGAACCATTGTCCTGACGGGATAGCGAGTCGCCGACGATGAACTCGATGTCTTCAGGCCTGATGACCCCGTCTCGACAGGTGAGGACCGCCCTCCGGATCACGTTCTTCAGCTCCCGGATGTTGCCGGGCCATGGATATGTCATGAGCAGTTCCGCGGCTTCGGGTGTCAGTTCGCGCATCTGCTTTTCCAGCTCGTTGGAGGCGGCGCTCATGAGTTTCGTTGCAAGGAAGGGTATGTCCGAGGGCCGGTCACGCAGCCGCGGCATGGTTATCATATACTCGCTGAGCCGGAAGAAAAGGTCTTCCCGGAACCTCTTCTCCCGAACGGCGTTCTTGATGTCCGCGTTGGATGCCGCAATGATCCGGACATCGATATCGACCGGTCTTGTGCTCCCGATGGGGTAGATCCTTTTCTCCTCGACGGCCCTGAGAAGCTTGTTCTGCAGAACGGGGGGCGTGTTCTCCAGCTCGTCGATGAAGAGCGTTCCCTTGTGTGCTATTTCGAAGAAACCCGTTTTCTTCCTGTCGGCGCCTGTGAATGCCCCTTTCTCATGGCCGAAGAGCTCGCTCTCTATGAGGTTCTCCGGTATCACCCCGACGTCGACAGACTGGAAAGGGTTCCTCGCCCTCTTGCTCAGATCGTGTATGGTCTGGGCCACCACCGATTTGCCCGTTCCCGTGTCTCCCTGTATGATAACGGAGAAGTCCGTCTTGGATACCTGGCGTATGTGATGGATAACGCCCTTCATCGAGTCGCTCCTGCCGAAAAGCGATTCAAGGGAACCCAGCATGGTATCATCGAGCTGGTTGAGCGCCTCCTGCAGGGAATAGGCCTCGATAGCACGCTTGATGGTGAGAATGAGCTTGTCGACCTGCGGAGGCTTCGTCAGGAAATCGTAGGCGCCGAGCTTGATCGTCTGGACGGCCGTGGGAATGTCAGCGTAACCGGTTATGATGATGACGGGAACAAACTGGTCTATCTTCTTGAGGGCGTGAAGCGTCTCTATGCCGTCCATGCCCGGCATCTTGAGGTCGAGAAGAACGCACCGGGGATGTTCGTTCCTGAGGGAGGAGATACCCTGCTCGCCCCCCGGCGCTTCGACCGGCACAAAACCGTTCTTCCTCAGCAAGGTACCCAGGACCAACCGCACCGACCGGTCGTCATCGATTATGAGGATCTTCTGAGGCGTTGTCATCTCGGAAAACATAATCTTTTCAATGATGATACAGCACAAGACGAAGAGATGTCAATCAAGAATCTCCGGGGGCTCCGGTCGGCCCGCCGGTCGAGAAAAAGGATCAACCGACCTTCTTCATTGTCAGCAAAAAGTCGATAAGGGGTATGAGCGCGGGTACCATCCTGAGCTCTGCGGAGACGGCATCCACCACAGACCTCCTGGTGGAGTCTTTCGACATCTGAAGCTCAAGCGTTCTCAAATCCACCACGAGGTCATTCTTCGTGCCTTCCGACAATGACGGATCATTGCGGACGATGAGTTCCATACTGGCGATGATATGGCGGGCAGCATCTCCGGAAAGTGTCCCCACTTGTTGCTCCGGGGCTGAAGGCGCCGACGGGGGAGACGTGCGTAACGGAGGTGGCTGAAAAGACGATGCAACAGGCGGTTCAGGCCCGGTACCAGAGCCGCCCGCATCGGTCGCGTTGCCGCCAGCGGCCGCTCTATACCGCTGGTATTGGGCAATGATCCCCGTTTCTCCTCCTTCTCGCACAAAGTTCTCCCCGATCGGGGTGATAAAGGCGCTCAAGGATGTCACGTGGTCATAGGTCAGGAGAATGTAGCTCTTTTCTTCGAGCAGATGGCATGCCTCAACAACCTGTTCCCGGTCTTCGACACCCAGGTTGGCCGTAATGTCGTCGACAGAGAGGAAATAATTCGTATGCCTCAGGTTCTGCATCTCCTCGTACAGTGCGGCAAGAAGGAGTTCGGCAAGTTCGTTAAGGCTCAACACATCCATCGGGCACTAGTATAGCAAGTGTTCACGTGGAGAGTAAAGGGCAATATGCACAAGAAGGTGTTCAAGGTTTCAGGTTCAGGGTTCCAGGTTAGAAAAAAACGCCGTCGAACGTTGGAGGAGACGGGGTTATTTGTCTCCGGTAAGCACCTGCCTGATGGTCATCAGGAATGCTGCGACGAGACTCGTTACGCCACCGAAGATGAGGAATGCCTTCTGCAGCGACCAGATACTGGAAAAAAGCGAGATGTCCATTCGCGCGAGCACGGTGTTCACCTGTTCTGACAGGAGGGGAAAGATGAACATGCCGAAGAAGAAGACGATGGAAAAGAAAATGGAGGAGTACTTGAGGAATCTCAGGCACATCTGGATGAGATTCGACGAGAGGTCGAGTACCTCCAGCCTCTTCTCCACGGAACCGAGCTGGTCCGATATTTCCCGGCACATCTGGTAACAGCTCTCGAATTCCCTCGAGGATTCGAAATAGCGGACGTCGCCTATCTGTTCGAGGGCCCGCCTCAAATAGTTCAGGCGGACACGGTGTTTCTCCGCCAGATGGGAGTAGCGATAAGCCTTCAGGAAAGCCTCGGCATTGCCGAGACGGATACGCAGGTCTTTGACCGTCTCCGTTATCGCCTGTGACTGCCCATCGATGGCGTTCTTGTACATGAGCCTGATGGAACTGCACCGGTGGGGAACGTCGAGGCAGCCGAGGTAGCTTTCCGACCGTATCGATCCCTCGATCTCCTGAAGGACGGGCTCAATGGTCTTTAATGCCGATACGGGCAGGAGGGGACGACACCGGCCGAATTCCTTCTTTACCTCTCCAAGATGGGAGAGGGCCTCGCCTTTTGCTTCCGCCATGAGCTCTGTCAGGTGGGCGTAGATGGTGTTCCTGTGGGGTGCGAGCCGGGGATCCAGAAGTGCGATGACGAAGAAGTCGGGATTGTCCCTGACGAGCTTCACGAGCTTTTTGACGCCTCCCTTCTCGTCCTTCTCCTCAAGTCGGAAGAGGACATCCTCGTAGATGGCTTCACGGCAGTCTCCATCAAGGCGATTAACCTCGGCGAGCATATGCCTGAACCTCATGGTATCCCCGGACAGTTTGTAAAGTCTGGCGAGAATGAGGGAGGCATAGATCTTATGGACGTTCGATCCAGCGAATTCGAGCGCTTTCTTAAGGTCCGAGATCGCAGCCGGAACATCACCAAGCTCCATGTTCAGAAACCCCGAAACGCACCAGGACTTGTAGTCCTTGGGTTTTCTTTCGAGGGCAAGCTTGAGGAAGGACCGCGCCTTGTCGTAATTACACACACGGAGCGAATCCTGTGCCAGCCAGGCGAAGCCGCCTTCGTTCTCCGTGACCGCCGAGCGGAGTGAGTCCCACGAATCCGCTCCGCTGTTCCAGAGCACTCTCAGGAAACGAAGCTGATAGGCCCATCGAATGTCAAAGAAAGCGAGCGCGGCCAGCTCCTTTTCGTTGATCGGCCCTTCCGCCGAAGAAGGGCTTGCAGGCGCCCGGATATCCCCGAGCGATCCTTCCAAGGAGATAGCGAGCGCCTCGATGCTTTGCATCGGAAGATATCCGAGATGCTGGACGGATTTACTGAGGTCGGTCAGCTCCCGGGAAGGACAGTGAGTGACCTTGTGGTGTGTGCTCCCACAATAGAAACAGGGGGCATGGCTGCCCTGCGGGGAGTGAACGGGGCTTTCAGCCGCCGGTGCGCCGGTCGGCACCGGTGCCGCCACCTCCGAGTCCGATATCCTGAAGAGCCGGCCCGCGGGTTCGAAGGTCACGACGGCGCCGCCGCCGGTACGGTAGTGGCTTCGCATGTGTTGACATACCTCTGCGGCGGCATAGACGGCTCCGTAGGGCAGGGGATCAAGGTCGGAACCCGGGCCATTTGCCAGGATCTCCTCCTCCTCCCGGGCGGAGGCTCCGGTTATGAAGATCTTTACGGGCAGGACCGTGTCCGGCGAAGCCGCACTCCTCCGGGCGAGCCTCGAGAGCGCCCTCTTCGATGCCTGGATCGCCGCGGGCGCCGTGGCGTATGTGAAGACCGGTTCGTCGCCTTGCGACCGCTTGATCGAAAGGCACTCGTCTTCCGGAGGATCGTCCTTCTCACCGCGGCACAGGTCGGCCGCGTCCACGATGCCCCGGATCTCCGGATGGAACGGATCAGGCACGAGGACCATGAGAACCCTCCTCGACGGAGCGGGGACCTCGGCAGTCTCCCATATGACCTTGTATATGCTCAGGCCGTCGGGGACGTTCTTCAAATTCCAAAAATCGATGCGTTCGAATTGCACCAGGGGATTGTCCCTCGTCGATTCATAGAGTTCATGGGAAACGAATATCTGGTCTCCGCCGGCCAGGTTCGTCAGCTTGGCTGCAACATTGACCACGTCTCCGTAGATGTCCTTTTCTTCGACTATCACCTTGCCGTAGTGCAGTCCGACCCTCACGTGGATCTTGTCTTCAGGACCGCTTTGCCGGTTGTGAAGGAGAAATTTCTGCTGCATCTTCATCGCGGCGTTGAGTGCCTCCACGGGATCGGGAAAGTAGACCAGGACAGAGTCGCCCACTTCCTTTATGAGAGACCCTCCGTACTCCTCGACTATGGACATGGCCATATGATGGTGGGTCCTGAGCATCTCCCTGCCGCGAATGTCGCCATGCGTCTTGAAGAAGGTCGTGGAACCCACGACGTCGGTGAACAGTACGGCGATATTCCGCATGGACGCGTCCGGGTATGCTTCTATAAGGGACGTGAGGAAGTTCTGAACGGGTTTTTCCTTGGAGGCGGCATTCAGGCTCATGGCTTACTACTGTTTATCGGCAGGAGGGGGGTAAACCTTAACGGGGGCTGTCAATCATCGCCGGCATACTCGGAGTGGTCCGGCCGGAAGGAACGGGACCTTTTCTTTTCTCCCGTGAGATGTTTGAAATGAAGGACCTTTTCCTTGGCCCTTTTCGAGCGCTTTCTCTTTTGACGGCGTATCTTCTCCCGCAGTTGCCGTTCCCTGCTTTCGTCTCCCAGGGTGATATCCTCGATCTTGTCCGCGAGGATGCGCCTTGCGAGGAATCGGTTCAGGGCCTGGGAACGCTCTCGCTGGCACTTCACCTCGATCCCTGACGGTATGTGCTTCAGGTACACACACGTCGAGGTCTTGTTCACGTTCTGCCCGCCGTGGCCGCGGGAACGCACGAACTTTTCCACGATGTCCTTTTCCTCTATTCCCAATCGCTCCATCCTCTCACGGAGCGACCTTTCCTTTTCGGGGGTGACTGAGAATCTCACAGATATTGTCATGGCAACGCCTCCGTCAAAAAGATACACCATGAATCATGAGTTTCAAAACCCAAAAGTGTTTTCCTGGCGGGAAGCGGGACCATTTCTCTGTGAGAGAAGTAATATCTCCCCGGTCCCAGGGACCTGAGGATACGCTCGCAAGGAGTCGATGGATGATGGACATTGGAAAGAGTGTTGTGCTCCCGGTCATTTTGTGTGCCGTACTGTGCGGATGCGCCCGGCCTGGAGATATCGGGCAGACAGGGAAGGCGAAGGCGCAACCGGATGTGCCGTACGGGAAGGAACTGGAGGAGATAAGGAAGAGCCTGAGGGGCGACATCAGGATAAGGCTCCGCAGGGACGGAAAGGGGGCCTGCTCATGGGAGATCACGGGCAAGGACCCCCAGGAGATCATCAGGGCGGATGCTGCTCTTGGCAGAAGGATCAATGGCGGGAAGCCCGAGTGAGTCCTATGGACCGCGCGTACCTGATCGCGTCCTCGTGTTCCCCCGCGGCAAGCCTTTGTGATATCTCGGGAAATTCGGCGGCCCTGTGACATGGATAATACTGCGCCATGATGTTGACGTAGGAACCGGGTGAAAGCTCGGCGGCTATGCGGTCAAGGACCCTGCGCGTGTCCTGCGCCGCCCCGGGCATGACCAGGTGCCGGATGATGAGCCCCCGCCTTGCTATTCCCCTCTCATCGGTGACGAGGTCCCCCACCTGCCGATACATCTCCTTGACAGCCTCCCATGCAACCGAAGGGTAGTCCTCAGCCTGGCAGTACCGCGCTGCAAGTGCAGGGTCGAGGAACTTTATGTCGGGCATATAGATGTCAAAGATACCGTCGAGGAGCCTGAGCGTCTCGAGGGAATCATATCCTCCACTATTGTAGACGAGGGGAATGTTGAGACCCTTCTCTATGGCGGAGGGAAGGGCCTTGACGATCTGGTGCACGTAGTGGGTAGGGGTCACAAAGTTGATATTGTGACAGCCCTTTCCCTGGAGATCCATCATGATATCCGCAAGGGCCTCAGCCGAACAGCTCACACCTTCCCCGCGGATGCTGATGTCGTAGTTTTGGCAGAAGACGCATCTGAGGTTGCAGTGTGTCATGAAGATCGTTCCCGAACCGCCCGTGCCCACGAGGGGCTCCTCCTCACCGAAATGGGGCGAGGCGGAGGATATCTTAAGACCATACGGAGCCTGGCAATAACCCCTGTCGTCGCCCATTCTGTCGGCCATGCATTGCCTGGGGCAGAGCATGCAGGGAGATGCGAGGCAGAGGATCTCCTCCAACCGCTCGTCGATCAATCCCTCAGCATAGGATCCCAAATAGGATGGAAAATCGGTCATGACACTTTAAAAATATCACACAATGGTTTACTATAATAGAGTAAACGACGCAGGGCAAGAGGTAGACCCGTGAAGAAATTTGAATATATCGTCAAGATCTACTCCATGGAAGAGCTCAAGCGGAGCGGTGTCGATATCGAGGAGGAGAACAGCATCGTTTACGCCTGCAGGCCCGGGGGCGAGTGCGAAGTCCACGACGTCGGGGCCGAGCAGCTTGACAATCTTTCCGGTCTGCTCAATGAAATGGGAGCATCGGGGTGGGAGCTGGTGGAGCTTGTTTTCCATCAGTCAGGCATCGTCAGCTTCTGGAAGAGAGAGACCGCCGCCCGGGACGAGTCTTAACAGGAGGTACACAATGCCTTTGACGCCGTGGAAATCTATGTGGGAGACGAAATTTCCCTCCCTGCGGGAAGAGATGGACCGCGTGTTCGAGGAATTCTTCGGCGAGGCCGGGTTTCCCACGCTTCGTGAGGCCGATTGGCTTCCCGCCGTTGACCTCGTGGAAACGGAAGGCAACATAGTCGTTATCATGGACATACCGGCGATAGACCCCAGGGAAATGAAGATAACCATCCTCGAGGACAAGCTGACCGTCGAGGGAGAACGAAAACGGGAGGAGAGGTTCCGCGAGGAGGACTATTACCGCTCCGAAAGGGTGCATGGATCCTTCCTGAGGAGCATTCAGCTTCCGGCAGGGGTCATCGGAGAGAGGGCTTCGGCCACGTACGACGGGGGAGTGCTCACGATCACGGTGCCCAAGTCACAGAGGCCGGAGGCGAGAGAGATAAAGGTCAGCGTACAGGAGGCGGGGTCGCCCGGGACACCGGCGCGCGCCAGTCAACGGAGGAAAAAGACATGAAAGAGAAGGTCGAACAGGTACTCGAGAAGATCAGACCCCTTTTGCAGAGGGACGGGGGCGACATCCAACTTATCGATGTTGTCGATGGAGTCGTGAAGGTCAAGCTCCAGGGCGCCTGCGGAAGCTGTCCGATGAGCATGATGACCCTGAAGATGGGCGTCGAAAAACAACTTAAACAGGAGATCCCGGAGGTGAAAGAGGTCGTTCCCGTTTGAACATTCCAGGGACACATCATACGAAGGCTGAACGGAAGGACCTGAAAGCGCCGGCTGAGAATGTCGCCTGAAAAGCGCCTGATCATCATAGATGACGAAGTAACCCTGCTCGCTGTGCTCCAGGAGTTTCTGCAGCAGTTCGGTCTGGAGGTCTTCACTTACGAGAGCATGCCCGACCTCCGCAGGGAGCTCGAGGACAAGAAACCACACGCCGTTCTGTGCGACATTGTCCTCCCCGGCATGTCGGGAATAGAGATTCTCAAGGAAATAAAGAGGCTTGACCGCCGCTTGCCGGTGATAATGATGACGGGCTACGCGGAGGAAAAGGAGAGGCTCGAATCGTTGAGCAACGGTGCTTATGCCCTGCTTACAAAGCCCTTCAAGAGCTTCGAGGAACTCTACCACATCGTCAATAACAGCATGGACCATTACAGGGAAGTGCTCAGGACCGAGGAGCTCACGGCGCAGGTCGAAGAGCGTTTCCGCCGGGAAAAGATCAATATCCTGGAACTCGAATTCCTCAAGAACCTCCAGCGCATGATCGGCGAGACCGAGGACCCTGCATCCGTGCTCAGGAATGCACACACACTGCTCGGGAGTTTCCTCGAGTTCGAGTTCTTCGGCACGATGCTCATGGGCGGGGAGGAAGCGGATGTACACATCTTTCCGGAGTCAGGGGGCGGTCCGGAACTGCGGCGGTCGATGGTCTCGGTACTTGCCGGCGACGGTACCACTCAAAGCCGGGACGGTATCCCCCTTGCGTCAGTGGTCTCGGAGCTCAGGACGACAAACCGTCTTTACGGGTACGCGGCGCTCTACCGCCAGGCGTCGTTCAACGAGGAAGAGACGTCGATATTCAGCCGTTTCTGCTCGCACATAGCCCTTACGCTGGAAAAGATAAGCCTTTTCGAAGAGATCAGGACCCTGTCGCGGCATGACGGGCTGACGGGTGCTTTCAACCACGCCTGTATCGTGGGCGAACTTGCGGCCGAGATCGAGCGGGCCAGGCGCTACGATTCCCCCTTCTCGGTCATTATCTTCGATGTGGATGACTTCAAGCTCGTCAACGACCGTTATGGCCACCTGGCTGGCGACCAGGTGCTGAAGGGCATCACCCGGAGCATGAAGGACAACCTGAGGAAAATCGACAAGGTGGGCAGGTACGGGGGAGAGGAGTTCCTTGTGATCCTCCCGGAAACCGGTCCCGACAAGGCTTTTGTGGTTGCGGAGCGCTTGCGCCTCGCCGTTGGCAATATGGTCATTGAGGGCGGCGGCGATGACATCCGTGTGACGGTGAGCGCGGGATTGGCTTCCTATACCCCGGGCCGGCTGGAGAAGGACCTCATCAAGGAAGCCGACGATAAGCTTTATCTCGCCAAGGGAGAGGGAAAGAACAGGACATACCATGAAGACCTTTAATGACGCGGTTTCACTTATCAGGGAATTTCTGCGCATAGACACGACAAACCCACCGGGCAACGAGGAGGCGGCAGCCCTGTTCCTCGAGGACATCCTCACGAGGGAGGGGCTCGACGCCGAGATACACGCGGGCGCTCCAAGAAGGGCGAACATCATCTCCCGGATAAAGGGCAGGGAGAAGGGAAAACCCATCATTCTTCTCGGCCATACCGATGTCGTCCCTGCCCGGGAGGAGGAATGGACGGTCCACCCCTTCAGCGGCGACGTGAAGGACGGTTATGTGTACGGCAGGGGGGCGATCGACATGAAGGCACAGGTGATATGCCAGCTCCTTGCCTTTATCGATCTGGCGCACCGGGGCGTCGTCCCGAAGAGAGACATGATCTTTCTCGCAACCTGTGACGAAGAGGTCGGCGGAGCTCAGGGGATGGAGTTCATGCTCCGCAAGTTACCGGAACTTGGAGACGCGTCCTTTGTCCTGAGCGAAGGCGGCAACCTCATCGATGAGGACGGGCTCGTTCATGCCCAGGTGTCCGTGACGGAAAAGAAGCTGTCGCAGTTCATCGTGAAGGCGAAGGGCAGGGGAGGACATGGATCCATGCCCCATGGAGACAGCGCCAATGAAAAGATAGTGGAGGCCTCGCACCGGATACTGTCCCACAGGTGGCCCTTCAAGGCGACCCCGGTAACCTCGGCCTATCTCGGGAACATACTCGAGGGCAGAAGGATAGGGCAGGCGAAATTCCCCGGGCTGAAGGAGGCCCTGAAGATACCGGGGTGGAAACGCCTCCTCGAGGGCAACGAGATCTACAGCGCCATACTCAGGAACACGGTGACGCTCACCATACTTAGAGGAGGCGAAAAGGTGAACGTCATACCGGCCGAGTCCTCTGCGACCTTCGACGCCAGGCTTCTTCCCACCGAAACCCATGAAAGATTCTTCAAGAAAGTGCGGCAGTTGGCCGGTGAAGATGTTGTCATAGAACGTATCGGGGAGAAGGTGAGCGGGCCCGGTCCTTCGCGGTATAATACGGTCTACTTTCAAGGTATAAGAAACTGCATCACTTCCCTGAAGGGACAGGTCCCCGTTCTGCCCTTTGTCACGACTGGTGCTACGGACCTCAGATATTTCAGGGACATCGGGATCCCTTCCTACGGTTTCTTCCCCGTGACGTTGACGAAGGAAGAACACATGAGAATGCACGCCAAGGACGAGAGGATATCTCTCGAGAATATAAGTGAAGGACTCGAAGGCTGCCGGACCATCGTGGATTTCCTGGCATCAGGTAGCGTTCTGTAACGATATTTCTTGACAAAGGACGTTTAATCTGTCGAAAATAATACGTGAATTCATTAACAAGCCTCAGTTAAAATATAAAAAAAAATCGTTCCAAAGGAGGTGAAGTAATTAGTCACTCAAAATCCAGGCGATACGCCATTATGGG
>LVAA01000278.1 GCA_001603955.1 Syntrophobacterales bacterium Delta_02 | reverse complement strand
CTTCTGCTCAAGGGCCTTAAGTTCAGCGCTTTTGCCAGCCTGGGCGAGCCGATAATAGAGTTGCCCCTGCAAATACTGGTCGTGCGGGGCAACCTTTGCCGCCTTTTCAAGGATGTCGCAGGCTTCCTTGATGCCGCCGGAAGCGGCGTAGGCATCTGCTGCTCGCACGGCCCAGACCTGGGGGCTTGAGGCCATACGCCAGCCCTGCTCGTAAACCGTGGCTGCTTTTTTTTGCTCGTTGATATTCAGGTAGGTTTGCGCCTTGATGGCGTTTAACGTTTCCTGGCTAAAGCCACGCGCTGCCGCCTGCTGATAAAAAGTCTCGGCTTCGTCCTGCTTGCCGGCCAGTTGCAGCGCACGGGCGGTCATGGCTTCAAACACGGCCCGCAGGGGTTCAGAACCTTGCGGCCAGTCGTTCTGGCGGCGCAGCAAAGCCGCAGCAACAGTGCCGTTGTTGGCAAGGCAGGCCTTGAGCACGGCCTGCTCCTCGTCCGTGAGTTTGCCAACGGCCCCTGCGGCGCGCAGGGCAGGCAAAAAGACCGCATTGTTCTGATCCTGCCGCTCTGCCAGCAGCTTGAGAAGCTCCGGCGTTACCTGAACGGAAAGACCGCTGAAAAATCTTGTCAGATCACTGGAAAGACCTGCGGGATCACTGGCCCGGCTGCTCTGGATGTTTTCTGCCGCAAGGGCCGCAAGCCTCGCATCATCTGGTCTGGCTTCAAGCGCCAGCGAATAGAAACGCGCGGCGTCCTCGTGCCGTGCCAGGCGCGAAAGCACAAGGGCCTTTTGGGTGATAAAGGGCAGAAAGCCTGGGTCAAGATCCATGCCCTTGTCAATTTCGCCCAGAGCTTCCGCGTACATTTCGCGGCTTATGGCATAGTTGGCGCGATTGTAATAGTAGGCTGCCGAAAGTTTCTCAGGTTCTGCGCCGCTGGTCTGCCCCAAGCCCTTTGTGGGATTGGAGATTTTTGCAGAGTCGTCCCCCCTGGCCTGATCAAGACGCGCCCGGCTGTCCGCTGCAGGAAGTTCCTGCGCCCAGACGGCGCTTGCGGCAAAGCCGCAGCACAAAGCCAGAAGCAGACTAGAGTAAAAGGTACTGGCGCGCATCAGTTGCCCCCAGCGGCGTACAGAACGCCTTTTTCTGCGGTAGCATAAAGGAAATTGTTTCGGTTATGCCTGTGGGCAAGGAGCGTCCAGAGAGACGCAGGTATTTCCGCCCGGGTAAAATCAAGCAGATAATGGTCTGCTGGCAGGGTAACGCCCGAGGCCGCAAGCGCTGCCGCCGCTTCACGACTAAGGCGCACCACCGGGCGATAGCCTGCGGCAGCAATGGCCTTGAGGGTGGCCGCCACATCCTTCCACGAGCTTTGGGCAAGGGGCTGCACCATGATACCGTCCCACAGTCTGCGGCTCTGCTCAATACTGAAGGGCGCTATCAGCAGCATGCTGTCGTCCAGAACAAGATCGCCGGGGGCAAGAGCGGCAATGGTCATGCTGTCCCCAGCCCTTGCGCGTAATACCTGGCGCGAAATCCTGTCGGCATCAGAGCTGCCGGAGCCCGAAATTCTGCCCGCTGCAATGGCGGCAGCCTTGGCGGGCAACGGCACCACGCAGGCGGTGACCTCCTGCGCTGTGGCCGGGGCCGCGCTGCCAGGATCGGGGCTATCCGTTGATTCCATTCGCCAGAGCGAAGGAATACGCACGATACTCAACGAGCCAAAACGCCCCTCGTATCCTTCCACATCATCTGTGCCCAGAGCCACGGCCCCTTGCCGCAATGTGGGCGAAACAGGCAAAAAGCCAGGGCCGACCGCCTTGCCGGCAAGCAACACTTTAAGCCTGTTACCCTTGAGCAGAATATCAAAACGCCAGGGCGGCTGGGTGGAAATGATTTCATCCGCAACAGTGTACAGTCCCTGAC
>LVAA01000277.1 GCA_001603955.1 Syntrophobacterales bacterium Delta_02 | reverse complement strand
ACGCCGGAGTTACCCTTTGCACCGAGCATCGTTCCGTGGGCAGCCTGCGCCGATGCCTGCGCCAGAGAGTCTGTCTTGCTGGCGCTCACATCGTCTGCGCCGGATGCCAATGTCATAAACATGTTATCCCCGGTATCTCCGTCCGGGATTGGGAACACATTCAAATCATTAACGATTTTTCGGTTTGCCTTCAGGTTTGCAGCACCCCGCTTCACCAAATCGGCGAATAGAATGCCGTCAAGTTTTTCTGTCTCCATAGATCCTCCAGGTTGATTTTTGAAAAAGCCGGCAAAGGATACAATTTGCCCTCTGCTGTACTCCCTTACCGCTCAAAGCGCTTCAGGATTTTCAGCTTGACGTCGTTGCCGAGATGGAAGGGATGCTCCCGCAGCGGCAGATTGAAGTGCGTTTTGCCAAAGAGCACCGTGGAAGGATGCGTGAATTCCCGGAAGCCCCACTCGCCGTGATATGCGCCCATGCCGGAATGTCCAGTGCCGCCGAAGGGCACGCCCTTCACCATCAGATGCAGGCAGACCTCGTTGATGCAGCCGCCGCCGTACTGCTGGCTCTGCATGGTTCGCTTTGCCCAGGCAATGTCTTTTGTAAAGAGATACAGCGCCAGACCGTGCTCCCGGGAGGCGATCGTCTGCATCAGATCCTCGATCTCACTGTCCGGATAGGGCACCACAGGCAGCAGCGGGCAAAACAGCTCATGCTGCACCAGCGCGTCATCCCGGTCGATCGGATACAGGATCGTCGGGGAGAACTTCAGCGACGCCCGGTCTCCGCTGCCGCCGAAGAGGATGCGGTCATGGTACTCAGCGCAAAGCCGCACGCATTTGTCATAGACAGCGGAGGAGATCAGCCGGGGGTATTCCTCGTTTTTCTCAGGCTGTGCCCCGATTTGCCGGACAAACTCCTCCTGCAGGGCGAGCAGGAACTCGTCTGCAACCTCCTCCGCCACGGCGACCTGATTGATGTTGATGCAGATCTGCCCGGCGTTCAGGAGCTTGAAGAAGGCAATCTTCCGCGCAGCGTCCCGGATATCCGCATCCTTTCGCACAACGCACCAGTTTCCGGTCTCGCCACCCAGCTCCAGTGCCACAGGCGTCAGATTCTTCGCAGCCTCTGCCATGATGTGCTTTGCAACATTCGGTGAGCCTGTATAGAAGATTTTATCAAAGCGCTGAGCAAGACAGAGGTCTGCGACGTCATGCCCTCCGTCGATCAGCACAACATACTCCTCGTCAAAGGTCTCCGCGATGAAGCTTTTCAGTACCTCGGTGCAGGCGGAAGACTTCGAGCTGGTCTTCAAAACCGCCGTGTTGCCGCCTGCCATGCTGGCCAGCAGAACGCCGAGAGTCAAAAGGATCGGGAAGTTGAAGGGGCTGATGATCAGCGTCACGCCGTAGGGCATCTTGCAGACCTTGGTCGTCAGACTGGGAAAACACATCAGCCCGCTGTAATGCCGCTCCGGTCTTGCCCATTTGCGTAGACCGTGAATGGTCTCGTTGATCTCAACGATCAGCGGCCCGATGTCGCAGAGATAGGCTTCCTCCTTGCTCCTGCCCAGATCGGCGTGCAGCGCAGCCTCAAATTCCTTTTCATGGGCGAGCACCGCCTGCTTCAGCTTTTTGAGCTGCGCGATCCGCCAGGAGACGTCCAGCGTTTTGCCGCTGCGAAAGAATGACCGCTGTTTTTCTACGATTGCCGAAATCTCTTGTTCTGTGTACATTAGAATCCCTCACAGTTCATTCATTTCATCCAAAAGCTTGTAAATATCCCTGTCCCGCAAGACGATCGGCGGGGAGTAGTTGATGGAATCCCAGCAGATCGCCCGCGCAAGGCTCGCGTAATCCTGCTTCTGTATCAGGCCCTTTTGGAAGTCAAAGCCGCATAGCTCGATCAGCTCCTGCAGGGCATCCAGCAGCTTGTCACACGCAGAAGCGTCCGATTCCGATTCGTCGGCAAGACCGCAGTATCGGGAGAGCTCTGCAAGCTTCCCAAGACAGCGGTTCTTCTGAAACCGCATGACCGGGAGCAACGCCAGGGCGATCGCCTCTCCATGGGGGATATGATACTTGGCTCCGATGGAATGGGCAAAGGCGTGGACATAGCCGGCAAGCTGCTTGTTGATGGCGTTTCCGCCGTAGTTCGCGGCAAAGCTCATTGCTTGCCGCGCGATCAGATTGGACGGTTCCCGAATCAGAATCGGCAGGTTTTCCAATACGAGCCTGACGCATTCCATGCTTTTTTGCCGATCCTCCTCCGCCACGCGCACATCTGCCGCGGCGCCCTCCAGCCCATGGCTGAGCGCATCGATCCCACAGGCGCAGGTGATCTTCATCGGAGCGTTCACTGTCAGCTCGCTGTCCAGGATCACAGCCCGCACATCCAGGCCGACAACCACAGTCGGCTCCTTTTTCCCTTTTCGGTTGGTCACAACCGCGGCGACGGTAATCTCCGCGCCGGTGCCCGCAGTGGTCGGGATGGCGATGATCGGAATGGTTTTGTGCTTTACAAGCAGGAACTTTTGCAACAGATCATTGGAGGACTGTTTCTGCAATCTCCCGCCGGCGGCGATCATCTTGCAGGAATCCAGCACCGCACCGCCGCCAAGCGCAAGGATCACATCCCCATTGCAGCCGGACAAGGCTTCCCTTCCATGATCAATGATTGCTAGATTCGGTTCGGAGTCGATCTCCGAAAAGACAGTCCAGGAAATGCCTTGCTCCTGCAGCGCAGCAACGATCTTTTCTTGGTAACCCAGAGAAAAGATCGTTCGGTCCGTTACAAGCAGAACACGCTGAAAGCCGTGCTTTTTGCAAAGCGCGGCTGCCTGTTCTCGTTCTCCAAAGCCGATGACGACCTCCGGAGTTGGAAGTGGCACCTGCTTAATCACAACACCCGGCAGTCTGCGGATCATTTTTCTCAATAGATACAGCATTGCACGAGATCCTCACTTGTTTTTGACTTGAGAATTGTCGCAGTCCTTCCAAAAATCCAGAACTGCCTTTTGATAGCCGTCTCGATCGACTAAGTAACTCATCCCGTGATCTGCGCCGGGGACGACAAACAGCTTCTTCGGCGAACGGCAGGCCTTATAGTTTTCATAGGTCATCTCGACCGGAACGAAGCTGTCATCGGTTCCGTGGATAAACAGAACAGGGACGCGGCAGTTTTCAAGCGCTTTCAGGCAGGAGTATTCGTCGGAGCTGTAACGGATTTTGGATTTGCACATATCGTCTACGATCCTGCCGAAGACTCCCGTATACGGCAAATGAAGATTCTTTTCCATCACGTGCTTCCAGATCGCCTTCGGAGAGGTGTAGCCGCAGTCTGCAATGACGCCGCATACGTTTTCCGGCAGATCAAAGCCGGTCGTCATCAACACCGTTGACGCGCCCAGAGACACACCGCACAAATAAATCGGCAATTCCGCAAAGCCGTGATCGTTGAGCCAGCAGATCCAATCGAAGCAGTCGTAGCGCTCTGTAAGGCCGAAACCCATATATTCTCCGCCGCTCTCGCCCTGACCGCGCTGTTCGGCAAAGAGAACATTGCAATCGTTTTCAAAGAAAAAAGGGGCTATGATCCCGAAATCGTTTAACCAGGACGACCACCAGCCATGCATGGCGACTATGGTCCTTTTGGCACCGGATGCGCGATACAGATGTCCAACGAGCTGCTCGCCATCATGCGCACGGATCATGACTGATTCGCACCCGGCTACAAGCAGCTTTTCCGCCGCCGCATTTCGCGCATCATAGATCTTTTTCATCTCGGAAGAACCGGCAAGCTTATCAAGAGAATCTTCATTCTGTGGATCAGCCTTTCTATCCAACGCGATCCCTACAAGCTTCTTCGTGATGAAATAGGAAATTGAAGAGATCATTCCAATGGAAGCGGCAGCGACTCCCGCGCCTAGCAGGATCTTTTTCGCTTTTTTATGCATCTGTGTACCTGTCCTTTCTCACTTTGCGTCAGATTTCGGGATCGATCCTCGCGCCTATAGCAGTATGTATTACCGTCCGGCAAGACGGAGGATAAAATAAGCGGTGGGAATGGCAAAGAGCAGACTGTCCGCCCGGTCAAGCAG
>LVAA01000276.1 GCA_001603955.1 Syntrophobacterales bacterium Delta_02 | reverse complement strand
TCTTCTGCGGCCTTTGGCCTTATCCCTCTGTTTACACTGCCGCTGATGCATGGCGGCGTTTCAGGGCCTTCGGCCCTGTTCTATCGCTTTGCCATTGCTGCGGTTGTGCTGGGCATAGTGCTTGCCATTCGTGGCGAAAGATTCAGCGCGCGCGGCATTGACCTGTGCAAGCTTGCCGGAATGAGCTTCATGTATACCATGGCCGCCCTGCTTTTTTTCTGGGGATTCAAGCACATGCCAAGCGGTGTTGTGGCTACGCTGCAATTCACCTACCCCGTCATGGTCATGCTGATCATGATTGTTTTTTATCACGAGCGCTTCTCCTGGATTACGGCACTGTCCATCCTGCTGGCTATCGCTGGAGTTTATCTGCTCTGCGGCGGCAATGATGGAGACATGGGCGGCGCAAGCATGCTGGCCGTGGCCCTGCTCCTGCTTTCCGCTCTGTGCAACGCCGTGTACATCACAGCTATTTATGCCGCGCGCATTCCCAACATGAGCGGCCTTGTGATGACGTTTTACGTGCTGGCCTTTGGGACGGTTATTTCCGGAGCCAACGCCCTGTTTACCGGCTCATTCCAACCATTGCACTCCTGGTGGGAACTGCTGCTCGCGACCTTGCTGGCTGTGGTGACAGCCGTCATTTCAAACCTCACCCTCATTCTTGCCGTACAGCGCATAGGCTCCACGCTGACATCCATTCTTGGCGTCATGGAGCCTGTAACCGCAGTGGTGGTGGGCATTCTGGTATTCAGCGAACCGTTCAGCATGTCGCTCGTTGCAGGGGTGGCCTTTATTGGCGCCTCGGTTGTGCTGGTCATGCTGGGCAAGCAGATAACATCCTTTTTTCACCGCCACGGCCACGCATGAAAAAGCGCGGCAGATGCAAACTTGCCGCGCTCATTTTGACAGTTTGCCCTACGGAAGATTTACAGCCCGGATGGTTCATATCCCAGCGAACGGGCCAGCAATTCGGTATAGCTCATGATCCTGATCTTGCCCTGGCCTGCGGCGCGAACAGCTACCGTACAGCCGGAGCAGGCGCACACAAGGGCATCCGCCCGACCTTCCTGCGCTGCCGCCACAATGCGATCAGGGTGGTTCTTACAGCACAGGCCGCCCGCAATATCCTGAACGGCAAGCCCTTCTACCCCTTCAAGAAACTGCCTGTAGGCAGGCCAGTTCAGCGATGTTTGCGGAAAATGCCTGCGGTACGAAGTGTGGCAACCTTCAAAATACGCCACTTTCAAGGGCCTGATGCGCAGGCTTCGCCCTTGCAGGGCATCCAGCAGCACATCAAGGATATAGCTGTGCGAAAGCTCGGCCTCAGCGTCAACCGACTTTGCCACATGCGCGCAACCCGCACAGCAATATGCGAGGCGGGATGCCCCCCTTTGCGCTGCCGCCGCTTTGTTGCCCCGCACAAAGCCCTTGGCGGTTTCTACCATCTGCGGCCTGTCCTCTGAGGCGACCTGATGCATCAGGGGCAGGCCGCAGCAGTTTTCTTTCTCCAGCCAGGTGTGGGCCATGCCAAGACGTCCCAAAATCCACGCCACCTCGCGCAAAATATTGGGTGTGCTGAACGGCCTGTAACAGCCGAAAACCAGCGCCAGATCCGCCTGTTGCGGAGCGCCTACAAACCCGTTGGCCCCAAGTGCCATTGCCCGCAGCACCTGCGGCTCGCCGTGCTGCCCTGTGGTTGCAACATCATGAAGCTGCGTTTCAAAATTTCTGCCGCACGCGCTTTTTACTACCCAGTCGCTCAGCTTGCCTGTGGTCGCTTTCATAATCTTGCCTCTGTGGCTTGTGCAAAAGTCTGCATGATAAAAACCACAAAAGGCCGCCCGGTGGTGCGGACGGCCTTTTGAACTGGTTCGAAACAGCGGCTACAGCCGCTCCACAACCTTGTCGCCCATTTCTTTGCACCCCATGAGGGTCTTGCCGGGTTCCATAATGTCGCCAGTGCGGAAACCATCAGCCAGAGCCTTGCGCACGGCCGCCTCGATGGCATCGGCTTCCTTGCCCATGTCAAAGCCAAGGCGCAGCAT
>LVAA01000275.1 GCA_001603955.1 Syntrophobacterales bacterium Delta_02 | reverse complement strand
TGTTTATTTCTGGCGGAAACCGCTATGCAGGGGACGGCCGCGTCCACCATCGCGGTATTGCCTCCGGCATCGCCGACCGCAATCCCGAATCCTTTGCCGGTGAGCGGAACTTCGCTTAGGCGTCTGATGAATTCTTCCGTGGTCCGGCATTCCCGGAGCAAGCGGCAGGCGTAAAGCCTGATATCGATACGCATGCCGCTTTTGTCAAATACGGAACCGATCGAGCCGTGGGTATTCGCCAGCCCTTCCGCGTTCATCGCATCAAGCCCGCTGACCCAGGCCGCGTA
The DNA here is from genome assembly GCA_001603955.1 of Syntrophobacterales bacterium Delta_02. Classification (GTDB taxonomy): domain Bacteria; phylum Desulfobacterota; class Syntrophorhabdia; order Syntrophorhabdales; family Syntrophorhabdaceae; genus Delta-02. The sequence continues at coordinate 1,897 of LVAA01000275.1, read as the reverse complement.
AGTCACCTGGATAAAAGGAATTCCCTGCTCCGGGCGGCATTTGCGGATAATGAAAGGATAATTCTCCTTTACCGGCGTGTCGTTGTTTTTGGCAATAATCGTACCGTCCGGGGTTTGTCGGAGGATTACCGGTGTGCAACGGTCGGCATCATTGCCAAAGGTATCCACGTGATTGACCATCAATACTTTTCTGTAATCGGCATTGGCGCCTTCGGCGATGCCTTTCAATTCTTCAAGTATATCCGGGGCAAATGTTTGCAGAGCCCTTTCACTGTGCCGGATGAAGCCTTCCCGGCCGGGCATATCAAGACTGCCGCCATGTAGTTCAAAGCTGAAAAGAATCTCATCTCTGGCCTGTTCTCCATACTGGCGTCCCATTTCGCGGGGCGTTCCCGCGCATTCGATCAACCTGAGTTCCATCGGTTTCAATACCTCCTGTCTCTGGAATGTTTTTTCAAATCGAATCAGGCTTTTTTACCATGCTGATTTCTTCAAATTCAGGAATCTGCCTGTTCAGTATATCTTTAAGCAACTCTATTTTCTCCTGGAGCGAGTGGGGCGTATAGAAATAATCGCTTTCATTTTCAAAACCGATCCTTGAATCTTTCATCATCAGCGCTTTTGCTTCGCAGGTACGTTCGAGTTCGGCTTCGGCGATCCGCCGCATATTTTTTATCAGACTTTTATCTTCCCGGAGGTTGAAACGGCAATTTTCAAACTCAAGTATGGCGATCGTGCTTAAATGCAGATAATTCATTTGTTCCGCGATCAACGCGTGGCGCAAGGCCCGGCGGCGACAGTATTCAGGGCTGTTGCGTGCCGCGTTACGATAAAATTGTATGCCTTCGGCGAATTTATCGGCGGCCAGTTTCAGGTATTTCAAGTATACCGGCAAGCTGAAACCTTCGCCTTCCGACGACGGCACCTGAAGGCGGTTGGATTTGGCTTCAAAGTACTGTAAATAACTGCCGCAATAGATTTCCGCCATATTTTCATGATTGGAAAAATCAGGGAAAAAATTCGCGAATTGCGGCAAATAGGGCCAATATCTGCTGGTCGTCATCCCGTAGACCGTGTTGTCGGCGTACTGTTTTTCCGCCTCGCATTGCCACATTCTTTCCGGCGGAAGCCCGAAAAACAGCGGTATTCCGATCGCGGCGGCGGAAAGTCCATGCCCGGATTCAGGGGTTATCGCGGCCGCCTCGCTGAACAATTCCCAGGCCTTCAACACATCGTCCGCATTGTCCGGTCCGAACTCGCGCGCCGCAATCCGGCGCAAAGCCGGTTGACGCTCGGGCGCGTCATCCCAGCAATACAGGTTTTTCAGTTCAGCGACAAAATTGGCCGTGAATCCGTATGTCCAACTGTCCAGTGTGCCATTAACTCCGTAATCCAGCAGTAAATCGTGTTTTTCGAGCCACAGCCGGGGCAAGGGCAAATAGGGCAGCGTGCCGAACATCCAGGTGTTCCAGCCATCGGCGCGGGCATAAATTTTCTCCGCCCCTTTGGCTTTTTCTATTTTTATTTGCTCCCGGGACCAGAGACCGGGACCGGGGACCGATATCGAATAATCATAGACATAACGGAATTCGCCATCAAGTTCCTGTTTGTAACCTTTGTCCCAGGTGACGATCTGAATGACATCGGTGGAACAGTCTTTGGTGAACGCAAAGACACGTCCGTTATAGTCATCACCCACGGGGCCATTGTATTTCCAGACGAGAATTTCCACATCCGGCCTGAGTTCTTTGCTCCTGGCTGCGAGCTTGTTAATCGTTTCCGGGCCTGACACAAAACCTTCCGTGACCAGGATCAGGCCGGCAATTTCAGGAAATTCCGTCAGGATCTGTTCGGTCAGCTCCATGGGGTCGATTTGCCGGTCTCCCAATTGAGTGAC
>LVAA01000103.1 GCA_001603955.1 Syntrophobacterales bacterium Delta_02 | reverse complement strand
GGTTAGACGGATGCTGAATCTTTCGGATAAACACGGCATGATACAGAAGATCGCCGAAAAACTGGCCAAAGAAAAAGTGGCCCCGCGCGCAAAAGAGATCGACTCCACGGGTGCTTTCCCCTGGGACCTCGTGGATATATATAAGAAGCACGGCTTTCTCTACCTCATGCTTCCCGAGAAGTTCGGGGGCCTCGATGGCGACATCACGTCCCTGTGCCTTGTCATAGAAGAACTGGCGAAGGTGTCCGGAGCATCCTCCCTCATACCTCTGGCCCACAATGTGGGTGTTATGCCTATCATGGTAGCGGCGAACGAGGAACAGAAGGAGTATATCTACGGCAAGCTCTGTGAACCCGACAAGATGTATGTTGTCGCCTTCGCGCTCACGGAGCCCGATGCGGGTTCCGACGCCTCCCACATGAGGACGACGGCGGTGAGGGAGGGCGATCATTACTACCTCAACGGAAAGAAATCGATGATCACCAACGGTGCGAACGCCCAGTTCTTTTCGGTATTTGCCTCAACAAACCCGGCGAAGCGCACCCAGGGCATCTCGGCCTTCTACGTCGAAAAGGACTACCCCGGGGTTATCATCGGCAAGAGCGAGGACAAGATGGGTATGATCGGTTCCGATATAACCGAGATCATATTCGACAATGTCAGGCTGGAAAAGGGCAATCTGATGGGAAAAGAGGGGCAGGGATGGGATATCGCCATGTCGACCCTCAACCTTTCCCGTCCCGCTGTCGGGGCGCAGGCGGTGGGCATTGCCCAGGGTGCCCTTGATTTCGCCGTCGAATATGCCTGGAAGAGGGTGCAGTTCGGGCAGAAGCTGGCGGATTTCGAGGGTATCCAGTTCATGGTCGCCGACATGGCCACATCGGTCGAGGCTGCCAGGGCCCTCGTTTATGACGCGGCCAACCTCCTTGACATGAAGGTCTACGAGAGGGACAAGATGAGCGCCATCGGTGTCGACAAGCTCTCGGCCATGGCAAAGGTCTATTCGGCCGACGTGGCGATGAAGGTCACGACGGACGCGGTCCAGATACTTGGCGGATACGGTTACACGAAGGAATACCCGGTGGAGCGCATGATGCGAGACGCGAAGGCCACCCAGATATATGAAGGAACGAATCAGGTGCAGCGGGTTGTCATAGCAAGGGATATCTTCAGGAACAGGATGGGATAAAAGAAACCGTTAGAACCGCTTGAACCGTTAGAACAGATAGAAATCAAAGACTAAGAACCCCGGACGGTCATTCCATCGTCCGGGGTTTCATTTTGTTTGCACTTTCTAACGGTTCTAACGGTTCTAACGGTTCAAGCGGTTCTAATGGTTTCTTTACCCCATTTTCTCCACGAATTCGAAGACGGGTATGGCGGATAGTGTGGTTATTTCCACGGTGCCGCGGGCACCGAGTTCGGTGGAGACGCGGGCGATCGTTTCGTTGTCGGGTGCTTCAACGATGTTGATGAAATCGTACATACCCAGCGTGGCGTACTGGGCGAGGACCTTGGCGCCCATCTTTTCGATCTCCTGATCGACCTCCCTGATTCGCTCGGGATTGTTCTTGATCGTCTTTCTGCCTTCGTAGGTCAGCTTGCTCACGAGTATGTATATTGGCATACAGTCACCCCCTTTCCCAAAGATATTATAATATGGTCTCTTCCAATGCAACACGTTTTTCTATGACTCCGCCCCCGGCGACGATGTCGTGACGATAAAGTACCACAGACTGACCCGGTGTGACGCCGTCCACGGGTTCGGCGAACCTGACCGAAAGGGTGTCGCCCCGAACGCTGCACGTGCAGGGCCTGTCGGGCTGGCGGTAACGGACCCTGGCGCTTAACCCATCGCCCAGGGGATAGGGGATCGAGACATCCCGGGCAGTCAGGGCGTGAGCTGCCAGGTCTGTCTTCGTGCCGACGATGACGGTGTTCTCGTCGGCGCGGATGTCGACGACGTAGAGGGCCTCACTGTAAGGGATGTTTATACCCCTTCTCTGGCCGATGGTGAACAGGTGGACGCCTTCATGCCGCCCGAGGAGCGTGCCGTCCGTCAGGTAGACGCTCCCCTGCCGGGATTTGATGAACCGGGACAGGAACTCGGTATATCTGCGGCCGGCAAGGAAACAGACATCCTGGCTCTGGCGGGAGCGGGGAAAGCGCAGTCCCTCATTCCGGGCAAGGACGAGCAATTCCTCCCTGGTATGGTCCCCGAGGGGGAAGACCGTTCTCAGGAGCGTTTCCCTGTCGATGGGATAGAGGAAGTAGGACTGATCCTTGTTCGCATCCCTGCCCTTTCTGAGAAAGACATCCCCGTCCTGTCGCTCGGTGCGTGCGTAGTGGCCGGTGGCCATCATCTCCGCCCCCATTTCCACGACCCGTTCGTAAAAGGCGCCGAATTTGATAAACCGGTTGCACAGGACGCAGGGGTTGGGAGTGGTGCCCCGGCGGTAGCCTTCTATGAAAGGCTCGATGACGCACCGGGTAAAGGCGTCGCTGAGGTCGACAGCGTGATGGGGCAGACAGAGGTCGTGACAAAGCTCCCGCGCTTCGACGACGGCGGACCGGGAACCTGACCGTGCGGGGTCCCAATCGTCGAAGAGGGACCCCTCGAAGAGCGTGAAGGTCACACCGACGACGCGGTGACCCGCCTTCTTAAGGAGATGTGCCGCCAGGAAGCTGTCGAATCCCCCGCTCATGGCGACAAAGACCGTTTCCATCACCCATCATACCACAAAGGGGAGACGGTTGAAACTTCACTGCTATTGTAGTATCATCATCCAACACGGAGGGTTGAATGAACAAGAAAACAAAGATCTTCGTAAGCCTGTTCCTGGTGTCCATCTTTCTCCTCGGGATCTACATCGGTGCCTACGGAAAGAGAACGGCGCAGGATGGGGATAACAAGGAGATATATGAGTACTTAAGGACGTTTTCCGACGTTATCGACCTTGTGAAGCGCAACTACGTGGAGGACGTGAAAGACAAGGACATCGTGTACGCGGCCATCAAGGGCATTCTTGAGTCCCTCGATCCTCATTCATCATTCCTTCCCCCGGATATGTACAAGGAGATGCAAACCGACACCAAGGGTGAGTTCGGCGGCATCGGCATCGAGATCACCATAAAGGACGGGTTCCCGACGGTCATCACTCCCATAGAGGACACGCCGGCGTTCAAGGCGGGCATGAAGGCGGGAGACCACATCGTGAAGATCGACGGCAAGCCGACGAAGAACATGGGTCTCATGGATGTCGTGAAACTGATACGGGGGCCCAAGGGCAAGGCGGTCACCCTGAGCGTGGCCCGTGAGGGGACGCAGGGCCTGAAGGAATACACCGTTGTCCGCGATATCATCTTCGTCAAAAGCGTCAAGTTCAGGATGCTTTCCGACGAATACGGTTATATCCGTCTCGCACAGTTCCAGGAAAAGACATCGAAGGACCTGGACAACGCGCTCAGGGAGCTTGAAAAGATCAACAAGGGGAGACCGCTGAAAGGACTGATACTGGACCTCAGGAACGACCCCGGGGGTCTTCTGGAACAGGCGGTGGAGGTTACGGATAAATTCCTGTCCGAGGGCGTCATCGTCTCCATAGAGGGCAGGGGAGGCAAGAAGGGCCCTGATGACGGCAAGATGAAGTTCTATGCCCAGAAGAAGGGCCAGGAGTACCTGGGACCCATGGTCGTTCTCGTCAACGAAGGCAGCGCGAGCGCGTCGGAGATCGTCGCGGGGGCCCTCCAGGACTACAAGCGGGCCATCATCGTGGGCACGAAGAGCTTCGGCAAGGGTTCGGTACAGACGATATTCCCCCTGGGTGATGGTTCGGCAGTGCGGTTGACGACGGCAAAATACTTCACGCCGAAGGGGCGGTCCATCCAGTCGGAAGGGATCGTGCCGGACATTACCGTCGAGAATACCTTTGTGAGGTCGAGGGAGAAGCTGACCCCCATCACGGAAAAGGATCTCGAGAAAAACAATGACAGGAGCCCTATGCCCAAGAGACCCGAGGATATCACCATCAAGAACCTCGAAGATGAGGATTTTCAACTTTACATGGGCCTGCAGATCCTCAAGAGTTGGGAGGCGCTCAGGGGCAAGGCTGCTTAGAGGTGTCGATATGGCTTACAGGAACGGGTAAGGCCTTACGGCTCTTACCCGTTTTTTTTGCGGCGGGATCGCAACCGGTGCTTGTCTTTTTCACGGCGAGGTTTTATCTTTTAGTACGTCAACAAAGCGCTTTCCATCTTACTGAAAGGGAGGACAAATGAAGCCGATAGAGATCAAGCCAGGCATTTACTGGGTTGGAGTGATCGACTGGGCCATCCGGGACTTTCACGGGTATATTACTAAGAACGGTACCACGTATAATAACTTCCTTGTCATGGATGACGAAGTGACCCTTGTGGACACCGTCAAGCACGATTTCGGCGCGACGGCCCTGGAGAACATAAGGCGTGTCGTCGATCCCTACAAGATCAAGAACATCGTGATAAACCACATCGAACCGGACCATGCCAGCAGCATCGCGGCGATCATGGAGTATACCCCTGACGCGACCATCTTCATCACGGAAAGGGGAAAGAAGGGTCTCGACCGCAGTTTCGACACGTCGCGCTGGAAGTTCAGGATAGTCAAGAGCGGCGATACCCTGAAGACGGGAAAGTACACGCTGACGTTCTTGGAAACGCCGATGCTTCACTGGCCGGATTCCATGGTGACCTACATACCCGAGGCGAAGCTCCTCATATCACAGGATGCCTTCGGCCAGCACATGGCCTCGGCGGCCAGGTTCGACGATGAGTTCTTCTCCTGTCATTCCCGGTTCGAGCTTGAAGACGCCATCGTGGATTACTACGCCAATATCCTCATGCCCTTCGGGAAGCTCATCGAGGCGAAGATAGGGGAGATCGTGAAGCTCGGGCTCGAGATCGATATGATAGCGCCCGATCACGGGATCATATGGAGGAAGGACCCGGGTTACATCATACAGAGGTATCTCGACCTCGCGAAGGGCAAGGCGGACCTCTCCGCCGTCATTATCTATGATACGATGTGGCACTCGACGGAACTCATGAGCGATCCCATCATGAACGGCATCAAGGACGAGGGGGTTACGTGCAAGGTGATCAAGTTGAGGTCAACGCCCATGAGCGAGGCGATAAAGGAGTTCTGGAAGTCGCGGGGCTGCCTGATCGGTACCCCGACCATCAACAACGTCATGTTCCCATCCGTTGCGGAGTTTCTGTATCATCTTGCGGGCCTGAGACCGAAGGACAGGATCGTCGGCGGGTTCGGCAGTTATGGATGGGGAGGCGGGGCGGTCAAGGAGGCCTACACCAGGTTCCAGCAGATGGGTCTTGAAACGGTCGAACCCGGTCTCCAGGTGCTGTACAAACCATCCGATGAGGACATGGACAAGTGCTACGAGTTCGGCCAGAACTTCGCGAAGCGTTTGAAGGAATATCACGGAAAGTTTTAGATGGCCCGACCATATATGTGAATAAGACCAGAAGGAGGGATCATGTCGAAAACCCAAAAGAACCTCGAGGAAGCATTCGCCGGCGAATCGCAGGCCAACCGGAAGTATCTCGCCTTCGCGAAGAAGGCCGATGAGGAAGGTTTCAAGCAGGTAGCGAAGCTCTTCAGGGCGGCGGCGGAGGCGGAAACCATCCACGCCCACAATCATCTCAGGGAACTCAAAGGCATAAAGAGCACGAAAGAGAACCTCATGGAGGCCGTCGGCGGTGAGACCCACGAGTTCAGGTCCATGTACCCCGCGATGATCGAGGACGCGAAGGCGGAGGGGAACGCGGGCGCCGTGAGGACCTTTCAATTCGCCAATGATGTGGAGATCGTGCACGCGGGTCTTTACCAGAAGGCGCTCGACGCGCTCGGAAAGAATGAGGAGACGGACTACTGGGTCTGCAAGGTGTGCGGCAACACCGTGGAGGGAGAGCCGCCTGATGAGTGCCCGGTCTGCAAGGCAAAGAAGGTGGCCTTCTACAAGGTGGCCTGATATCGATATGCTGGAGAGGGGCCGGGGAGAGGCAAGCCTCCCCCCGGCGCTGCTTTTATGGAGGATAGGTGAGACTTGTTGTATTTAATGGAAGTCCCAGGGTAGGGGGCAACACGGACCTCCTCGTCACGTCGGTGCTGAAGGGCATCGACCGGCACCTGCACCGTGTGGACGTCTTTCGTCTGAACGAGATGAACATAAGGCCCTGTCAAAACTGCGGAGGGTGTACCGATACGGGGGTGTGCGTTCTCAAGGACCAGATGCAGCAGGTGTATCCGGCCCTCAGGCAGGCGGACAGGATCATTCTGGCCTCGCCGATCTATTTCTCGGGATTGTCGGCCCAGACGAAGATCATGATCGACCGTTGCCAGCCCCTGTGGTGCGAGAAGTACATACACAACGTGCCGCTGCACGGGGCCGTGCACCGCAAGGGTTTGCTCATCCTTGTCGGCGGGATGAAGAAACAGGTGGGGGCCGATTGCGCCGGTGCTACGGCAACCGCCTTTTTCCGAAGTGTGAGCGTCGAAGAGCACAAGACCCTGGCCTACCTGGGCATAGACGCGAAAGGCGCTATCCTTTCCCACCCTACGGCCCTGAACGATGCCTACGAAGCCGCCAAAGAACTCATGACACACTAGAAGACCGTTACAGGTTCCAAGTTCCAGGTTTCAAGTTAAGAACAAGGACCGGGAACAAGCTGTTGTTTTTGTCTTTTGCCTCAAACCTGAAACCTGAGACCTGAAACGGTCTTTTCTTCCTGAAACTTGAGACCTGAAACGGTCTTTCTTCTTTACTCTTGGTTATCTCCATAGTATAACCAAACGGAAAATGAAAGGTTTGCGGACATGAGCGAGGAGTTGTTCCCTGTAACCGCTCTCGATGAGGGACAGGAGGCAACGGTGCGTCTTCTCTCGGGAGGAGAGGCGCTGACCGGGCGTCTGGCGGCGATGGGCATCATTCCGGGGACAAGGATCAAACTTCTCCGGAAGAGCCGAGGGCAGATCATCGTCCTCGCTTCGGATACACGTGTCGCCCTCGGCAAGGGCCAGGCGGAGAAGATACTCGTCAAGAGGGAAAGTCTTCACGACATTCAGGGGCAGCCCGAGCCGGGGCACAGCCTTCTCGTCGCCCTGGCGGGACAGCCGAACGTGGGTAAGACAACGGTCTTCAACCTTTTGACCGGACTTTCGCAGCACATAGGCAACTGGCCGGGAAAGACGGTGGAGCGCAAGGAAGGCATCCACAGGGTGAAGGATACCGAGATCAGGCTTGTGGACCTCCCCGGCACGTACAGTCTCAGTGCCTACTCCGAAGAGGAGAGGGTGACGCGGGAGTTCCTCATCCACGAGCATCCCGATGTGACCGTTCTTTTCGTGAACGCTTCCGCTCTGGAAAGAAGCCTCTATCTCCTGACAGAACTTCTTCTCTTGAGATCGCCTGTCGTCGTAGCGGTCAATATGCTCGATGTCGCCGAGAACCAGGGGGTACACATAGACACGGAGGCCCTTCAGGAATCACTCGGCCTGCCGGTGGTGCCGACGGTGGCGACGAAGAACAAGGGTATCAAGGAACTCCTGGGTGAGATCCTGAAGATCACTGAAAACAGTGGAGGATACAATCCGAAGATACCCCGGGTGACGCAGGACCATCAGGACATATACCTCAAGATATCAGGGCTTATCAAGGATCATATACCCTTGCCCTATACGGCGGAGTGGGTCGTTACGAAGTTGATGGAGGGTGATTCCGAGGTGACCGAGACCTTTCAGGGTATCATTCCCGAGGACATCTGGACGGAGATACGGAGCCTGCTCGTCGAGCACGAGGATGCCCTGCGCGCGGTTGTAGGGGGTCGTTACGACTGGATAGAGGAGGCAACGCGGGCGGCGGTGTCGCGGTTCAAACGCGGGCAGGTCCTGATGACGGACCGCATAGACCACGTCCTGACGCGCCCGTTGACGGGCATACCCGTGCTTCTCGGGATCCTTGCCATTGTCTTCGTTGTCACCTTCGCGATCGGATATCCTCTTCAGGGGTACCTGGAGTCCCTGGTGGCCTCTTCGGGCTCTCTCGTCGAGCAGGTCCTCAAGGGGGAGCCACAGTGGATAAAGGGGCTCCTCGTGGATGGGGTTATCGGAGGAGCAGGGTCTGTGCTGACGTTCGTTCCGATACTCGTTATATTTTTCTTCGTCATGTCCTTTCTGGAGAACGTGGGATACATGGCGAGGGCCGCTTTTGTCATGGACAGGTTCATGCACATCATCGGCCTCCATGGAAAGAGCTTTTTGCCCATGTGCCTTGGATTCGGGTGCAACGTGGCATCTGTCCTGGGGGCACGGATAGTCGAATCGAGAAGAGCGAGGCTCCTCACCATATTTCTCACTCCTTTTGTTCCGTGCACGGGACGGCTTGCTGTGATAACCTTCGTCGCCGCGGCGGTCTTCGCGGGCAACGCGCTCGTCGTGACATGGTTTCTCGTTGCGCTCAATGTCGTCATGCTCGGCGTGGCGGGTATGTTCATAGGCAGATTCGTGCTGCGCCAGGAAGCGGTGCCTTTCATCATGGAGCTCCCCCTGTATCATAAACCGGATTTCAGGACCATCTGGATAGTTGTCTGGCACCGGACGATCGCGTTTGTCAAGAAAGCGGGGACAGTCATCCTTTTGTTCTCCATCTTTCTCTGGATCATTTCGAACGTGCCCGCAGGGGGCATAGAGGCGAGCATCCTGGGAAAGATGGGGATCGTTCTCGAGCCCATAGGGAAGCCCCTGGGCCTCGACTGGCGGATGGTGGTAGCCCTCCTGTCCAGTGTCATAGCCAAGGAGAATTCCATTGCCACACTGGGCATTCTTTACAATGTGGGCGATCAGGGCCTGATGGCGGTCCTGTCCAACGCGATCCCGCACGCGTCGGCGATCTCTTTCCTCGTGGTGCTCATGCTCTTCATACCCTGCGCTCCGACCACGATCGTCATGAAGCAGGAGATGGGCGACAAGAAATGGTTCATCATATCCTTCCTCTTCATGCTCCTCCTGTCTTATCTCATGGGAATGGCCGCCTACGGCCTGGCGAAAGCGGCAGGGATCTAAAGACGGTTCCAAGTCTCAGGTTTCAGGTTTCAGGTGAAAAGACCTCGAAGATCGGAATCTTTACAATCTTCACGGTCCCTCTTTGGCATTTGACTCGAAACGCGCAACCCGGAACCCGCAACTGTCTTTTTCGTGAAACCTGAAACTTGGAACCTGGAATGGTCTTTGTTTCCTGAAACCTGGAACGGTCTTTGTCCTTGACAGTGTTTTTCGGGTTCTGTAGACTGAACGCTGATTGACATGAAGAGGCGTTCATCTGAAAGGTCTCGTGTTATCGTTAATGGCGCAGTGCTCCGCATTTTTCCAACGGTCTTGTCAGGCCCGGGGGGACCTGAAGAAGGAGTTGACTTTGTCCGGTGAGACCGTCCGTTGCGATACCCCTTATGTTTCGCTGGCCGTGTTTCATTTGGGTGGGGCACTGCCGGGAACGAGGAACCTCCCGCAGAGACCTGGAGGAGTCTCATGCGCAAGCGATATAAAGACTTCCATATGCCGGGTCGAGGGTACTATTTAGCCCTACCCCTTTGCGGAGACGGCCGGTCGTGCTTATCTTATGGAGCAAGAACTGTCGGGGAGACCGCAACGCCGAAATGTAAGGATACAAAATGAGCCTGTTCTTTATCACATTCTTTACGCTCTATACGGCGCTTCACGCGTATGTCTTCATAAAGGCGTGGAATGCCTTCCGGTTCCGGCCGCTCACGGGCTGCATCGTTGCGCTCGTTCTCCTGTTCTGTGTTTTCATGCCTCTCTTCGTCCGTGCCCTCGAACAGGGGGGGCAGGAAGCCATCGCGCGCGCGTTCGCGTATGCCGGCTACATGTGGATGGGCGCCATCTTCATCTTCTTCGTCACATCCCTGACGATCGATATCGTGAGGCTGTGCGTCGTCATTGCGGCGTCGCTTTTCAAGGTGGGGCTGCCGGCGATGGTGCGCTCAAATCTCGTGCTTTTTCTCGTACCCGTCGCGGTATCGGTCTTTACCGTGGTGTACGGTTACCATGAGGCCCTGACGATCCGTACGGAGAGGGTGAGCGTCGAAACGTCCAAGCTGCCGGCCGGGATCGGCAAGGTGACGATAGTCCAGGTCTCCGATATCCATCTCGGGCTCGTCAACAGGCAGAGGGTATTAAGGAGAGTGGTGGCGGTCATTAAGCAAGCGTCTCCCGACATGGTCGTGTCGACTGGCGACCTTGTCGACGGACAGATCAACAATATCGACGGCCTCTCGGACATGCTCAGGGATATCAAGCCGAGGTACGGGAAATACGCGGTCATGGGGAATCACGAGTTCTACGCCGGTGCCGGGATCTCGGAAGACTTCACGAGGAAGGCCGGGTTCAGAATGCTCCGCAATGAAGGTGTCACTATCGACGGGGCCATGAACGTGGCGGGCGTCGACGACGATGCCGGGCACGGGTGGACGGGCCGAAATCCGGCCGGAGAGAAGGTATTGCTGGAGGGACTGCCGCGGCACCTCTTCACCGTCTTTCTGAAGCATCGTCCTGTCGTGACCAGTTCGGCCCAGGGACTATTCGACATCCAGCTGTCCGGCCACACCCATGGCGGACAGGTCTATCCCTTCAAATACATAACCCGGATGTCCTTTCCGATGATCGCTGGCCTCTACCCGCTAAAGAACGGTTCCCTGCTCTATGTAAGCAGGGGGACCGGCACATGGGGACCCCCGATACGCTTCCTCACCCCGCCGGAAGTGACGGTGATCGAGGTGATAAGGAAGAGGTAGGGAGTGAGGGGGCAGGGGGAGCGGGGGCTCTAATAGGACCAATAGGAAAATAGG
>LVAA01000102.1 GCA_001603955.1 Syntrophobacterales bacterium Delta_02 | reverse complement strand
GTCTACACCTTCGACAAGGACAAGAGGCTGACCTGCCGCTACGCCAACCAGAAAAGCATGCTTTTCAAGATATTGAGCCGCTACCGCTGCCACATCGGCGAAGGGATCGTCGGCAGCGTGGCGCAGAGGCGGTCTCCCCAGTTCTTTACCTTCAAGGACATCTCCCCGAGGTTCGGCTGCCTTTTCTATCCCGAACTGGACGATCACCTGGAAAGGTTCAGGACCTTCTCCTTCCTCCCCCTGTCCGACGACAGCTATCTCTTTGGCGTGATCGTCCTGTGTTCGCTGGGACGCGATTCCCTGCAGGACCAGGAGAAGATCCTCCTCTCCGTCATATCCCGCGAATTGGGCGGTATCCTCAGGGCCTTCGAGCTCATCCTTTCCTCGAAAAAGCGCATCAGTGAGCTGGCAATGCTGTCGGAGCTGGGCAAGATCCTTACATCCAATGTGGGGCCTTACGAGCTCCTGAAGAGCATAGCGCTGATCATCGCAAAGTCGCTTTCCGCCTCCTTTGTGTCCGTAAAGCTCGAATATCCCCTTCTCAAGCTGGAGACGCAGCGGTTCACCTACGGCATGATAGACCCCGCCGCGAAGGATTACGTCGAACAGCTTGAAAGATCGGCCATCAAGCTCCTGCGCCCCGTTTCGCTGAGAAACGGTTCGTCGGAGCAGCCCGACGACACTCCGCCTTTCTCTCTCTATTCCGCTCCCATTCTCTCGAAGAACCGGGTCCTCGGCACCATCACCCTCTGCGGCGAGAAATCCGACCAGCACGGTATCGAGGAGAACGGGCAATACATAATCAACACCATTTCGAACTACATATCGAGCGGGCTTGAGAACACCCTGCTCAACACGCGCTTGAGGAACGTGGTGCGGGAGTTGACGGATGCCCAGAAGAGGCTTATAGAACAGGAGAAATTCCGCAGTCTCGGGGAAATGACGGCCAATATTGCTCACGAGATCAAGAATCCCCTTGTCATCATCGGCGGTTTCACCAAGCGGCTGGCCAAGAAGATGCAGAGCGACCACACGGAGAACCGGTATATCGATATCATCCTCAACGAAGTCACGCGCCTGGAGACCATTCTCAACGAAGTGCTCCATTACGTCAAGGAGAACCAGCCTTACGAGGAGTTTTGCAGGCTTCAGGATTTCCTGGAGGACATCCTGTACATCGTTTCTTCCGACCCGGCCTGGGAATCGGTCGCCATCATCAAGGACTTCGATGCCTCGCTGGAGCCTGTTCCCTGCGACAGCCAGCAGCTGAAGCAGGTCTTCATCAATCTCCTCATGAACGCCTTCGAGGCCATGCGCGGCAACGGCGCCGTAACGGTGAAGAGCCGGAAGGTCATGTACAACGACCAACCCTTTGTCGCCGTTTCGATAACAGACACGGGGGGCGGCATCGACCCCGCCATCATCGACAACATATTCAATCCCTTTTTTACGACGAAGGAACGCGGCACCGGCCTCGGCCTTGCCATTTCCAACAAGATCATCACGAACCACAAGGGGCATATAGAGGTGGAGAACGTGGCTGGAAAGGGAGTGACCTTCATCGTTTATCTCCCTATGAAAAATAACATGCTGCAAGAGGAGTTCGCATGAAAAGAGTACGGGTGCTCGTCGTAGACGACGAGGAGAATATCAGGCTGCTATTCAAAGAGGAACTGGAGGAAGAGGATTACGAGGTGGAAACCGCGTCCAACGGCATGGAGGCTCTGGAGAAGATCAAGAGCGTCCCCTTCGATGTGGTGGTCCTGGATATCAAAATGCCCGTTATGGACGGGATTCAGACGTTGAATGCCATAAAGAACATCAACAAGGACCAGCCCGTCATCCTTTGTTCGGCTTACGGTGAGTTCAAGCAGGACCTGTCCAGCTGGGTCTCGGATGGATACGTAGTCAAGTCGGCAGACACGCGGGAACTCAAAGAGACGATCAAGGAAATACTGAACCGGTGAACCTTTTCTGCTTGAGCCCATCGCGGCCTGACCGCGGTTGTTCCCAGAAAACCCTTGATATGAGGGGTAATATGGACTATGATTATGCCTACCCGGGGGTGTAGCTCAGCGGGAGAGCACCTCGTTCGCAACGAGGGGGCCACGGGTTCAATCCCCGTCACCTCCACCATTCCTGCATCTATAGGGTCGGATCCACCCCCAACCGTTCAACCACGACCAACCGTCAGTCTTTTCCCTGAAACCTGGAACCTGAAACCTGGAACCAGTTTCTGATGAGGCTCTACACCAAGATACTTCTCTTCTTCATCACCCTCGTGGTCCTTCTTTCCATCGTCACCACCTATTCGGGCATCCACTCCATCGAACGGATAGCCGTGAACGAACTGGAAAAGGGTCTGGCCTCGGACATCAACCTTTTTTCCTTTTCCGTGGATAACGAGTTCTACCACATGGAAACGCGGATGAGGTTCATCGCGATGCGACAACCGCTGAGGGACGCCATCATGCGGCGGGACCTCGGCAGGATCCGCGAGATCTTCACGGACCTTCTTCAGCGGGAGAACATCGACGTGCTCCACCTTGTGGACGATAGGAACAGGTCCATTCTCACCCTGCGAAGCCGGCGAACCGATCTTCCCGTCACGTTGCCGCTGCCCGCCTCCGGGGCGACCGCCAGGGGTTTCGTCAGCATCGAGACGAGGAACGGGGTGCGCCCGGCCCTCTTTGTCTCCATGTCCCTCGAGGATCTGAAGGTCGTCCTGAGCGAGCTCGTCATCCTCGACAACGCCAATTCCCTCGTCAGGAACTTAAGCGATCTTCTCTCCCGCAAGCGCGGGGAGCCCGTCTATGTCTCGCTTTTCAGGAACGACAGGAGGATGTTCAGTACCATATTTTCCCTGACCGGTACCCATACCCAGGAACTTCCGGAAGAGATCATGACCGCTCTTCACGATGGCGAAAAGAACTATATAGGCAGAACGACCATCGGAAGGTCCCGCTATTACACCGTCTACAAAGCCTCGCCCTACAACGAGAAGGGGTCGCCGATATGGTCCTACGGCATCGCCGTGAGCGAGGATATCTTCACGCCCTTCAAGAAGCACCTCCTCTTCATCTTTCTCATGATATCCGTTCTCGCGACATCGGCGGTGATCGTCATAACTTTCGCGATCACCCGGGGTATCGATCCTTCCCTTCGGGCTATCCTCGACATATGCGGAAGGATAGAGAGCGGAGACACCCTTTCCCGCATCGACACGAAGAAGGTGACGACGCGCGAGTTCGGCCTCATCGCGTCATCCATCAACAGGATGCTCGATGCCATCTCCGAGCGGGAGAAGACCATTGGCGAAAACATGGAAAGGATACGGGCTATCAACGCCGAGCTCGAGGAAAAGACGAACACCATCCGGGAGGACCGGATGCGGTTCCTGTCCATCCTGGAGACCGTGGACGAGGGGGTTGTCGCCGTGGACCATGAAGGCGTCATCATATATTACAACAGGGCCGCGGCGGCTATTACAGGAACGGATCCCAGGGTTGCCCTGGGCGATACCTGGAAGAGGCTTTTTCCGTCGCTCGACATGTCCGGCGATGACCACACCGCCCTCCAGGAGCTCGTTATCCCGCGGGAGGATTCCGCCGAACCCCTGTATCTCAAGGTGCTCGTTTCGCCCTGGTCCCTGGAGAACGCGCCCCGGGGCCACATCTTGCTCCTTCAGGACATATCGAGACAGAAGAAGATAGAGGAGTTCAAGGCGGATTTCGTCTCCTCGATAAACCACGACATACGGTCTTTCCTCGTTCCCGTTTCCGGTTTCATAAGCAGGATCCTTCAGGGAAAGTACGGACCCCTCGAAGACGCCGCCAGGGAGAGACTACTCAATGTCTCGGACAACGTGTCGAAGATCCACAACCTCGTCGAGAACTACCTGAACGTATCCAGGATCGAATCGGGAAAGCTGGAGCTCGTCATCGGCCCTGTCGACATGAACGAGATCATACGCGGCGTCGTGAAGTTGTACGGGCCCAGGGTCACCCTTGCCGACGGCTCGGCCGCCCAGGCCCTTGCTCTCGCGG
The DNA here is from genome assembly GCA_001603955.1 of Syntrophobacterales bacterium Delta_02. Lineage (GTDB taxonomy): Bacteria > Desulfobacterota > Syntrophorhabdia > Syntrophorhabdales > Syntrophorhabdaceae > Delta-02. The sequence continues at coordinate 11,125 of LVAA01000102.1, read as the reverse complement.
ACAAGGGCTACATCGAAAGGGCCATGACGAACCTCGTCGTCAATGCCCTCAAATTCTCACGGGAGGGCTCCGAGGTCAGGGTGGGGACCCGCATCGAGGGCGCCATGCTGGTGACCTATGTCGAGGACAAGGGCGTGGGCATACCGGCCCAGGAGCTCCCCTTCATCTTCGAGAAATACCGCCGCGGGAGCCTGGGAAAACAGGGAGAGGGAAGCGGTCTCGGTCTTTTCATCGTGAAATCCATAGTGGAGGGGCACGGGGGGTCCATCTGGGTGGAGAGCGCCCCCGGCAAGGGAAGCACGTTCTTCTTTTCCCTTCCCCTCTTCCGGGGCGAGATATAAGCCTTCACAAACCTCAACATTTAAAAATTTGACTTTTCTCAGTTACATATTTATAATCACTCGATGCGAAAAATCGTAATTCTCTTGCTGGTAGTCGTTCTCGCCTCCTGCAGCTACATGCCCTGGGGTAAAAAGAAAGACGAGGACCCCTCCAAGACCGCGAAGAAGACCGATTCGGCCACCAAGAAGAAGCCTGCACGAGGCGAGCCGGAGGAGATGAAAGAGCCCGAACTGGGTGACATCAAGGTCATTGACGGCGTGGAATACATCTATACCCGGAACAGGAAATACATGTTGACCCCCTACGAGCCGCCCTACGTGTGGGTCCGCAAGGACCAGTACGCCCCGGGCATCGGCGAGGCGCTTTCCTTCGGCTTCGGCGGCAGCGCTTCCAGCAAGAAGGAGCGTGACGAGCTGGAGAGACGGATAGCGAAGCTCGAAGAGGAGCTGAAGAAAAAGGGTATCAATCCCCAGATGGCCTACCCGACGCAAATGGGATATATCCCCGTGGGTCTCGGATACATGCCGGGCCTCATCTCCTTCGAGTACCCGTCGCCCAAGATGAAGCGGCGCATCGTCGTACTTCCCGTAACGGACAACACCAATTACAAGTCGGAAGGTCTCGGCGAACTGGCCACCAAGCGGCTCATATCGCGCCTCGAGAGCACGGGGACAGTCATCTGCGTCGATCCCAACACGCTTAATATCAAGGGATCGTACCTCGATGCCGTTAACGAGAAGAAGATGAACGACGATTTCGGAATACAGGCGATCCTCAAGACCACCCTTTCCGATGTCTATACGAGTTCATCCAGGATAGAAGGCAAGGATGAGAAGGAAACATCCTTTGCCATGTCAAAACTTGCCATCGACGTGTTCAACACTGAGACAGGCAAGATAATGAAGCAGCTTTCCGGCAGGAATCCCATCTCCTTGTCCCGCGAAAAGGGCGATCTCAGCACGGAGAAAGCGAAGATCAAGGCGATCGACCTTGCCATAGAGATGATCGCGGAAGATGTCCTGAAGACGGTCCTTTCCATCGATTGGCATTCGCGCGTGGCCTCCGTTGACGGGGCAAAGGTCTATATCAACGCGGGAAGGTTGTCCGGCCTGGAAAAGGGCAGGGTCCTCGAGGTCTACGCCCCCGGCGAGGAGGTCATCGACCCCAGGACGAAGCAGCCTCTTGGCAGGAAAAAGGGCGCCTACAAAGGGGAGCTGGAGGTCGTTGAGGTCTTCGGCGTTGATGCAAGTTGGGCCAAGACCAACAAGGGCGGCAGTTTCTCCTCCACCGACCTTGTCTACGTGAAACAAGCCGCAAAATAAGTTGAAAAACGGGTAATAGGTTCCGGGTGACGGGTCATGGGGCTGGTGCGCGCGGCAACTTGCAGAGATTCGGCCTGTTATTTCCGTTCCGTTCTTTTGAGGGGGAGATCGACGGTGATACAGGTCCCGGCGCCGCTCGACCCCGCGATGTCGATCTTTCCGCCGATGAAAGAGACACGCTCACGCATTCCCAGTATGCCCAGGGAATTCCAGTCGGATACCTGCTGTTTCGAGATGCCGTGGCCGTTGTCCCTCACCATCAGTTGAACATCATCTCCCTCGACCTGCAGAGAGACCTCCACGCGTGTTGCTCCGGAATGGCGCATCACGTTCGTCAGAGCCTCCTGAAATATCCTGTAGAGAGCTATGTTCGTGTCTTTGTCGATATCCGCCACAAGGCCGTTGATGATGAGACCCGTCATTATACCTGTCTGGTCGCGGAATTCCTTCAGGGCATGGTCAATGGCGGCGGCGAGGCCGAAGTCATCAAGGACAACGGGCCTTAAGCCCGATGACACCCTTTGAACGGTTTTCGTCGCCTGCTTGACGAGTGCGAGAGCGGCCGCGACCTTGCCGAGCAGCTCCTTTTCGCGCGCCGGTATCTTTTTGTTGAGCCAACGCAGGTCCATGTTTATGACCGCCAGGATCTGCCCCAGGACGTCGTGCAGCTCCCGGGCGATGGCGGCCCGCTCGGTCTCCCGCACCTCCTCGATGTGCGCGGAGAGCCGGCGCAGTTCTTCGTAGGACGCCTTGAGCTTCTCTTTCGCCATGCTGTGGTCCGTTATGTCCCGAATGGATTCTATCGCCCCGACCATTTTGCCATGCTCGTCGAGGAGAGCGGCCGCCGTTCCCCAGAGGCAGGCCCCTTTGCCGTCGTGGAGGGCCTCGGTGAATGCCTCGGCGTAGATCGTGTGGCCGTTCCTCTTCAGGTATATGTACTTCGAATCATCGTGTTCATTGTTCTCGCCGACCATGTCTATGAGCAGCTTCCTGCGCCGCCCGTAGAAAGGGATCGCGTAGACATGGTTCGATCTTCCGATCATGTCCTTCTTGCTCACCCCGCTCATCTCCTCCATGGCGCGGTTCCAGGCGATTACCGTCCCTTCCCTGTCGATGACGAAGGTGGCGTCGGGAAGGAACTCGATGATGTCCGAGAGCCTGCGTTCCGACTCCCTGAGGACCCGCTCCATCTTCTTGCGCTCCGTGATATCCCTGCCGATGGAGATGGCGAGCTTCCCCCGGGGCGTGTCGATGAGCCTGGCGGAAAAGAGAAGTCTCTTCACGTCTCCCCTGCCTGTCCTGCAGTCGATCTCCACGTCCTCGACGTACCCCGTTTCGCAGAGTCTCTTTGTGAGTACCTTTCTGTCTTCCTCGTCTACCCAGAAACCGAGGTCGGCGGAGCGCTTCCCCAGCAGTTCCTCGCGGGAGTAGCCGGCCCACGCCTCGAAGGCCTCATTGACATCGAGGATAATATCGGTATCGGGATCGACGACTCCCATAAGGTCGGGAGCGAACTCAAAGAAGGAGCGGTAGAGATCCTGGGATACAGGAGGCTCGGCACCCCTGCCCAGCCCTGTTTTCGCCTTCCCGTACCCGGCGGGGGAATCTTTCGCGGTCTTCGATGGGATCTTCATTGTGCCTCCGGCTTAGGTGAAATACGCTTCCCTTCGTGGACCGTGAGAACGTTGGGAAACCCGTCACTTCACTGGATTATCGCATGAATCTCGGGCGAGGTTTAGAAAAATCACTTCACAAGGGGCAGGACAGCCTTGAACTCATCCGTGCCGGCCTCGCGGAGTATCTCGTAGATGAACATCTCCGTGGAGCTTATGACGGCACCGGCGTTACGCATCCTCTCGAGAGCGATCACCCTGTTGTCGGGCGATCTCGACGACACGGCGTCGGCGATGACGTGGACGCTCAGACGGGGCAGGGCGGCGATGGCGGTCTGCGCAACGCATATGTGGGACTCGACGCCGGTAAGGATGATGGTCTTTCGACCGAGCCTCTCCACTTCGCCGCGGAACTCGCCATTCAGGAAGCAATTGAAGTGGACCTTCTCGATGGCGGTGAAACCCTGTACCGGGCCTTTGACCTCAGGGACCGTCGGCCCCAGCTTCTTCTGCTCCGTGAAGACCACGGGGATCCCGCATATGCCGCAGAACCTGACCAAGGTCGCGCTGTTCGCGATCACCCTTTCCTTCCCGGAGATCACCGGCATCAGTTTTTCCTGTATGTCGATGACCACGAGGACGCAATCTTCCCTGCCAACGAGACTTTGATCAACCACGATCCTTACCTCCTCGCCAAAAGAAATCTTCAAAGACCCGGGGGCCGGGCCGCATGCCGCCGGTCCCTTTCCGCCCAGGGGCATAGTATAAACCAGGCGTGCGCCCCCGTAAAGAAAGTTTCCGGGCCCTCCGGTCTCGGCAGCGCTGGCACTTGATGCGATTGTTGTCCCCTATGTTATGTGCTCTTCCTGTTGAGCGGCGGGAATACCCCTTCCGTTCCCCCGGTGCGAAAAAATAATCTTGACAACATAGTTAAGTAGCTGTACCATATGTGCCATGGAGTCGAAAGAAGAACTCATCAGGTCGGCCATAATACAGCTCCTGCAGATCGCCGGGAAATACTCCCGTATAGAGGAACTGCCCATTGTTGTGGACAAGGACACGGAGGTAACCACCAGGGAGGCGCACGTCATACAGGCGATAGGCGAACATGGAGAAATGAACATCACGAACGTGGCAAACCGGTTTGGCATTACGAAGAGCGCGGCCTCCCAGATGACGGCGAAGTTGGTCAATAAAGGTTTTGTTGCCAAGAAACAGGCTGTTCACAGCAGCAAGGAGTTCTCGCTTTCCCTTACGGAACTGGGATGGCGGGCCTTTAAGGCGCATGAAATGTTCCATGGCAAGGACCTGGCGGACCTTATAGCGCGGCTGAGCACCTTTTCCCTGTCCCAGATAGCGACAATATCGGTTATGCTTGATTCGATCGGGGCTGTAATGGACGAACGCCTTTCCCGTTCACCGGAACAATAGCCAAAAAATTTTGATCTGATGGTTAAGGCCCTTAACCAACGAGCGAGGTTTTGATATGTCAAGGTTCAAAGATTCCCTTATCGATCTCTCTGTGAAACATTACAGGCTGGTCGCCATTGCGGTCGTCCTTTTCACCCTCATCACCGGGGCTTTCCTGCCATCGGTCATGATCGACACGGACCCCGAGAACATGCTGGAAAGGAACGAGCCCGTCAGGGTCTTCCACAACGAAAGCAAAAAGGAGTTCGGTCTCAGCGAGACCATTGTCCTCGGTGTCATCAACGAACACGACCCCGACGGGGTGTTCAACCCGTCCACCTTGAAACGCGTATACGAGCTTACCGAGTACGCGAAGACCCTTCGCTGGGAGGATAAGGACCACCCGGGGCACTCGTCCGGCGTCATAGAGGTGGACATGGTGGCGCCTTCCCTCGTGGACCACATGGCTCAGAACGGGCCGGGTTCGATCAGGTTCGAATGGTTGATGGCCCGGCCTCCCGAGACCAGGGAGGAGGCCCTCGCCATCCGCGACAAAGCACTGTCCAACCCGTTGCTGAAAGGGCAAATGATCTCCGAAGACGGCAAGGCCCTGTGCATATACCTGCCCTTGACGGACAAATTGCTGAGCTACCGCATTTACGAGGAGCTCAGCAGAAAGATCGGGGAGATCGGCGGGAACGAGGAGTACCATATCGCCGGGCTCCCGGTGGCCGAGAGCGCCATCGGGGTGGAGATGTTCAAGCAGATGACTATCGCGGCCCCTCTCACGATGGCGGTCGTTCTCGGGCTCTTGCTGTTCTTCTTCCGTAAGTGGGTGCTTGTCATCCTGCCCTTGATGATCGCGACGGTTTCCGTCGTGTCCGCGATGGGGTTGATGATCGCCTTCGGCTTTCCCGTTCACATACTCAGCTCCATGCTCCCGATCTTCTTGATGCCCATAGCGATATGCGACACGATCCACATCCTCTCGGACTTTTTTGAGTCCTACACAAAGGAAAAAGGGCGCGCCCGAACCATCAGAGAGGTGATGCAGGCGCTCTTTGCACCCATACTTTACACATCCCTGACCACGGCGGCGGGTTTTCTCTCCCTCGTTACCACCTCCATCCCTCCGGCAAGGGTCTTCGGCATCTTCGTCGCCGCGGGGGTGATGATAGCGTGGCTGGTGACCATCTTCCTCGTGCCCGCGTATGTGATGATGATCCCCGAGAGAGCATTGGAGCGCTTCGGCCAATCCGCCGGGGAAAAGGCGGGTGGAGCATGGCTCGCCAGACTGATGCAGGCAACGGGAAGATTCACCCACAGACGCGCGAAACTCGTACTGGGCATGATGGTCATCGTTATTGCCGTTGCGATATGGGGTATTTCGCAGATAACCGTAAATGACAACTACGCGAAGCGCTTCACCACGAGCCACCCGATTCGCAAGGCGGACACCGCGCTCAACAGGCATTTCGGGGGCACATATACGGCCTACCTGGTGCTCGAAGGCAACAGGAACGGAAGACCGACGCAGCAGGATATCGACAGGATCGACAAGGAGATGTCGGCATCCGTGGCAAGGATCGACGGCCGCGGAGAAGCCGCGGAGAGGATACTGGGAGAACTCAGGTCGAAACTGCGGGAATCCGGTCAAAAGACCGGCAGCCTCGAGGGCATTCTTGAGTCCGTAGCAAGCTACATCCAGGAGCGGTCAAAGACTGCGTCCGGCGGAGACCTTTTCCTGTTTCGGGAACTTACCCATCTCCTTGGTATTGAACGGGAAAAGCTCAGGACATTCAAAAGGCCGGAGGTGCTTGAATACCTGGCCGGGCTTCAGGCCCATCTCGAAAGAACGGGTCTCGTCGGGAACACCACCTCGGTTGCGGATGTCGTCCGCAAGGTCAATCAGGAATTGATTGACGGAAAAAGGGAGAATTTCCGTGTTCCCGGTAGTGTTCAAGGCGTTTCCGAATGCTACATGCAGTTCCAGCAAGGCCATCGCCCGGGCGACCTGTGGCACATGGTCACACCGGATTTCATGCGTGCCAACGTCTGGGTGCAGTTCAACCGCGGCGACAGCACGCAGACCGCCAGGGCCGTCGAGGCCGTCAAGACGTACATGGAGAGCGTTAGACCTCCCGTCGAACTGTCCCATCGGTGGGCCGGGTTGCACTATGTCAATCTTGTGTTCCAGGACAGGATGTTCACGGGCATGCTGGGGTCCTTCATCGGCTCCTTCGTCATTGTTTTCATACTTATGACCATTCTATTTCGCTCATTACCCTGGGCCGCGGCATGCATGATACCGCTGACGTTGACCATCGCGGCGATCTACGGGGCCACCGGTATCGCGGGAAAAGACTATGATATGCCCGTCGCGGTCCTGAGCGCGATATCCCTCGGCATAGCCATCGATTTTGCGATCCATTTCCTGGAGCGGAGCCGCCAGATCTTCCATGAAACAGGTTCCTGGGCACAGACGGTACCGAAAGTGTTCGGCGAACCCGCGCTGGCGATCAGCAGAAACGTGCTCGTGGTCGCGCTGGGCTTCCTACCCCTCATGGTGGCCGAACTGGTTCCGTACAAGACAACCTCGGTCCTGCTGTTCGGGATCCTCTTCTTCTCGGGCCTCGTAACGCTTGCTTGTCTTCCGGCGGTACTGACGGTCTTTGAAAAGCGGTTTTTCGGGAAAGGCCCGAAAGAAACATGAAAAAGGAGGCAACATGTCACCGAAAACGATCATAGCAGCAAGTATGGTGATGCTGGGAATGCTTGCCGCCCCGGCGTTTGCCGATGAGAGACCGCAGGCGCCCGCGGCCGACGAGATAGTGAAAAAAGCGAACCATGCGGCCCTGTACCAGGGGTCGGACGTCAAGGGCGCTGTATCCATGATCATCACGGACAGGCAGGGACGGACGCGAAAAAGAGGGTTCAACATGCTTCGGAAGGATGTTGGTGCGGGGGACGGGGACCAGGAATATTACGTTTATTTCAATGAACCCGCGGATGTACGGAAAATGAGCTTCATGGTGCACAAGAATGGCGATCCGGCCAGGGACGACGACCGCTGGCTCTACATGCCCGGCCTTGACCTTGTGAAGCGTATTGCCGCAGGGGACAAGCGAACCAGTTTCGTGGGGTCCGACTACCTCTACGAAGACATTTCCGGCAGGAGCCCCCTGGAAGACGCCCACGAACTCACGGGGACGACGGATAACTGCTATATCCTGAAGAACGTGCCGAAGGAACCCGGGTCCGTGGAATTCGCGTACTACCTTGCCCACATCGACAGAAAGACCTTCATCCCTGTGAAGCTGGAATTCTTCAAGAAGCCGGACAGGCTCTGCCGGGTCATAGAGGTATTGAAGATCGACAGCATGGAAGCCCTGGAAAACGGCCGAAAGGTTCTCTATCCAACGGTGACGCGATCCGTTGCCAGGAACCTCGACACCGGCAGCAAGACGGAGATGACCTTTTCCAACGTCAGGTACAACATCGGTCTGACGGACCAGATATTCACCGAGCGGTACCTGAGAAGGCCGCCGAAGGAAGCCATGAGATGAAGGCTCGCGGTTCCCCCGGTGCGTTTCTTTGCCTCATCGCAGCATTAGTGGTGCCGGCCGGGGCTATCTGCCAGGCCGAAGACGGTCAAGGGGGTTTACTGGACGCACTTGCCGCGCAGGTGCATGGGTATTACGAGGTGAGGGCGGGGTGCCGCACCGGGCGGGACCCCTATGAAGAGGATATGTCCATAATGGAGACCCGCCTGCAGCTGGAACTGCCCGCCTCGGCGAGATGGTTCGATCTCAAGTACAAAGGGGACCTGTGGGCCGACGGGATAACGGACGAGGCCGGGCACGACACCCGCGAGCTCTGGCTGTTCTCGCGGCCCACCGATCTCCTCGACGTCAAGATCGGAAGGCAGGTGCTTACCTGGGGAACGGGGGACCTCGTTTTTCTCAATGACCTCTTTCCCAAGGACTGGCGGTCGTTCTTCATCGGCCGCGATGCGGAATACCTGAAGGCGCCCTCGGATGCCATCAAATTAGGTTTTTTCACGGACATAGCCAATCTCGATCTTGTCTATACCCCCCGTTTCGATCCGGACCGGTTCATCACCGGCGAATACGTTTCCTATTGGAACGGACAAGCAGGGAGGCCGGCGGGCCGGGACGCGATCGTGCACGCCCGGCAGCCCGACCGCTGGCTCGAAGACTACGAGATCGCGTTGCGCCTGTACAGGAACGTGAACGGCTATGAGCTCGCCCTGTACGGTTACCGGGGTTACTGGAAAACACCGGAAGGGCAGACGCCCTCGGGCGCCCCGGTCTTTCCCCGCCTGAATGCCTACGGTTTCAGTGTTCGGGGCCGTACCGGCCCGGGGATCGGGAACGTCGAACTCGCCTACTACCGTTCCGTGAACGACCCGCATGGAGAGGACCCCCTCGTGAGGAACTCGGAGGCGAGGTACCTGGCAGGCTACGCACAGGAGATCTCGACCGACCTCAACGGGAGTCTCCAGTACTATGTGGAGCAGGTGCTGAACTGGGGCAATTACGCGAGGGGCCTGAAAGGCGCGAACGGGAAGGATCAGTTCCGACACGTCGTAACCCTTCAGCTGACGCAGCTGATGATGGATCAGAACCTTCGGCTGTCCCTGGGCGGATATTATTCTCCGAGCGACAGGGATGCCTATCTGCGCCCGAATATCCACTACATGTATACCGATAACATCCGGCTGGAACTGGGGGCGAACATCTTCCTTGGCGAAGACCCCTCGACATTCTTCGCGCAGTTCGAGAAGAATACGAACATCTACACGGCGGTCCGATACAGTTTCTAGGTCAGCCGAGCCAGCCCCGAAAGACCTTGCGTCGGCCCGTCCCAACCTCCACCACCACCGTCCCTCGCGAGACCAGTGCGCGAACCCGCCTGCCACAACAAGGTGAACCCGACGGTGTTCTTCCCCGAACCCCATCGGCCCTGTCCATGCGGCGGGGACCACTCGAACCGGGTTCCGGTGCCGTCAAGGATTTTGGTATTGACCGGAGCATCTGACATGGTTTACTCTAAGGGTAAGATAAGGTTTACACCATGGCGGGAAGAACGAGAAAAAGAGGCGAGGCGGTCCGGGCTTTCATCCTGGGGAACGTGGAAGACCGGTCGAGAGACGTTGTCTCAAGGACAACGAGGCAATTCGGCATCAGCCGCCAGGCCGTCCATAAACACCTCAAATTCCTCGTCGGTGCCAACCTGATCTCCCGGACCAGCCTGGCGAGATACCAGTTGCGCACCGTGGAAGAGCACAAGAAGATACTGCCCGTTACCGTTGCGACACCGGAGGATATCGTATGGCGGAGGGAGATACAGGACATGCTCGCCGCCCTCCCCGAGGGTACCCTCGACATATGGCGGTACGGATTCACGGAGATCTTCAACAACGTCACCGCCCACTCGGGCAGCGAAAGCGCTTTCGTGCAGGTAAGGAGAACGGCCGTTTCGACGAAGATGACCGTATGGGACCGGGGGGTGGGCATTTTCGACAAGATCCTGTCTCACATGGACCTCATCGACGAGAACCATGCCATCCTCGAGCTCACGAAAGGGAAGCTCACCACCGATCCCGGCGCCCATCCCGGCCATGGCATCTTCTTCACCGCCCGCATGTTCGACACGTTCAGCATCCTCTCGAAGGGCATTCTTCTCTCCCACACCTCCGGCGACGGCGACGACTGGACGGTCGAGACCCAGCAGGAAGGCCCCGGCACCCTGGTGACAATGACACTCAAGAACGCCACATCCCGGCGGATTAAAGACATTTACGCTAATTTTTCATCACAGACATCCCCCGGTTTCTCCACCACCGTCGTTTCTGCGCACCTGGCGCACCACGGAACGGATAAACTCGTCTCTCGCTCGGAGGCGAAACGCCTCCTCGAAAGGGTCGATCAGTTCACGGTCGTCCTCATCGATTTCGACAGGGTCGAGTCCATAGGCCAGGCCTTCGCCGACGAGATCTTCCGCGTCTACCTCTCGGAACACCCCGAAGTGGAAATCCGGGAGGTAAGGGCAAACAAGGAGGTCCAGGAAATGATCGATGGAGTGAAAGAAAAGACCGCTTGAACCGCTTGAACCGTTTCAACCGCTTGAACGTTAGAAGAAAAGCCCTATCCTAAAGGTTCCGATCCTGTTGGAGACCTCAGAGGTGATCATCCCGGTTTCCGCCCTTACCTCGCGTCATCCCGGCGAAGGCCGGGATCCAGAGGTTTTTCTAACCCACGGTTTTTTCTAGATGTCGCTTCCGCGAGTGAAGACACCGGCCTTCGCCGGAATGACGAGAAAACATCAACTTGACTCAGAAACGACTTTATCAACAGACTGTCAAGCGGCTCAAGCGGCTCAAGCGGCTCAAGCGGCTCAAGCGGCTCAAGCGGC
>LVAA01000101.1 GCA_001603955.1 Syntrophobacterales bacterium Delta_02 | reverse complement strand
ACAACAAAGAAGTCGCCTGAATTTTAAATTTATAACATAAGAAAATGTTCGTTACAATGCGGAAAGTAAAGAGGAAGGGGACAAGAGAAAGCATTGAGGGAACAGGCAAAAGGAGGATTCAGGAGACAGAGCTGAGGGCCGGGAGATGGAACAGGCTCTGTTACCCCCCCGTTCCCCGGTCCCTGACCCCGTTGCCTGTAGTTTTTTTTGACAGGGAGTGTCAGAAGAAGGAGAAGATCCTCTTGAGCGTCTTCTTTTCCTCGGCAGATTCGGTTTCCGGGGAGGACTCGTCCGTTTCCTCGGTTTCCTCTTCCTGTTTCTCGACCTTGCGGGGCCGTTCCATGAAGGAGGTGCCCGAGAAGAAGGCCCCTTCGGTGATGATGAGCTTCGTGGTGCGTATGTTGCCTTCCACCGCGCCGTCGGGATTTATCTCCACCAGCTCCTCGGCCTGAAGATCGCCTTCCACGGTGCCGTCGATGACTATCTCCCGCGCCGACATGTCGCCCTTGACGGAGCCCGATCTGCCCAGGATCAGGTAGTCGGCCTGGATGCTGCCTTCAAGCGTGCCGTCGAGCCTCACGACGCCCTTCGATATTATCTCGCCTCGGATGATGGAATCCTGACCTATCAGGGTCTCCAGGGACCCCGCCTCATGCTTCTTGTTTGTCATTGTTAGCCGTCCTTCAGATATTGAGCGGGATTGACAGGCTTACCTTTTCTCCATACCTCGTAATGGAGATGGGGACCTGTCGACATGCCCGTGGAACCGGAGGTCGCGATATGTTGTCCCTTCTCGACCTTCTGGCCGACCGTCACGAGGTTTTCCTTGTTATGCGCGTAGGCGGTGGAAAAACCGTGGCCGTGTTCGACCACGATGATATTGCCGTTGCCGCCCGACCAGCCTGAATAGCTGACGATGCCGTCCGCAGTTGCCCTGACGGGCGTCCCACGGGGCGCGCGGATGTCAAGCCCCGAATGGAACGACCTGGCTCCGGTGACGGGATGGTGACGGGGTCCGAAGGGAGAACTGATCTGTCCCTGAATGGGCCATCCCCGGGGGGTCGCGAGATAGATGTTCTTCTGTTCAGTGATATACTTCTTGATCTCCGCCACGGATTCTATGGTTTCCATCATCTCTTTCTTGATGGCTTCGATGTCTATCGACCCTGAATCGCTGAATTCGGCGGACTTGAGGATATTATTCTTTGATTTGAGCTCCACGAGGCGGGAAAGCTCATAGTTGGTCTCCTTGAGGGAGGTGATGCTCTGCTTGAGTGCGTTGAACTCTCTCGTGAAGTAGGAGAGCCTGGTCTTCATGACATAATATTCCGCTGTCTTGACCCCGGCGATGGTGATGTATATCGCGCCCACGACGGCCAGGACCATGCAGGCCAGCAGGCCCGCCACGGGCAGCCTCAGCTTCAGGGGCTGGGATCTGGAGTGGGGTACGACCAGGATGGTAACGGATGTCATACACCTTTTCTTAATACGTTTCAGTTTCATAAGGCGATATCACCGAACTTGCAAACCTTATACCGTAATCGGCAAACCTGTCAAGTCCTTAACCAGAGAGATACCATTCCGCACCGACGGTGCTTTTTTCGGACCCCTTTCGAAGGTGGAATTTCGTAAGTGCATCATCAGCATTGTTTCAGGTACTTGTTTAGCAACGGATTCTTTCCACCGGCAGGGGGCTATTTTTTTCTTACTTTATCCCAAAAAATTGGCTATATATATTGATATGTTCGCATCGATATGATTACTTGAGTGTATAAAGAGACGTGTGCAATGAAGAAATATGGTATGGCCGTTCTCTCCTTTCTGGTGATCGTTCTGGCAGCGTCAGCCGGCCTGGCTTCCGATGATCTCAAGATCGTCAAGGACAAAGAAGGCACCACCTGGTCTGTCGGTTCCGACGAATCACGTGAAGGGGCCAGGGCGGAGGAAGAGCGCGACAAGGACCGTGCCTGGGACATGCTCAGGAACCAGTCGATCATAATCGACAAACGGACAACGAAATAGGGATGGAAAAAGGAAGGATCATCATTGTTGAGGATGAGGAGAATATCCTCTCCATGCTCGGTGAGTTTCTCGTAGCCAACGGTTACGCGGTCGACCCTTACATCGACAGCAGAAAGGCCCTTTCAGCGCTAAAGAACAACGGGTACCACGTTCTGATAACGGACCTGATGATGCCCAAGGTCGACGGGCTCCAACTTATCAACTTCATCCAGAAGGAGTATCTTGACACCCTCGGTATCGTCATGACCGGGTACGGCAGCATGGAAAGCGCCATAAGCGCCATGCGGTGCGGTGCATTCGACTATATCCTCAAACCCTTTAAGTTTGAGGAGGTCCTCGCGACCGTGGACTCGGCCATGTACTACTTCAACCTTCTCAAAAGCGACAACATCCCCAAGGGGCTTACCCTCAAGGCTAACCTCCTGAGGCGGTACTCCGAGAACAAGATGGTCCGTGAGAACACCATCCTGAGGTCGGCGCTCAAGGACAAGTACAGGTTCGAGAACATCATCGGGGTGAGCTTTCCCATGCAGAAGGTCTTCGAGATGATCGAGCGCGTGGCGGATACCAGCGCCACAGTCCTCATCACCGGTGAGAGTGGTGTGGGAAAGGAACTGGTGGCGAGGGCCATCCATTATAATTCGTCAAAACGGGACAATCCCCTCGTCGTGGTGAATTGCGGTGCCATACCGGAGACACTCCTGGAGAGCGAGCTTTTCGGCTACGAGAAGGGTGCTTTCACAGGTGCCGTCAATACCCGCCTCGGCAGGTTCGAGCTCGCGGCGGGCGGTTCGATCTTCCTCGATGAGATCGGGGATATGAGCTTCAACCTGCAGGTCAAGCTCTTGAGGGTTCTCCAGGAAAAGTCCTTCGAGCGTATCGGTGGCTCAAAGACCATAAAGGTTGATGTACGGATCATCGCCGCCACGAACCGCAAGCTGGAAGACCTCGTCAGCGAGAACAAGTTCCGTGAGGACCTGTACTACCGGCTCAACGTGGTCCCCATCGAGATCCCGCCGCTCAGGGAGCGGCGCCAGGACATCCCGCTTCTCGTCAATTTCTTCCTGGAGCAATCCAACAGGATAAACTCCGCTGCCATCGAGGGTTTTTCGGAAGAGGCCATGAAGGCCCTGATGGAATACGATTTCCCCGGCAACGTCAGGGAATTGCAGAACATCGTGGAACGCATGGTGGTTCTCAAGAGGGAAGGACACATCGACATAGAGGACCTCCCCGAGAAGTTGTACAGCCACGAAAAAGAAGAGGCGCCGACCCCGGAGATCGACATCGACAGGGGTTACGACACGCTCGTCTCCGAATTCGAGAAGACCCTTATCATGAAGGCCCTCACCGAAACCCAGGGCGTGAAGAGCAAAGCCGCCCAGGCCCTCAACATCAACAGAACGACCCTCATCGAAAAAATGAAGAGACTCGGCCTGGACTAGTCCGTCTGGCTGTCAAAAAAATGACAAAGCAAAAGACCGCTTGAGCCGCTTGAGCCGCTTGAGCCGCTTGAGCGTTAAGAACTAAGGCTTGAGCCGCTTGAGTTGCCTGGGCCGCTTGAAGGTTAAGGGGTCGGGAAGAGAAATCTGTGCATGGGTGCGGTAATTCCCGGATGACCGTAAAAGTGGTTTAGTTTTGAACGGTTCAAGCGGTTCAAGTGGTTCAAGCGGTTCAAGCGGTCTTTCCCTTGGCACCCTTCTTGCACAATCTCCCCGCATGCAGATTCCCGAAGCGAAACTTCTCGAAAACGCCTTTAACGAGTTTTCCAAGGCCTCCGATTCGATCATAAGCCATTACGGAGTGCTGGAGAGCCAGATCAGAGAGCTCAAGAGAGAGCTCGAGGAAAAGAACAGGGCGCTGGAACGGGCCAGCGAGTATCTCTACACGATACTCGATTCCCTGCCCGTCGGCGTTGTCGTCATTGACGGCAAGTCCGTCATGTTTGCCAACAAGAATGCGGAGGACCTGATCCCCGAGGGTATCATCGGCAGCCTTACCGGTACGGCTGAGAGGACGGGAGAGATAAAATGCGGTCTCGGCCGGTACCGGTGGAAGACCCGGGCGCTGACCAACGGCTTCGAAGGAAGGCATGTTGTTGCCATCGAGGACGTGACCGAGATCGAAAGGATGAAGGAACACATGGAGCGGGATGAGCGTCTCATGGCCATGGGTGAGATGGCGGCGCGGATATCCCACGAGATCAAGAACCCGCTGGGCAGCATGGAACTCTTTCTCTCCATGCTCATGGCCGGCAAGATGCGGGTGCGCGACCGCAAGTACATCGAGTATGTCCTCTTTGGCGTCAAGACCATCGACAGGATCATCAATAACATACTCTCCTACACACGGCCGCGGGAACTGTCCCTGAAAGAGGGGGAACTGAGGTCGGTCGTCGGCGATACGCTGGAGTTCATGAGCGTTTCCACGTCCGTGAGGAACATCGACCTTGAATTCACGCCTGCCTCGTCGGGACGGGCGCTGTTCGACCCTGACATGCTGAAGCTGGTCATCATGAATCTCGTGAGCAATGCCATGGACGCGGTTGGTCCCGGCGGCAGGATCAAGGTGGACATACGCGAGAACGAACGCTACGGTGTCCTTGTCGTCAGCGACAACGGACCGGGCATGACGGAGGAATTGCGCAGGAACATCTTCAATCCCTTCTTCACAACGAAGGACAAGGGGGTGGGCCTCGGACTCTTCATCGTATACAACATCGTGAAGGCCCACGGCGGCTCGATCGAGGTTGAGTCCGAAGAGGGATCGGGTTCATCCTTCCTTATCTATATCCCCAGGGAGAGGCTGACAGTCTTATGAAAACGAATGTCCTTGTAGTCGATGACGATAACCACATGCGCATAGCACTGAAGGAGTCCCTGGTGCGTGCGGGTTACAACGTCGCCCTCGCGGAGGACGGCAAGAAGGCCATGGTCGAGATCGATAAGAACATCTTCGACCTCGTCATCACCGACGTGAAGATGCCCCATCTCGGCGGCATCGACCTTCTCAAGGCCATAAAGGAGACATCACCCCTCATGCCCGTCATCCTCATGACAGGGTACGGCACGGTCAAGGACGCGGTGCAGGTCATAAAGGAGGGTGCCTACGATTACATCCAGAAGCCCTTCAACACGGATATGCTTTACAGCGTGGTGCGGCGCGCCCTCGGCGTGAACAACGGGAAGATCGTCTTTGCCTCGAGGGCAATGAAGGAGGTGCTCCAGAAGGCGCAGAGGGTCGCCGGGTCGGACGCCACGGTGCTTGTCCTTGGCGAGAGCGGTGTGGGCAAAGAGGTGATATCGAAATTCATCCACGAGAACTCGGACCGCTCCCATATGCCCTTTGTTGCCGTCAACTGTGCCGCCCTGCCGGAGAACCTCCTTGAGAGCGAGCTCTTCGGCTATGAAAAAGGGGCCTTCACGGGCGCCCTGTCCCGTAAGCCGGGGAAGTTCGAACTGGCGGACAAAGGCACCATCCTTCTCGACGAGATCACCGAGATGGACCTCAGGCTCCAGGCAAAGCTCCTGCGGGTGCTCCAGGAGAAGGAGGTGGAAGTCCTCGGTTCCCGGTCCCCCCGGAAGATCGACGTCCGTATTATCGCCACGACGAACCGGAATATCGTTAAAACGGTGAGCGACGGGGGTTTCCGCGAGGACCTCTACTACCGCCTCAGCGTATTTCCCATCACCATCCCGGCCCTCAGGGAGCGCCGCGAGGACATAGCGCCCCTTGTGAACCACCTTCTGAAAAAACACTCCCGGGGCATGGATATAGGTGTCAATGACGAAGCGATGGAGCATCTCGCGAGCAGGCACTGGAAAGGGAATGTCCGGGAACTGGAGAACGTCATAGCCAGGGCGTGCATACTTTCCAACGGTTCCGTCATTACCATGAGCCACCTCGATGAGGGCAGGCCCGCCCAGGACATGGCGGTGGGCTCCGTCCGGGACATGGAGACGAAGCTCATCATCGATGCCCTCAAGTCCGTCCGGGGCAACAGGTCGAAGGCGGCGGTAATACTGGGGATCACCGTCCGCACGCTGCGCAACAAGATCAACGAATACAAGGCAATGGGCATCGACGTGCCGGCAAGGGAGTATTGATATGCAGATAGTCGATCTCATCGGGAAAGCGCTCTCCGTCAGGGCCTTCTATCACAAGGTGATCTCCGGTAACATCGCGAACGCCCAGACCCCCGGGTACAAGGAGAAGGAACTCGATTTCCGGCGGGAGCTTAACAGACGCACCGGCCCGGGAACGGGAATGGCCCCTTCGGGCGACGCGGGCTACACCGTCACCGAGAAGTCGGGGCATGACGGCCTTGCGCGCCTCGACGGGAACACCGTGGACCTGGAAGAACAGACGGTGAGGCTCACGGAGAATCAGCTCATGTACCAGGCATTGGTCCAGATGGCCTCAAAACGTTTTGCCATGATGAAATATCTCATAGGCGAGGGAAAGAGGTAAGAACATGGGAGCATTTGATATTTTCAAGATCAGCGCTTCAGGGATGAAGGCCCAGAGGAAACGCATGGACATCGTTGCCTCCAACCTTGCCAACATCCAGACGACGAAGACGGAAGAGGGCGGGGCGTACAAGAAGAAGGACGTTGTCTTCAAGGCGGTAGATGTTTCCGACGACAATACATTCTCGGGGACCCTGTCGAAGAAGGTCGAAGGGGTGGAGGTCGCGACCGTCAAGGAGAGCGACAAGCCTTTCCAGATGGTCTATAACCCGAGCCATCCCGACGCCAACTCTGAAGGGTACGTTACGTTTCCCAACGTGAACCTGATGGAAGAGATGACGGACATGACGGCGGCCGCCCGTGCCTACGAGGCGAACGTCAACGTCCTCACCACGACAAAGGATATGTTCCAGAAGACTCTCGACCTTATTAAATAGGGGGCGGACCCATGAAGGTAGAAAATTTCACTCTTCCCAGTTTCGGCGAGGTGCAGAGACCGGCCAACGAAAAGACCAAAACCTCCTTTGGCGATGTCCTGAAGGACTCCATCAAGAAGGTCGTGGAACTCGAGAAGGATGCGGACAAGGAAGTGGAAAAGCTTGTCAAGATGGAGAACACCGATATTCAGACCACCATGATCGCCATCGAGAAAGCGGACCTGTCCTTCCAGATGATGATGCAGATACGCAACAAGATCATCTCCGCCTATGAAGAGATCATGAGAATGCAGGTGTAACCTATGCCTCCGATGGACGAACTCCTCAACACAACCAGGAACTTTCTCAAGACGACCCCGAAGAGCAAGCTCTACATGTACCTCTTTCTGTTCATAGCGCTTGTGGGCGGCTCCATCATCGGTCTTTCCTTTCTTCAGAAAGAGAGCTACCAGACGCTGTTTGCCGGTCTTTCCACGGAAGACGCCTCGGTGGTCGTGGCGAAGCTCAAGGAACTCAAGGTATCCTACAAGCTGGGCCTCGGCGGTACCTCGATCTCCGTTCCCAGGGACAAGGTCTATGACGTGCGGCTCATGCTTGCCGGTCAGAACGCCCTTCCCGGCGGCGGAGGCGTCGGTTTCGAGCTCTTCGACAAGACGAACTACGGCATGACGGAATTCATGCAGAGCATCAATTACAAGCGTGCCATACAGGGAGAGCTTTCGCGCACCATCAACCAGATGCCCGAGGTGAAATCGTCCCGGGTGCACATCGCCATCCCGGAAAAGACACTCTTCACTGACAGGGAAAAGGATGTCACGGCGTCGGTCTTCCTCAAGCTCCGGGGTGGAAAGGCACTTTCCAAGGAACAGGTGGCGGGCATTGTCCACCTGGTCTCAGGCAGTATAGAAGGCCTCAAGTCCGATAACGTGACCATCGTCGATTCCTTCGGGAAGATACTCTACAAATCCGGCAGCTCCGGCACGGCGATCGCCCTCTCGGGGCAGCAGTTCGAACTGCAGAGAAGCGTTGAACGGACCATCGAGGAGTCGGTCCAGTCCATGCTCGACAGGTTCATACCCGCCAACAAGTCGATAATACGGGCGAACGTGGAACTGAATCTTCGCAAGGTAGAAAAGGTGGAAGAGGAGTTCGACCCCAACAAGAGGGTCCCCACGAGCGAGCGCAAGAGCAAGGAGAAGTCGCTGAACCGCACGGCCGGTCCCGGAGGGGTTCCGGGAGTGGCATCCAACGTTCCAAACGCCACGGGCAGGGAGCGGAACGCGGCGGCGGCCTCCCAGACGAGCTCTGTGGCGCGAGGCAGCGAATCGGAGCGCGAAGAGTCCCAGGTGACCTACGAGGTCAGCAAGACCGTCAAGAAGATAGTGGAGCCTTTCGGGGACATCAAACGCCTCTCCGTGGCCATCGTTCTTGACGGGAAATACGAAAAGGTGAAGGGCCAGAACGGGGAGGAACTAAAGTATTCTCCCCGGTCCCAGAAGGAGCTTGGCGACATAAAGGGTATCGTCGCCAGGGCCGTCGGGATCGACGAAGCACGGGGTGACAAGATCGAGGTCCTCAACGTTCCCTTTGAGACGGAAGGCCTTGCCGACGAGAAAGGGCTTCTCGACGCTGCGGAACGGAAGGAGATGATATTCAGCTTCAGCAAGTACGGTTTCTACGCTCTCATCATGGCAGCCCTGTTTCTCTTCGTGATCAAACCCTTGCTGGGTTTCCTGAAATCACGGGCCGACCGCGCGCCCCTGTACCAGGTCAAAGACGTCTACGTGAAGAGCGGCAGCGCGGCGGTGGCGGGGGACCAGCCCGCCGCCATAGAGAACAAGCAGCAGGCGGCGATCAATGATGTCATGCGGGACAAGACCGTTGTCGGTTCCGTGATCAAGGAATGGGTGAAGGAAGGAACGTAATCGATGAACCCCGAAGATCTGTCAGGAGTCAGGAAAGCCGCCATTCTCCTTCTCACCATGGACGACGAGGTGACGAAGGACGTCATGAAGGGTCTTGATGAGGAAGAGATCGAAGCCATCGGCAAGGAGATCACCAATCTCAAGCTCATTCCCGACCACGTGGTGCACAAGGTCCAGGAAGAGTTCATGACGAGGGTCTCGAAGAGGAGCAAGAATGTTGTCGGCGGGGAAAGCAAGTTCCGCATTCTTGTCAAGAAGAGTTTCGACGAGGAGAGGGCGGAGGTGCTCCTTGGCAACCTGGACACGAAGAAGGGCGTCCCCGGAGAGTTCCTGAAACGCTGTGACGCCAGGGTCCTCGCGAATGTGATACGGGAGGAACATCCCCAGACGATGGCCCTCGTTCTGTCGGTGCTCGGGACAAAGAAGGCTGGGGAAGCCATCAGCTGCCTGCCCGACAGGGTGCAGGCAGACGTTGTCGTGCGGATGGCGAACCTCGAAAAGGTGGACCTCAAGATCCTTGCCGAGGTCGAGAGCGTCATACGGGAACAGCTCGAAAGCACCATGGGTGGTGCCGAAGGCAAACAGCTCGGCGGCGTCGAGGTGGTGGCCAGCATACTGAACCAGATGGACAGGACCCTGGAGTCGGAGCTCCTCGGCAAGCTCGAGGAGACGAATCCCGACCTGGCGGAAAGGATCCGCCAGTTGATGTTTACCTTCGAAGACCTCGCCCATCTCGATGACCGCAGCATCCAGGTGCTTCTCAAGGAGGTCTCGTCCGAGGATATCGGTATCGCCCTCAAGGGTGCCTCAGACAGCATGAAGGAAAAGATATACTCCAACATGTCCGAGCGCGCGGCGGCCATGCTCAAGGAAGACCTTGAGGCCATGGGTCCCGTACGTCTCTCGGATGTCGAAAAGGCCCAGGTGAAGATCGCCATGATCGCCAAGAAGCTCGAAAGCGAGGGCAAGATCTTTCTTTCCCGGGGGAACGAAGAGTTCATTTGAAAGACCAGGAGATGGAAACCTTTACTCTGCACGACCTTGGCGAAGAGATGCCGGAGGAAAAGACCTTCGATTTCATCAAGCTCTTCGACGAAGAGGAAGGTCAGGTCCCGGAAGACGTGGTGGTTCCCGAGCCGGCACCGACGGTCAACATCGAGGAAGAGGCCCGCAGGGTTTTCGAGGAGGCCTTTGCACAGGGCGAGAAGGCCGGCCACGAAATGGGCATGAAGAAAGTGGAGCCCATAATAAAGAGATTGGGCGGTTTCATGGCGGAGCTTTCCCTCTTCAAGGAGGAACTCGTGAAGAGGGCCGAGAATCTCTCCACGGAACTGGCCCTGATCTTTGCCGAGACCATCATCCTCAGGGAATGCGCGGAGCATCGCGAGGCGATCCTCAGGATGGTACGGAAGGCACTTTCCCTTTGCGAGGAGCGCAGCGGAAGTACGATACGCTTGAGGGGCGAGGATGCGGACCTTATCTCCGAGGCCGAGTTGGGCCAGTTCAAGATCGTCAGGGACGATTCGATGCGTGAGCCCGGTTTTGTCATTGAAACGAACTTTGGAGACATAGACGGCCGGGTCTCGGTGCAGATGGAAGAGCTTAGGAAAGAGTTTCTCAATGGAAAATTCGACTGAACAGACCCTGTCCCTGACGAGGGACATGCTGTCGAACCTCTACCCTTACCGTGTCTATGGAAAGGTCAACCAGGTGGTGGGCCTTGTCATCGAGGGGAAGGGCCCCATCTCCTCCGTTGGTGATGCGGCCCTCATCTATCCCGTCGACAGCACGGTCCCCATCGATGCCGAGGTGGTTGGGTTCAAGGAGGGCAAGACCCTGCTCATGCCTCTTGGCGACATACGGGGCGTGGGCATAGGTTCGAGGATACTTTCCAGGAAGAAGACCGTCGATGTGGCCGCCGGCGAGGGACTCCTTGGCCGCGTCATCGATGGTCTCGGCAACCCCATGGACGGGAAGGGCCCCCTCCAGTGCGCCGAGTCCGTTCCCATCTATCGCGAAACAGTGAACCCCATGCGCAAGAGGCGTATAACCGAACCCCTTGACCTTGGCATAAGGAGCATCAACGGGCTGCTCACCTGCGGCAAGGGGCAGAGGATAGGCATCTTTGCCGGATCCGGCGTGGGCAAGAGCGTCCTCCTGGGGATGATCGCTCGCCACACCGAGGCGAACGTGAACGTCATCGGTCTCATCGGGGAGCGCGGCCGCGAGGTGAGGGAGTTCATTGAGCGGGACCTGGGTGACGGGATCAAGAACTCCGTTGTCGTCGTCGCGACGTCGGACCAGCCGCCCCTCATACGCGTGAGGGGCGCCTTTCTCACCATAGCCCTGGCCGAGTATTTTCGGGACAGGGGGAACGATGTTCTCCTCCTCATGGACTCGCTGACACGCTTCAGCATGGCGCAGCGCGAGATAGGACTCGCCATCGGCGAACCCCCGACGTCAAAGGGTTACACCCCGAGCGTGTTCTCGCTCCTGGCGAAGGTTCTGGAGAGGGCGGGGAACGGGGAAGGGAGCGGGACCATGACCGCGATATACACCGTTCTCGTGGAGGGTGACGATCTTGACGATCCCATAGCGGACTCGGCCCGGTCCATCCTCGACGGCCACGTGGTCCTTTCGCGGAAGCTCGCCGATGCCAACCATTACCCGCCCATCGATGTCCTGCGAAGCGTCTCGAGGCTCATGAAGGACATAAGCCCGAAGGACCAGACGGAGTACGCGAGCCGGATAGTCGAGATCCTCGCCGAGTTCGAGCGGGCTGAGGACCTCATCAACATCGGGGCTTACACCCCCGGGAATAACCAGAAGGTGGACCACGCCATTTCCATGATAGACAAGGTAAGGACCTTCCTCCAGCAGGGCGTCGACGAACGCGTCCCCCTGGAAGAAACGCTGAACAGCATGAAGATATTGTTCTATGTATAAGGACCGCTTGAACCGCTTGAACCGTTTCAACCGCTTGAGCGTGAAGGAAAGAAGATCCATGACCCTTCGAGGTCCTCACGTGGTTCCAGCCGCCGCAGCGGTTATTGGGCTCGAGGAGTTTCTATATCGTTCAAGCGGTTCAAGCGGTTTCAACCGGGGTTAGGATGGATCGCAAGCGCATAGACCGGATCATTCAGATCAAGGAGAGGCTCAAGAAGGACAAGGAACGCGAGGTTGAGGAGGCGTCGTCGAAGATGAGCGCCATCTGTGCCGAGATCAACGCCGTCGACGGACAGATCGATGACAACTACGCGAACCTTTCCGCCCGTTCCCTCTCCGGTAACGACTTTGCCGTGATAAAGGACTATCTCGATTACCTGGACGTCCAGAAGTCGAGCCTCCTGTGCGAAAAGGCTTCCATGCAGGAGACCCTCGACCTCCTGCAGCACGAACTCTACGAATGCGCCCGGGAGCTCAAGATGCTCACCAAACTTCAGGACAAGATAAAAAGGGCTTTCAAGAAGACAGAAAACCGCCGCGAACAAAAACTCCTCGACGAAATGGCGTTACGACTCGACGACAAGAGGATGTAAAGGTTTATCTCACACCCGTCCGGTGCCCTGATCGTGGGGTGAGAGCGGGGGGAAAGGCCCGAAGACTTTATCTCTCGCCCGTTCGTCGCTTGCGCTCCTCTCTCAAGCTCGCAGAGGACGCAGAGAAAGACTGAAAAGAGAGAAAAGACTGCCGCCGGATCTCGGAGCCTCCCAAGATCCGGCGGCCTTCTCGTCCCGCCGTCCCGGCGGGAGAGAAAAGAATATCCTTAATTCTTAATCAACCTTTCCCCCCCTCATCCCCCCTGTAGTCATAGGTCCTATGGGTCCTATATGTCCTATAGGTCCTATACCCTCTCCTCCAACCCCCATACTACCTCACTCCCTCACACCTTCCCATCCCCTCCCCCATCAGCCCACCTTAAACCAAGCCTCTTCTTTCCCTCCCGTCGCAGACGGGGTGCAAAGCCGGCCGGATTTTGGAAGGCTCCGAAATCCGGCCGAATCTTTTCTCTGCGTCCTCTGCGGGCTTGAGAGACGAACGAAGTGAGGAACGGGCGAGAGGCAAGTCTTTATCTGTTTGTTGTGGTGCCTGCCGGGGGTGCTTGCTTGTAGGAAATTATTTCCTCTTCGTGGAAATTATTTCCCCGGGAAGAGAGGCATCCCTGGGCGACGGCACTTTGTAACTAGTTGAAATCATTAAGGTGGCAGTCATGGCATGAAATTTGTTTTAGGGGTGGGCATGGAAAGTCAGGTTTTTAACTGCTTGTTTGCGAATCTGAAGGGACTGGGGAAGCAGTTCTTGCCCCAGGCACAGGCGGGGGCGTCGAGCGAAGGTGAGGCCAACACCTTCTTCGACATCCTTTCGCAGAAGATGGGCGGGAACTTGAACCTGTTGTTGTCCTCAATGTCTGCGGGCAGCGCGGAGGACGACGGCAAGGCCGCAGGCGGCGAAGCGGAGAATACCTCCCTTTGCCCCGTCGCAGCGAGCCTGGATCCGGAGGAGATCCCGGTCCTTGTTTCTTCCCTGATTTCGGCGATGGGCCAACCCGTCGTCACGGACAACGCGTCGGATATGAGCGAGGCCGACCACAAGACCATCACGGAGTTTCTCCAGGGCATCCTTGAGATCCTCTCCGGCGGCGATGAGGTGGAACTGACCGGCGCTGACGCGGTGAACGCTGGCGCCGCCGAAGGCAGCGGGAAGGGTGAGGAAAAGGATGCAAAAGGGGTGCAGGACCTCATGGGTTGCCTCGCATCGGTCCTTTCCCAGCTTTCGGTACTGACGCAGGAGGATGGTGGTGCAGACACTGTTGCCTCCGGACAGGACGGACTTCCTGTTGGAAAGGACCCGGGGCCGGCCGGAAAGGTAGATGTGCCGGATCCTTCAACGATGAAGACGGAAGTCCAGAACGCGGTCCCTCAGGCGCCTCTACCGGAGGACGGTGAGGAAGCCGGGTTTGTGGTTGAGATCGTGAGGGCGGCAAAGAAGGCGGCCGTGGCGGACCCGTCGATGAAAAAGGAGATGGAGACACAGCCGGCGGCGCCGGTGGCCGAGGCTCCCGACGCAGGGAAGAAGGACCTTACCCTCCTTGCGGCACGGGCATCGGAAGCCCATGAGGAAAGGGGGGAGCCGGAGAAGATCGTGATACGCGTCAGGGAAACGGCGGAAGCCCAGATAGGGGAAGATCACGATGGCGGTGACAACCCCGTCATGCAGCACAACGATGTGTCCCGGCAGGGCACGCATCAGGCGACGGGGGAAACGAAGGGTGTGGCCAGGAACGATTTCGGTTCAATGATGGTGGAAAAGATAGAGAAGCTCACCGAGCACTTTGCCGGCAGGAACATGAACATGGACATGACGGTCAGGTTGAAGATCGATGACAACGAAACGGTCCTCGTGGGTCTGAGGGACGAGGGGTCGTCGGTTACGGTCGAGGTCAGGGGCGCGAGCGAAAGCACGATGAACTTCCTTCAGTCGCAGAAAGAGGACATAACCCGGAGCCTTGAGAACAGGAACATCCAGACCACGATCCATGTTGATATCGACCAGGACGCTGAGGGGAGAAGGCAGCAGAGGCAGCACAGGGACGCCGGGGAAAACGAAACGGTTGAGCAGCAGGACTTCGGCTCCTTTTTTGAGGCCCTGGCATAAGGAGGTACCATGTCTGTTACGAGTGTCACAACCACAGTGGATACAACGGGAACGACGTCATCGTCGGGATCCACGACGACCACCGAGCTTCTCGATACCGATGCCTTCATGAACCTCCTCGTGACCCAGCTCAAGTACCAGGACCCCCTGGACCCCATGGAGACGAACGAATTCATGAGCCAGCTGGCGCAGTTGACCCAGGTGGAGAGGCTGCAGAACATCTACGATTCCCTTACCGACCTGGAGACGACCATAGAGACCGGCAACCTTCTCGACATGATCGGAAAGAAGATCGCCGTGGACGGCAACACGCTCTCGCAGGGCGACGAGGTCGAGATAACGCCGGCGTCGGATTATGATTCGGTGGTCCTTACCGTCACGAATGCCAGCACCGGCACGGAGGAAACGGTCACCATCGAGAAGGGTGAGTCGCTCACCTATACCAACGAGAGCAGCGACGTCGTGACCGTGACGGCCTACGCCCTCAAGGATGGTGCGGAAGTCGACTGCACCACCACGACGTACCGCCTCGTCACGGGCGTGAGAAGCACGGGCAGCACCGTTGTCCTTGTTGCGAGCAACGGGGATGAATACTACGCCAGCTCGGTTTCAACGATAAAGAACTAAAGAGGAGGCATACACCATGTTAAGCTCATTCTTTTCGGGCATAAGCGGTCTCATAGCGAACAGCCAATCCATCAACGTTGTGGGTAATAATATCGCGAATGTCAACACCGTCGGGTTCAAGGGGAGCAGGGCGACCTTCGAGGATGTCCTGTACCAGTCGATCAGCGGCACCTCGGGTTCCAGCCAGGTCGGAAGGGGCACGGCGCTGAGTTCCGTCGATACGTCTTTCGGCCAGGGCAGCTTCGAGAGCACGAGCGAATCCACGGACCTCGCCATCGGCGGCAAGGGCTTCTTCATCGTCCGCTCCCAGGAGAGTCAGACCAACTACTATACGAGGGCAGGGCAGTTCCGCTTCGACGCCGACGGGTACATGACGAACCCGGCAGGCGACATCCTCCAGGGAAGGCAGATAGACCGGACGACGAACGCCCCCTACGGAGTGGACACGGACATCATCATATCCCAGGCCCCGAGCGAACCGAGGGCCACTGAATTCATAGGGATGTGCGTGAACCTCCAGTCCAACGCCGATGTGGCGGGCACCATGGGAACCTTGAGCGGCGTGGCGAACGGAAGCGTCACCAGCGTGAGTGTGAGCGAGGGCAAGTACCCGAGGGTCGGTGATTACACAATATCCTATACTGCGGCTACCAGCACGCTGACGGTGCAGGTGGCGCACAGAGACCCCACCGGTGCCCTCACGGGAACCTCAGACACATATTCCGCGGTCGTCGCTGCGGGTACGACGTACACCAACTTCGACGGCTCCGGCCTCGACATAACGACCGACGCCGCCATGATCGACGCTGCATCGAGAACGATATCCTTCCAGGGGTTCTCCACGGACTACGTGAGCGCAACCCGCAACCCGACGACGACATCCAATTACTCGTCGTCCGTTACGGCCTATGACTCCCTCGGTCAGCCTCATGTCGTCACGGTCTACTTCCGCAAGGCGTACGAGACGACAACCCCCCAGACAAGCGTCTGGGAATGGATGGCCCACCTCGACGCCGCCGATTCGGCGACGGGCGCCAACGACCTTGCCGGCTGGGGCACGCTTGTCTTCAACAATAACGGTGCCTTGACCTCCGGCGGCGACGCAACCAGTGTTTCCTTCGATTTCTCCCAGGGGGCCAACCCCGGCCAGGCTATCGATCTCGTCTTCGGCTCCGGGTCGGGCGGCGGCACGACGACCCAGTACCCGATAGCCTCGACGACGAACTTCCAGACCCAGGACGGCTATCCCCCGGGTGTCCTCCAGAACGTGACGGTCAGTGCCGAAGGCATCATCTCCGGCCATTACTCCAACGGCCAGATCCTGAACCTTTACCAGATCACGCTGGCAAACTTCAACAATCCCAACGGATTGACGAAGGAAGGAAGCAACCTCTATTCGGAGACCATCGAGTCCGGTGTGGCATATACGAACGCACCGGGCGAGGGCGGTCTCGGCAAGATCAGTGCGAACTCCCTCGAACAGTCGAACGTGGACCTGGCGACGGAGTTTGTCAAGATGATCATCGCCCAGAGAGGCTACCAGGCAAACTCCCGCGTCATCACGACAACAGACGAGGTGCTCCAGGAACTCATGAATATCAAACGGTAAAACAGTCTTAAGTTAAAGACGGGGGTCGGGAAACCGGCCCCCGTCTTCGTTTTAGTTATTAAG
>LVAA01000100.1 GCA_001603955.1 Syntrophobacterales bacterium Delta_02 | reverse complement strand
GACGGTTGTCACTACCTGGATAATGTCGGACATGTCCTCCTCCTCAAAAAGCGGGTCCCGCCGTCAGGGTGCACCGGCGGCCTCGCGGGAACAATTTAACTTGAAAATATGGGAGATTTCCTATATTTTTCTATGCTACAATAGCTTTTACAGGTAGTACAGCAATTTGAGGTTGCCATGTTTCAGATAAACGACGGAAACGCCATCATACTCGCAAGCGAATCGACGAGGAGGGTCGACATCCTGCGGACCCTCGGGATCCCCTTCTCCATCATCCCGCCCGATGTCGACGAAAGCAGGAAGCTCGAAGAGACACCACGGGAATACGTTCTGAGGATCTCCTACGAGAAGGCGCACAAGGTGGGAAGGCATTTTCCCGACAAATGGGTCATCGGGGCCGATACGATAGTGGTCTACAAGAACAGGATCCTCGGCAAACCCGTGAACGAAAATGAGGCCTTCAAGACGCTCCAGCTCCTGAAAGGGAAATGGCACAAGGTCATCACCGGGTTCTGCGTTCTGAACGTGGAGAGGGAGATCACCTGCCACGACGCCGTGGAGACGAGGGTTTTCATGAAGGACCTTGTCGACGAGGAGATAACGAACTACATCCGCACCTCGGAACCCCTTGACAAGGCCGGCTCCTACGCGGTCCAGGGCAAGGGCGGTTACATGGTGAAGGAGATAAAGGGCTCCTACTCGAACGTGGTGGGGCTGCCGATCTGCGAGGTCGCTGAGGTCCTCCTCTCGCTGGGCATCCTTTCATGAGTGACATCCGGCACGCCATAGAGGCCGTGCGCGAAAGAATACACAGAGCGTGCGAGACCGCGGGAAGGGATTCGGCGGAGGTGACCCTCGTGGCGGTGACGAAGACCGTCGACGCCGCCCGTGTGATCGAGGCCATCGAGGCGGGCGTGGGGGACATCGGCGAGAACTACGTGCAGGAAGCGAAGGGGAAGATAGAGACCGTCGGCCCCGGGCGGGTCCGCTGGCACATGATAGGGCACGTCCAGAGCAACAAGGTGAAATACATCCCGTCGCTCTTCGACTGCGTCCACACCGTCGACAGCACCGCGATACTGGAGGGGCTGGAAAAACGGGCCAAAGAGATGGACGTTCTCTTCGAGGTGAACCTCGCGGGGGAGGCGACGAAGAGCGGGACGGACGTCGATGGTTTGAGACGGATACTGGAGAAGGTGCCGTCGCTCGTGCACCTCAAGCCCGTGGGTCTCATGACGATGCCGCCCTACGTGGAAGACCCCGAAGACGTGCGCGACGTGTTCAGGCGGTTGAGGACGACCCTTCAGATGATGAACGCCGAGTTCGGTCTTGCCATGAAGGAGCTGTCCATGGGCATGTCCTCCGATTTCGAGGTGGCGGTTGAGGAAGGAGCGACGATGGTGAGGATAGGCACGGCGCTGTTCGGGGAGAGACGATGAAACCATGGGGTGGAAGGTTCAAGGGAGGCACCGACCCGCTTCTCGAGAGGTTCAGCGCGTCCATAGACGTGGACCGCCGGCTCTATCGTCAGGACATCGAAGGCAGCAGGGCTCAGGCGGAGATGCTCGCGAGGATCGGGGTCCTTACCGCCGCGGAAAAGAAGAAGGTCCTGAAGGGCCTCGATGAGATAGAGGCAGAGATAACCTCCGGCTCCTTCACCTTCAGCGAGGCCCTCGAAGACATCCACATGCACATCGAGGCGCGGCTCATCGAAAAGACGGGCGAGGCGGGGAAGAAGCTCCACACGGGACGCAGCCGCAACGACCAGGTCTCCCTCGACATGCGTCTCTTCCTGAAGGAAGAGCTCCGCGCCATCGACGGCTGTATCGTTGCCCTTCTCAGGGAGCTCCTCGCGAAGGCGGAAAGAGAGAAGAAGGTCATCATGCCCGGCTACACGCACCTTCAGAGGGCGCAGGTCGTGCCTTTTTCACACTATCTTCTCGGCCACTACTACGCCTTGAAACGCGACAGGGTGAGGCTGACCGAGGCGCTTTCGATGGCCGACGTCCTGCCGCTTGGCAGCGGCGCCCTTGCCGGTTCGACGATACCCCTCGACAGGGAGTGGGTGAAACAGAGACTCGGGTTCTCCCGTGTTTCCGAGAACAGCATGGATACCGTTGCCGACAGGGACTTCGTCGTCGACGCCATCTACGCGGCCTCGATGGTCATGGTGCACCTCAGCAGGCTTTCCGAGGACCTCATCCTCTTCGCGACGCAGGAATTCGCGTTCATATCCCTGCCCGATGCGCTCTGCACCGGTTCGAGCCTCATGCCCCACAAGAAGAACCCCGACGCGCTGGAGCTCATCCGCGGCAAGACCGGCAGGGTCCTCTCCGACCTCTTTGGCATTCTGACCATACTGAAAGGCCTGCCATTTACGTACAACCGCGACCTCCAGGAGGACAAGGAGCCCCTGTTCCACGCCGTGAGCACGGTGAAGGACGCCCTTTCGATCATGGCGCTCTGTGTCGGGGGTTTGAAGGTGAGGAAGGAGAACATGGAGAAGGCGGCCGGGGAGAGTTTCATGCCCGCCGTGGAGATGGCCGAATACCTGACCATGAAGGGCATGCCCTTCCGGGAGGCGCACGGCATCGCCGGGTCCGCAGTTCGCCGTTGCGAGGACGAGGGCAGGTTCCTCGGCGATATGCCGCTCAAGGAACTGAAGAAGCTGTCGCCCCTGTTCGAAAGGGATGTCTTTGATTATATAAAGCCGCGCAGCGCCCTGCGCATGAGGAGATCCACGGGAAGCGCCTCCTTTGGGGAGGTGATGAAGGTCATCGATGCTGAAAAGAAATATCTCGGTCTGTAGCATAATCCTGGCTGCGCTCTGTCTCGCGCTCGTCTTTTCTTCCTGCGGGAAGAAAGGGAACCCCGTGCCCATCCCCGTGGTGAAGGCGGGAACGATAAACGACCTCAGGGGGGAGGTCAGGGACGGCGTCCTCTTTCTTTCCTTCACGCCCCCGGCCAGTCTCGGCCGCAAAGAGGCAAGGACCGGCGAGGAAGAACCGAGGATAGCGAGCTTCAAGGTGGTCAAGGGATGCGGCACGTGCCTTGCGGACCTTCAGCCGCTGCGCACGATCGTCCTCAACGAGAAGAGAGGCTACACGCTGGCGGGGAACCGTCTCTATTTCTACGACGATGACCTCATGCCCGGCGACAGTTACGCCTACAGGGTCTACCCCGTCACGGAAAGGGGCACGAACGGCGAGGCCTCGAACGCCTTCGTCATAAAGTGGGAAGAACCGCCCGGTCCTCCCCAGGGTCCCCTCAAGATCGTGGAGGGCGACACCAGGGTGGAGTTGTCCTGGACGAAGGAGGAAAAGTACCTTTACAACATATACCGTTACGACAACGGCAGGTACCCGGTGGTGCCGCTGAACCCGCGGCCGATCTCTACGGAGCTCTACATGGACGCGGGGTTGACGAACGGTCGGACCTACACCTATGAGGTAAGAAAAGTCTCTCCGGCACCCCTTCCGCTGGAGGGAGAGGGCTTGAAGGGGACCGCCACGCCGAAGGACAGAACGCCTCCAGGAGCCCCGATGGGCGTTAAGGCGGAAAAGAAGGGAAAGGCGATAGTGGTCACCTGGCAGGCGAACGCGGAGAAGGACCTCGCCGGCTACAACGTCTATCGCATCATGGGCTCGCAGGCGGTGAAGCTCAACAACACGCCCCTGAAAGAGACCACGTTCCTCGATACCGGCGCTCCGGACTTCCGTTTTATTGCCTACCACGTCACTGCCGTGGATACCGAGAGGAACGAGAGCGAGCCGTCGCAGGAATCGATCATCCAGAAAGAGTGAGGCCATGGACTATTTTGAGTATCGCAATGGAGAACTGTTTTGTGAGGATGTCCCCGTGAAGGCGGTGGCCAGAAAGGTGGGGACCCCTTTTTACCTCTATAGCTACGGGACCTTCGAAAGGCATCTCCGGGTCTTCGACGGGGCCTTCGGAGACATGCCCCACATTGTCTGCTATTCCCTCAAGGCGAACCCCAACGGCGCTCTCTTAAGGACCGTTGCCAGGCTGGGAGGCGGAGCCGACATAGTGTCCGGTGGTGAACTGTACCGGGCGCTCGAGGCAGGGATACCGGCGGAGAAGATCGTTTATTCAGGTGTGGGAAAGAGCAGGGAGGAACTGCGTTACGCCATCGACGCCGGCATACGCATGATCAATATCGAATCCGAGGGCGAGCTTCGCCTGCTCGCAAGGCTTTCCCGGAATATGAAGAAGAGGGTTCCCGTCTCCATCCGCGTCAATCCCGAGATCGACCCGAAGACCCATCCCTACATCACGACGGGCCTCAAGAAGAACAAGTTCGGCGTGCTCTGGGCGGATGCGCTGCGGCTTTACCGGGAGATGGCAGCCGAGGAGTACCTCGCTCCTGTCGGCATCTCGTCGCACATCGGTTCCCAGATACTCGAGCTTGGCCCCTTCATCGAGGCCGTGACGTCCCTGAAGTCAATGATCCTTGAGCTTAAAGGGCGGGGGATTACCGTCGAGATGCTGGATATCGGTGGAGGCCTGGGCATCACGTACAAGGACGAGCTCCCGCCGGATCCTGCCCAGTATGCCCGGGCGATCAGGGAGAACCTCGGGAACACGGGTGTGACGCTCATCCTCGAACCCGGGAGGGTCATCGTCGGCAACAGCGGGATCTTCGTCACGAAACTGCTCTACGTGAAAGGGACCGCGGGAAAAATATTCTACGTCGTCGACGGCGCAATGAACGATCTCGTCCGGCCTTCGCTGTACAACGCGTACCACGAGATCCTGCCCGTCGAGGAAGGCAAGACGAAGACTGAGGTCGTCGACCTGGTGGGGCCGATCTGCGAATCCGGTGATTTCTTCGCGAAGGACCGGGAGCTCGCTTCCCTGAAGGAGGGAGACCTTGTCGCCATCAAGGGGGCCGGGGCCTACGGTTTCGCCATGTCGTCGAATTACAATTCCCGCCGCAGGGCCGCGGAGGTCCTTGTGAAGGGTGGCGAGTTCTTCGTGGTCCGCAGGCGCGAGACATACAAAGACCTGAAGCGCGGCGAGTCGATTCCGCAATTCCTGGAGGTGTGAGAACGGTGACGCAGCTCGAGTTTTCAAAGATGAGTGCCAGCGGGAATGATTTCGTGATAGTGGACAACCGCGACCGGAAGGTCTACGACATGTTTCCCGACACCCTCGGCTTCGTGCAACGAATATGCAGGTTTCACCATTCCGTGGGCGCCGACGGCGTGATACTTCTGGAGAGTTCGGCGGACCACGATTTTCGCTGGCGGTTCTTCAACGCCGACGGGTCAGAGGCTGAGATGTGCGGCAACGGGGGGCGCTGTGCCGCCCGGTTTGCCTTCATGAACGGCATAGCGGGCGAGAAGATGTCCTTCGAGACCGTCGCCGGTGTCATCAAGGCCGAGGTCCACGGCCGGAAGGTGAAGCTGCAGCTGACGCGGCCGGTGGACATGAAGCTCGACTACACGATCGCTCTCGACGACAGGGAGCTTTTTCTGAGCAGTGTCAATACGGGCGTGCCCCACGCGGTCCTCCTCGTTGGCGATGTCGACCTTGTGCCTGTCGATGCCCTGGGCAGGGCGATCCGGTACCACGAGGTGTTCGGGGCGAAGGGTACGAACGTCGATTTCGTTGAGGTCCTGGACAAGGAGAACGCCAGGGTACGGACCTACGAGCGGGGGGTGGAGGGAGAGACCTTCGCCTGCGGAACGGGGGCGGTCGCGTCCGGCGTCATCCTCGCCGAGAAGGCGCTTGTCAGGAGCCCAGTCAATATACACACGAAAGGCGGCGAGATACTGAAGATATACATCAACGAAGAAGTCTATCTCGAAGGTGACGCAAGGTTCGTCTACAAGGGCCATTTGCACGAAGAAGCACTTTTGTGAAAGGAGAAACCATGGAATTGAAAGGCATTTACACGGCGCTTATCACGCCTTTTCGCGGCGGCGCTCTCGACGAGAAGGCATTGAAGAAGCTCATTCAGTTCGGGATAGCGGGGGGTGTCGACGGCATCGTGCCCTGCGGAACGACGGGTGAGGCCCCGACGCTCTCCTACGAGGAACACGAAAAGGTCATAGAGCTTGCCATAAAGTACGCCGGGGGAAAGGTGCCCGTCATCGCGGGTACCGGCTCCAACAGTACCGCCGAGGCCATAGAACTTACGGCATCGGCAAAAAAGCTCGGCGCGGATGCGTGTCTTCTTACCACACCCTACTACAACAAGCCCACGCAGGCCGGCCTTCTGGCCCACTTCACGACTATAGCCGAAAAGACGCGGATCCCTCTCGTTCTTTACAACATACCGGGCCGTACGGGCATAAACATGGCCCCGGAAACGATAGCCGAACTGGCGAAGGTACGGAACATCGTCGGAATCAAGGAGGCCGCGGGGTCATTGACGCAGGTCTCGGAGATCTATCGCCTGACAAAAGGCAAGTTCGCGATCCTCTCCGGAGACGACAACCTCTTCCTCCCGATGATGAGTGTCGGGGCGGTGGGCGTCATCTCCGTCATCTCCAATATCATGCCGAAGGAGCTGAAGTCCCTTTACAAGGCGTTCATGGTCGAGAAGAACATAGCGAAGGCCATCAGGATACACACGAAGCTCATGCCCCTCTTCCAGGGTATGTTCATCGAAACGAACCCGATACCCGTAAAGGAAGCGGCCTGCAGAATGGGAATGATCGCACGGGAGTACCGCCTGCCTCTTTGCCCGATGAGCGATAAGAACGCCGCGTTCCTCGGCGGCCTTCTCGGCGAGTACGGCCTCGTCGCGAAAGGCGGAAAAAAAGGCCGGGCCTGAGACAAGCGAGGTATGCGATATGGTAAGGATCGTCGTGACGGGTGCATGCGGAAAGATGGGGCGGGCCATAGTGAAGCTTGCCCTCGAGGACCCGGGTCTTGAGATCGCCGGCCTCGTCGAGGTGAAAGGCCATCCCATGACGGGACAGGCGCATGACCTTATGGGCGGAAAGGCCCCCTTTATCAGCGACGAGCTGCCGCAGGTGTTGACCGGAGCGGACGTGGTCATCGATTTCACCGAGGCGGGGGCCTCCGTCAACAATTTCAGGATGGCGGCCGAAAAGGGCGTGGCCCACGTCATCGGCACGACGGGCCTGAAAGAGGATGACATGAGGACGATCAGGGAAACGAAGGGTGCCCGGGTCGTTATCTCCCCTAATATGAGCATTGGCATGAACGTCCTCTTCGACCTGGCTCAAAGGGTCTCCTCCATCCTGGGAGATGCCTACGATGCCGAGATCGTCGAGCTCCACCATCGCTGGAAGAAGGACGCTCCCAGCGGATCCGCCTTGAGGATCAAGGACGCCGTCGAGGCGGGACAGAGGACCCGCGCCTGGGTCGAGGTCTTCGGGCGCGAGGGTATCACGGGTGAACGCAAAAAGGACGAGATCGGCGTCATGAGCATCCGCGGTGGGGACATCGTCGGGGAGCACACCCTGTACTTCGCGGGCATCGGCGAGCGCCTTGAGCTTAGCCACAAGGCATGGTCGCGGGACAACTTCGCCAGGGGAGCGCTCATCGCGGCCAAATGGCTCATAAGCAAGCCTGCGGGCATCTATTCCATGAAGGATGTCCTGGGACTGTGAAAAAAGTTTCATGTCTCACCTTTCAAGTTTCAAGAGCGTTGTATAGCAAAGTTTCGCCCAAAAGCCGTAACCTGTCGGGGCCGCCGATCGTTCAGCCTGAAACCTGAGACATGAAACCTGAAACTTCACCACTTTATCCCCTGTGAAATCAGGTATAACGCGGGTATGCGCGAGGGAAGCGTGCTTGTTAAATTTTTCTCTTGCAAAACACCCTTGGAACTGTTACATATAGGAAACAAAAGGGAAAATCCAGACAGAGAAGGTAAAGGACAATGGCAAAATTCTCAAAGATTCCCGAAGCCACCATACGAAGGCTTTCGAGTTATCTGAAGTGTATGGTGGACCTCGAGGGCAAGAGCGAAAAGGTTGCCTCGAGCGCCGTTATCGCGAGTATCTGCAATGTCAACGCCGCGCAGGTGCGAAAAGACTTCGCCTATTTCGGAGAGTTCGGCATCCGCGGCATGGGCTACAATGTGAAGGACCTGAAAAGGCACATCAAGGAGATACTCGGGATCAACAGGGAATGGCGTATAGCTGTCGTGGGTGTCGGAAATATGGGAAGCGCCCTTCTGGTCTACAAGGATTTCCTCAAGCAGAACTACAAGATCGTCGCCGCCTTCGACCTTTACCCCGAACAGGTGATCGGGCGCATCTCCGAGCGCGTGGGCAAACCGGTGGAGATCCTCCATCTAAATCGCCTGAGAGAGGTCGTGCAGGCCCGTAACATAGAGATCGGTATCATAACGACACCTCCCCAGGAAGCCCAGAAGGTCGCCGACCTGCTCATCGACGCGAGTATCAAGGGCATCCTCAACTTCTCACCGGCGCCCGTTCGGACCACGGGGGATGTGAAATTGAGAAATCTTTTCTTCACATCCGCCCTGGACAATCTGGTATATTATTTGTCGAACTGACCAGAGGCGATTATGTGGAAGGTGCTGGCAAATGCGGTGGAGATGCTCATCTATGCGGCGGTATATATCATACTCGCCCTTGTTGCCGTAAAGGTTATCGGCGCCACCTTCACCACCGATTTCGAAAAGAAGATCTCCGAGGAGAACAACTTCGCCTTGGCACTCATATGCGCGTCCCTGTTCACGGGTCTCGCGATCCTTCTCTCCGCCATAGTGAGATGATGAAGAGTATTTTTGTAACGGGTACCGATACCGGGGTGGGAAAGACCGTCGTTTCCTCGTCCATCGCCGCCTACCTCTCGATTAGAAAAGGCCTCGGCGTGGGGGTCATGAAGCCTTTCGAAAGCGGCATCGAAACAACGGGAGACAGGGGCCTCGACGACACGTGGATCCTCAAGAAGGCGTCGGGCTCGCAGGACGCCGTGAACGACATAAACCCCTACCTCTTCAAGGCGCCGCTGGCACCTGAACCGGCTGCCGCCGAGGAGAACGCCTCCATCGACATCGATCTCGTCACATCCTTGTACGACCGCCTCACGGCCCGCCATGACGTGGTGATCGTCGAGGGAGNNTGTCGAGACTCACCCTGGGGACCATCAATCACACCCTCCTCACATGCGGCCACCTCAAGTCCATCGGTGCGAAGGTTCTCGGCGTCATCCTCAACGACACGGAGGGTGGCAGCGACACAGCCTCGCGAACAAACCCCACCATGCTGAAAAAATACCTCGATGTCCCCCTCCTGGGGGTCTTTCCCCACATGCCGGACATCTTCGAAAAGGGAGTGGACAGGGAACGCCTCGCGGACCTCCTGGCAAGTAACATCGACTGCAGCGTGTTCGGGGACTAAAAAAGACCATCTCACGCCCGCTTTGCTCGAGCTAACAGAGAAGTGTAAAGAGGGGGGAGAAGAGAGAAAGGCTGCCCCGTTCTCCCGGCTCCCGCCAGAATAACGGGGCATTCTCGTCCCGCCCTTCGGCTGGAGAGAAAGAAGATACTTATCCTTGTTCTGAAATAGCTGTTCTCTTCTTCCCTGCTGTTGTCGTAGGTCCTGTGAATCCTGTATGCACTATAGGTCCCTCCTTGACCTCACTCGATCGGTCCCATGATTCCTTCAGGCCCCCCGCCTTCTCCTGTCAGTTTCATTTGAAGAGTTAGCTCTTTTTGCTTCCCGCGAAGCGGGATGGAAGGTCAGCCTGATCCCGGCGGGTGCCGGGATCAGGCTGTGTCTTTTCTCTGTGCGCTCTCCTCTCAACCTCTGTGCCTCGAGCGAAGCGGGCGAGAGATAATGTCTCTTACTTCTTGCCGTTCCTGAGCCCCAGTTCCAGAAAGTATTTCCTTGAGCGCTCTATCACGTCCATGGGGATGCAGTAAGCGAGGCGGAAGTGGCCCGGGGTGCCGAAGCCGACGCCAGGGACGGCGAGGATGTGGTGTTTCTGCAGCTCCCTGACGAAGGCGATGTCGTCGGGGATGGGTGACCTGGGAAAGATGTAGAATGCGCCCATCGGCTTGACGACGGAAAGTCCCGCCTCGACGAGGATGTTGTAGAGAACGTCACGTTTCTTCTGGTAGTCAAGGATGTCCACGCTGTTCTTCTGGAACCTGCCGACGAGGCGCTGCATGAGGGCGGGCGCGTTGATGAAGCCCAGTATCCTGTTCGAAAATATCATCGCGTCCATGAGCGGCTTGAGGTTGGTGATGCGGGGGGACGCGGTTATGTAGCCGATACGTTCGCCCGGCAGGGCAAGGTCCTTTGAATGAGAGGTCACGGATATGGTGTCCTCGTAGATATTGAAGACGTCGGGAAGGACCACGCCGTCGTAAAGGATCTTCCTGTATGCCTCGTCCGAAAGGAGGAAGATGCGCTGGCCCTTTTCCCTGCGCCTGTGAAGGACGGCCGCGAGGTCCTGGAGCTCCTTCTCGCTGTACACGACCCCGGTTGGATTGTTCGGGGAGTTGATGATGATGGCCTTGGTCTTTCTCGTTATGGCCGCCTCGATCTTTGCGACATCAAGGTGGAAGTCCTCCGTCGTTTCCACGAGCTTCATCACCCCGCCGTGGTTCTCGATGTAGAACTTGAATTCGACGAAGAAGGGGGTGAGGACGATGACCTCGTTGCCGGGGTCAAGCAGGGACTTGAGGGCAACATTCATGCCGCCCGCGGACCCCACGGTCATGACGATGTGGTCCTTGGTGAAGGGCAGGCCTGTCCTTTGTCCGTGGAATTCAGCGATCTCGGCGCGCACATCCTCGTAGCCGCTGTTCGTCATATAACGATGCATGCCCTGATCATCGGAGGTGACGAGGCGGACAAGCTCCTCCTTCAACTGGGCAGGGGGTTCCATGACGGGGTTGCCGAGGGTGAAGTCGAGTATGTTCTCGGGTCCATGTATCTTTTTCATCTTCTCCCCTTCCTCGAACATCGCCCGTATCCAGGAAGAATCTTTCATAGATTTACTTATAGCTTTAGATATACCCATCTTTGCTCACCTCTTTGCGAAACGTTTTCCTATCCTGATGAATCCCTTTACGCTCTTCTCGATCGTCTCCATCGGGACACAGTAGGCGATCCTGAAATAGCCCTTCTTTCCAAAACCTCTTCCGGGGACGACCATGATCCGCTCGTCCTGCTGCAGCATCCTGACGAAGACAAGTTCGTCGGCGATGGGAGAACGGGGGAACATGTAGAAGGCCCCTTCCGGCTTCACGCATTCAAAGCCGCCTTCCATCAGGGCGTCGTAGAGGACGTCCCTCTTTCGCTGATACTCGCCGATATCCACGGAGGTGCGCTGGAACCTCGAGACGACCCGCTGGAACAGGGCCGGGGCATTGACGAAGCCCAGGGTCCTCTGCGTGATCATGAGGCCCGATACAAGGAGCCCCGTGTCGGGCATTCGCGGGGAGATGGCGATGTAGCCGATCCGTTCCCCGGGCAGGGCGAGGTCCTTCGAATGGGAGTTCATGGAAAACGTCAGATCGTAGGCCTTGAAAAGATTTGGCAGGGTTATGCCGTCATAGACGAGTTTCCGGTATGCGTCATCGGCTATTAGATAGATGTCCTGTCCCTGGGAGCGCTTCGCGTTGAGGAGCTGGACGAGATCGGAGATGCTTCGCTGCGAATAGACGGCCCCCGTTGGATTGTTCGGGCTGTTGAGGAGCACGGCCCTTGTCCTGGGGGTGATCGCGGCGGCCATCCTGTCGATGTCAAGCTGGAAATCATCCTTCGATCTGACGGTCTTGAGCTTGCCTCCGTGGTTGTGAACGTAGTTCTTGAACTCCCAGAAGAAGGGCGTCGGAACGATGACCTCGTCACCCCTGTTGAGCATGCTCTTGAGAAGGATGTTCAGACCGCCGGCGCTTCCGTTGGTCATGAAGACATGGGAAGCCGTGAAAGGTAAGCCATAGGTCTCCTCGAGGTACCAGGCGATTTCCTCTCGGACTTCCTCGTAACCGCTGTTCGTCATGTAGCGGTGCATGCCCTTCGCGGGGTCGAGAAGCATCCCGGCGATCATTTCCTGCAGCTCCCGGGGTGGCTCCGTGTCGGGATTTCCCAGCGAGAAGTCATAGACGTTTTCTTCGCCATAGAGCTTCTTTATCTTGATACCTTCCTCGAACATCCTCCTCGTCCACCCTTCCTGGTCGGCTATCAGTTTTTGGATCTGTCGCGAAACGATCATCAGTTCTCCTTTTCATAAAAAAAGCCATGGGTCCCTTCGGCCCATGGCTCCCAAGAAAAAAGGGCCATGGGTCTTTGCACCCATGGCCCTTTGCTCTCTAGCGCAAAGTTATGCCCGGGTGCAAGCCCCTAAAGAAGAAGTAAAAGAAGGCAGTGAACAATTTCATCATGTGAACATTAAAGATCACCAAGGGGATTTTGTCAAGCAAAAGATAGAAGTGGCGAGGGCGCCCGCGCCTCAGCGCGAACGGGAACGCCCGGGACGGCATATGCGTTGACATCGATGGGCCGAGGCTTTATAATATAGCGGAATTTTTAACTTTCGTAAGGAGGCCACTTATGGCAGGCGGTTCACAGGGATACAGCGGAAGCGACGATTACATAGCATCGAAAGCACTCATGGAGATTGTCAACGTATCGGTGATCCTCAGGAAACCTCTTGTGGTGAAAGGGGAACCGGGCACAGGAAAGACTCTTCTCGCCCACAGCATCGCACGGGCATTGACCAAGAAGCTCTTGATCTGGAACATAAAATCAACAACGAAGGCGCGCGATGGCCTGTACGTCTACGATACGGTTCAAAGGCTCAACGATGCGCGGTTCAAGGACAAGGACATAAGCGATATCAGGCAGTACATCAAGATGGGCAAACTTGGCCAGGCCTTCTCCAGCGACGAGCAGGTCATCCTCCTCATCGATGAGATCGACAAGGCCGATATAGAGTTCCCTAACGACCTGCTCAACGAGCTCGACGAGATGAGCTTTCACATCAACGAGCTCGACGAGGAGGTAACGGCGAAGCACAGACCCATCGTCATCATAACAAGCAACTCGGAGAAGGAACTCCCCGACGCCTTTCTCAGGAGATGCCTTTTCTACTATATCGAGTTCCCCGACGGCGAGATGATGGAGAAGATCGTCAAGGTCCACTATCCCGACATCGAGGACAAGCTTGTCAGGGAGGCCCTGAAGAAGTTCTACTGGATACGTGAGATGGACGGATTGAAGAAAAGGCCGTCCACAAGCGAGCTTCTCGACTGGATAAAGGCCCTCGCCCTCGGCGGCATCAAGATCGAGAAGATCAACAACGAGATCCCCTTTCTCGGGACGCTCCTCAAGAACGAACAGGATACGGACAGGTTCGTGCGTCTCTCGACGAATCAGGGCGGGTTTGGATTCAGAAGAAGGTAGTCATGTTCATAGATTTTTTCTTCATGCTGCGAAGGAAGGGCGTGCCTGTTTCCATCAAGGAATGGATGTCCTTCATTGAGGCCTTGTACGAAGGCCATTTTCAATCGAGCCTCAACCATCTCTATCACATAGGAAGGGCCTTTCTTGTCAAGAGCGAGGCTTACTACGACGCCTATGACCTTGCCTTCCAGGAGTTCTTCGGCGGCATCGCCACCGCGGATGTCGAGCTCGACAAGGTGCTCGGATGGCTCGAGAACCCGCTCAACCGCCTGCCGAAGATGAGCCCTGAAGAGATAATGGAGTTTCAGAGGCAGCTCGAGGAGTTCAAACGCACCCACGACCTCGAGGAACTGATGCGGCAGTTCAGGGAGCGCCTGAAAGAGCAGAAAGAGCGCCACGACGGCGGGAGCAAATGGGTCGGTACGGGCGGCAAGTCTCCCTTCGGTGCCTACGGGTATCATCCCGGCGGGATCAGGGTCGGGGGAGAATCGTGGATGCAGTCGGCCTCCAAGGTGGCCACGGAGCGCAGGTACCGCAACTACCGCAATGACATCATCCTCGATGTGCGGCAGACGAAGATGGCCCTCAAGAAGCTGCGCGAGCTGAAGCGCGAGGGTACCGAGGAAGAGCTGGACATAGAGGAGACCATCGACAAGACGGCAAAAGAAGGCGGCGAGATCGAGCTCGTCTTCAGCAAGTCCCGGGAGAACTCGGTGCGGATCATCCTTCTCATGGACACCGGCGGATCGATGTTGCCCTACACGGAGCTGTGCGAGAAACTCTTCTCCGCGGCAACGCAGGCGAACCACTTCAAGGAGTTCCGTTACTTCTTCTTCCACAATTGCATATACCAGGATATCTACGAGGACATGGCCAACTACAAGAATGTGCCGACGGAAAAGCTCTTCTCGCTCTTCAACAAGAATTACAAGCTCATACTCGTCGGCGACGCAAGGATGGCCTATTCCGAGCTGTTCGAGGTCAACGGCTGCATCGATTATTTCTCGACGAACGACAAGCCCGGCCTCGACTGGCTTTCTAGGATACGCGATCATTTTCCGCACTCGGTCTGGCTCAACCCGACACACAAGAACTTCTGGGGACATTACACCGTCGACACCATCGGCAAGATCTTTCCCATGTACGAGCTTACCATCGACGGCCTGAAGGACGCGATCAAGGCGTTGACGTCAAAGACGAAGAACCTTCTTCATCAATAGAATGTTCTCACGATAAAGGCCGGTCGTGTTGCGGTGGCGCGGGCAAAAATAAGTATTACTATTTTTGAGAATATCCTTTATAATTTTCGGCAGGCCGGCCTCAAGCCGGCCTCAAAGACTTTAAGTATCCCGGTGGAGCCTGAGGGATAGATGAG
>LVAA01000274.1 GCA_001603955.1 Syntrophobacterales bacterium Delta_02 | reverse complement strand
GGGCCAGCGGGTGGATGCACGCGTGCTGCGGTGCAAGCCTTCCTTTATAGAAGCAGAAGCCGCAACCCTGCTTTGCCCGGCACCGGATGCCGCCACGCCCATATGCCCGCACCATGCCGAATGCGGCGGCTGCCCCCTGCAAACCATGCCCTATGCGCAGCAGCTTTTCTGGAAGCGCTCTCTGGCAGTGGACGCGCTGGCCCGCATTGGCAAATTTGACCGCAATCAAATTGAGTCAATGCTGCCGCCAGTCGCTGGCTCCCCAGCGCTGACGCAGTTTCGCAATAAGATGGAATTTGCATTCGGGCATGACGCCAGTGGCAGAACAGGGCTGATACTTGGCCTGCGCCGCCGTAATGGCCGCGATGTGGTCGAGGTGCCGCACTGCGCCCTCATGCATCCCGAGGCACAACAGATAGTAGACATGGCAGGCAAACTGGCGGAGGAAAGCGGCTTTGCCGCCTACACCGCGCCCGATACTCGGCCCAATCAATCGCAGCAACGCGCACCCATGCATCAGGTGCGTGGTAGACGGGGCAACTTTGGCCGCCGAACGCCACGAGGCGGGGCCATCGCCGCCCACGAAGCAGCCGACAATGGCTTTTGGCGCTTTTTTGTACTGCGGCGCGGCCTTGCAGCTGACATGCGCACGCCGCGCTGGTGGGCACTGTGCATCACAAGCCCCGGGGATGCCCCGCAGCGCGCTGCCGTTCGCCAGATCGGCAGGGAGCTACTGACGTCATTTCCCCAGTTGGCGGCCTTTATCCACGAAGAGCGCGCCACCGCCGATGCCTTTGCCTTTGGTGAAAAGCGCGTGCAAACCCTGGATGACACTGGCCGGGAAAACCCATCAGCTGCGCGCCTGTTCCTGCCCCTGAATGGAATGAACTTTACCCTGGACGCGGCTTCTTTTTTTCAGGTGAACACCGGCGGCGCGCAGGTGCTTGCGCAGGCGGCACAGCGCCTGCTCGCGTCCGACAGCCCTAAGGAAACCGGGCAGGATACCCAGCCCCGCGCGCTGCTTGATCTTTATTGCGGCGTTGGCGCACCGGGCCTGCTGCTGGCGCGGTCCTATTCTGCCCTTCTGGGGCTGGAGCAGGACAGCCGTGCCGTAAAGCTCGCCGCCATAAATGCTAGAGACAATGACATCAAGCATTGCCGGTATGAGGCAGGGGATGCGGTGCACCGCCTTGAGCACCTTGCGCCTCTCGAACCCGCATCGCGCTGGCAGGCGGCTGGCTTTGACGAACCAGACTGCATACCGCTGGCGGCAGACGCTCTGGCAGACCCGCCAAGGGCCGGG
This sequence comes from Syntrophobacterales bacterium Delta_02, assembly GCA_001603955.1. GTDB lineage: Bacteria > Desulfobacterota > Syntrophorhabdia > Syntrophorhabdales > Syntrophorhabdaceae > Delta-02. The sequence continues at coordinate 202 of LVAA01000274.1, read as the reverse complement.
CTTTCGCCCCGAGCGCTGGACGCGCTCATGCGGATCGCGCCAGAGAGAATCCTTTATATATCGTGCAACCCGGCAACGCTGGCGCGCGATGCCGCCCAGCTGCGCAACAGATACTCTCTTGAACGGCTTGAAGCGGTAGATCTTTTTCCGCACACGCCGCACCTTGAGTGCCTGAGTCTCTGGCGCAGGCTCACCTGACCAC
>LVAA01000273.1 GCA_001603955.1 Syntrophobacterales bacterium Delta_02 | reverse complement strand
CGCGCCTGCGGCGGCTGTGGGCGGCTTCCTCATCTTTGGAAGCATCATCGCCCTGTTATCCAGCGCGCTGGAAATCGTAATCGGGTTTTTGGGGCTGAAAAAATGCACCGACCCGGCGCAGTTCAATTTCTTTATCATTACCGGCGGCATACTGGTCGTATTGGGTCTGGTCAGCCTTATCTCAAGCTTTACGGTAACGGGTCTTATTTCGTTCGTACTGCCCGGCCTGTACATCTACGGCGGCGTCCTGCTGAAAAGGGAAGCGGAAGCCCGGTAAAACCTCACGCGAAAAGGACCCGGTCTCCGGGTCTTTTTTATTGGGGCAATACGACGGCTGCTTTTCGATGTATTCGACTTTCGCGGGCGTGTCAGCAGTGTCCGGTTCCGCGCCACGGTTGTGCCATACGGCATAGAGGAGACCTCATAAAACTTCACGCCTCGCGCGCGTGGGGACAAACGGAAAGGAGTAAACGGATGAAGTTAATCGATGTGGACGCACTGCGGCATACAACCTGCAACAGCGAGGTTGCGCGGAAATAATGTATCGGCAAGCGAAATGTGTGAAATGTTCGCGCGGTGTATCGATGATGCGCCAGTGGTCCAGACAGACAGGCGCACAGATAAGCGCGGGGAATGGCTTATGATACGTGACGCGGGAGCTGTGGGAGCAGTCGAACGGCACCCTGCCGTTGAAAGAGATCGCGGCGCGGCTGGGCGTCGCTATAGGGACGATTAAGACGTGGAAACGGCGTGACCGATGGGGTGAAACGTCCGACGGGTTTCAAGGGTTTCGGAAAGATGAAACCCGGCAAAGTGAAACCAAGCGTAAACGACGGGCTGCAGTGAATCGTAAAATAACCGAGGCCATTGAGGCCGTTGAAACGCTGAGCGACGTTGAGAAGGACTTTTGCCTGCACTACGTCCAGTGCTACAACGCCACGCAGGCGGCGTGGCGTACCGGCGCCTATTCCACCTACGGCAGCGCGAAACAGAACGGCTGGAGAATGCTGCAAAAGCCTGCCGTGCAGACGGAGATCAAGCGGTTAAAGCAATGAAACGCGCCGCGATTCTGGCCGGCGAGAAGGTCGTGCTGGTGTCGGGCGGCGGCAAGGACGGCGACGCCAAGTATATCAAAGGCAACACCTACGGCATGGCGTACATTACCGAGGTCAACGAGTGCCACCCCACGTTCATCCAGGAGGTGTTCGACCGGACGCTGTCCAGCGCGGACCGTAAAGTCTTCCACGACCTGAACCCGAAAGCGCCAGGGCATTGGTATTACACTGACGTGCTGGACTTCCACGAGTCGCAACAGCGGAAGAATCCTGCTTACGGATTCAATTACGGGCACTTCACCATCGCTGACAACATGAGCATATCCGACGTCCAGCTGCGGCGTGTGCTGGCCACGTACGACAAAACCAGTGTGTGGTACCGGCGCGACGTCAAGGGCGAGCGCGTGGCGGCTGAAGGGTTGATATACCAGCTGTTCGCTGACGACCCAAAGCGCTACGCAATCGAGACGGCGAGCAACATCCTCGAGCTCAACGTGGGCGTGGACTTCGGCGGCAGCGCTTCGGCGCACGCGTTCGTGGCCACGGCCATAACGCGGGGATACAACAACGTTATCGTCCTTGCATCGGAAAAGCACGGGAGCAAGACGGATATCATCGACCCCGAAAAGCTGGGCCGGCTGTTCGTGGAGTTCTGCAAACGCATCTATGCGCAGTACGGCTACATCACGCACGTCTACTGCGACAGTGCGGAGCAGACGCTGATCGCAGGGCTGCGGTCCAGTGCCCGGAAGGGCGGGCTCCCGAACCTGAGGATAGAGAACGCTTTGAAGACCACCATTAACGACCGTATATGGCTCATCATCCGGCTGATGGCGCAGGGGCGCTTTTTTTATGTTGCCGGGCGGTGCAACACGGCGGTCGATGCGCTTTGCACTGCGCTGTGGGATCCGAAACGCCTGACCGAGGACATAAGGCTTGACGACGGGACCAGCGACATCGACACGCTGGACGCACTGGAATACACGGTTGAGCGGAACATAAGCAGGCTCATCCGCTACGAATAGGAGGCACCACCTTGCAG
>LVAA01000272.1 GCA_001603955.1 Syntrophobacterales bacterium Delta_02 | reverse complement strand
GGACTGGACCACCTCCGACCACATCCGCGACGCGCTCGCCGCCCTGGGCATCCGGGTCAAGGATACCAAGGACGGCGCCGAGTGGACGATTGAATAGTGTTTTCCCCAATATGAAAAAAGTATCTTTTCTCGCGATCCTGGCACTGCTGCTGAGCGCCTGCGGCGGCAACACACGGACAGCCGGCCAGACGGCCGTGCAGACAGAAACACAGCCGGACGGACAGTCGGCCGCCATCTCAGCGGAACAGTTTGCCGAAATGCAGGAATTGTATGAGGAATCGGAGGACGACCATGGATGGGAGCCGCTCTGCAAGTGGCAATATGTGGACTTGGACGGCGACGGTATCAATGAAGTCTGGATGCGCGACGCCGCTGAGGAGTATGGCGCGTTCTTTTCTCTTGTCGACGGGACGGTCAGCCTGATCGGCGTGGAGACGGAACGCTTCCAGGCCTATACCCGCGAGCAGAAGGACGGAAAAGGATACTTCTGCAAGGGCGGCTCCGCTGGCGGGCCGTCGTACTACACGGAAATCGTTGCCGTAAAGGACAGCCGTGTCGTGGAGCGATTCAACCAGCTGCAGGTCTATGAGGATATCGAGGAGGCTTCCCTCAACGGCGAAAGCATCGGCCAGGACGGTGCCCGTGCCTATCTGGAGGCCCTGCCGGAGAGTGCGGATCTGATTCCGGGCGAATGGAACATGCTCGACATGACGGACTATGGCCGCGTCCCGGCCCATGACAATACTCCTGGAGGAGCATTGCTCGCCCAGGATGCTTCAGCAATTGCGGGACGATTATGAATATGAAGGCGAAGGTTACGCCAACTGGGATTTCCGCTCGGAGTGCAACGATGGCATCAGCGATGAGAACAGCGTCCTCAGCATCGAGAAAATCGACGGCCGCTATTTCTATGAAGCGAAGGACTGCGGCTATATTTTCCGGAACATTCTCTCCGCCTTTGTCCAGGACGGCAAGGTAATGTTCGACGGCATTACCGTGGACGCCACCTACAAAGTTTACGATCCTTTCAAGGAAGACTAGTTCAGACCCAAAACAACGCCTGGCTTGCCGCTTTCCCCGCAGAAACCGGCCGGAGGCGGACGCTATGATTTACATTGGACAATACGACTCCCCGCTGGGCCGCATCACGCTGGCCGGGGAAGATGCTGCTCTGACCGGCCTGTGGTTGGAGGGGCAGACGCATTTCGCCTCCACGCTCAACGGGCTTTGTGAGGAAGGGTGGCTTCCGGTGTTCGACGACACCTTCCGCCTCCCCGGGCGATCGGCGGGGCCGTCGGGCGCAACCCCGTCTCGCTGATCGTTCCCTGCCACCGCGTCATCGGTGCCGGCGGCAACCTGACCGGCTATGCCGGCGGCCTGGACTTGAAGCTCCGGCTGCTGGAACTGGAACGGACAGGGGATCTCGCCCACCGAACCCGATAAAGCCGTAAATGGAGGCGACCCCCGGTTTCAAAACTGGGGGTCGCCTCGATTCGGGTCGATTTCAGAGCAAGTAGCAGATCAGTCTTCCTTTCTGAGCTCCTGGATCTGGGCGAGGAGTTCGTCCGTGCCGTCCAGGATGTCCCGGCGGACCTTGAGGCCCGCG
>LVAA01000271.1 GCA_001603955.1 Syntrophobacterales bacterium Delta_02 | reverse complement strand
GTCATACAGCAATAACGCGCGTTTTCTGAACCACAGCCAGAGCAGTCCGGCGGCGGTGCCCAGGCAGACCAGCACGATCACGGCGATTGCGCCGGGGGTCTGCACAAAAAACGGGTAAACGGGGTTCAGTTCCAGCGGCAACAACATTTTTCCGGCGTATTGCAGATAGTTGCGCGCCACCAGGATCAATGCGGAGAGCGGTTCCGAGACGGAATCTCCCACTTGCCCGGCCGAATGCGGCCGGACCATGCCGGCGACGATCATATAAAAAGCCACCCCCAGATAATACGGCCACAGTTGGAGGAGAACTTTGAAATTCCATTTGCGTTCGCGGTAGACTTCGAGCAGGAACATGACCGCGGGCAGGGCGACGGCGGTCTGCTTGCAGAACAGTGCGCCGAGCATCAACAGCCAGCTCCACGGATCGAACGTCCGCCCCTTTCGCCTGAAATGAACGAAAGTGGCGAGCGAGGCGAAAAACAGCGCCGCCGTCACCACGTCCTTGCGCTCGGAGAGCCAGACCACCGATTCCACCCGTTGCGGATGAATCGCGAAGATCAGCGACATGACCAGCGCCGCCGCCGGTTCCACCTCCAGCTCGCGTAATAACCGCCAGACCATCAGCACCGCCAGCAGGTGCCACAACGTATTCTGGATATGGTAACTGTACACGTCATAACCGCCGATGGCGAAATCGGCGAGATAGGTATACATGGACAGGGGCGTCCACAGGTCCATGACCGGACTGCCCAGACGCTTGATCTGTTCCCAGCTCAACCCGAGGTTCGGATTGTCGAAGATGTAGGGTGCGTCATCGAAATGCAGCAGCGGCCCGTAGCCGAAGGAACGGGCGAACAGCAGAAAAGCAATCAGCAGCACCCCCCATGGGGCGTATTTCAAGAGCCGTTCTCCGGATTTGGCGAAATGAATCTGCATTACGGTTTCCAGTCGGACAGTTCACCGGTGGGGTTGTTGCGGAGCCATTCGGCAAAAGCGGCGGCGTCGCGAATACCGTCCCGGATGACCGCGCGGTAAAGGTCGATGGAGATGAATGGGGGCAGTTCGCCCCGTTCGCGGGCCAGTTTCAGGGTCAGGATGGCTTCACGGGTTTCGGGGGTCAGCACCCGGCGCATCGGGGCGACGAAATCTTCGCCGCGCGGCAACGCATAGTCGACGGGGGCGGACCACATGTCGATTTTCCATTGGATCTGATCGGCGTCGAGGTAGAAGAGCCGCCAGTAAATGGCTTTGTCGGGTCCGGCAAGTTCATTCTGATACATGGCGCCGGTGACGCGGGGATTGGCGGTGCATTCGGACAGGATGTTCATGCCGTCGCTGACTTTTACCTCGGGACAATAGATTTCCATGTCGATGTCGGGCGTCAGGATCAGGTCAAAGGAGAGTGCGCCGACGAGCGACACCCTGCCGCAGCGCGACCAGCGTTCAATGAGTTTGAGCTCCTGAAGAATATTTTCGGCTTTCCGTTTCATGCGGTCGGATTGTTCAAATGGCGTCATAGTCGGTGTCCCCTGTGCTGTCGATTCTCTCTTGTGAAGTTGTAATATACTCACTCATGGTGTCTTCTGCAAGCTGTCACCGTTACAATTTAGAGGTTGAACGATGATTTCTGGCAAAAAATCGGTGATTTCAGGCAATAGACTATTCCGCCGACCGGCAGTATAGTAATAGCAGCATGAAAAATTCCAAAACAGGGAGCTGTAACTATGGAAA
>LVAA01000270.1 GCA_001603955.1 Syntrophobacterales bacterium Delta_02 | reverse complement strand
GGCCCGGTAGCGCTGCTGCTCAAAACTGCGGTCGCGGATTTCGCCCAGGCGGTTGAAGAACACGGCACGGGCCAGCGCGTTGCGCGCCTCCCCCTTGTTCAACCCGGCATGTACGCGGCGGCGCAGCTCGACGCTTTGCAGCCAGTCAAGGATGAACAGCGTGCGTTCGATGCGGCCCAGCTCGCGCAGCGCCACGGCCAGGCCGTTCTGGCGTGGGTAGCTGCCGAGCTTCCTGAGCATGAGGGATGCAGTCACCGTACCCTGCTTGATCGACGTGGCCAGCCGCAGGATTTCGTCCCAATGGGCGCGGACATGCTTGATGTTGAGCGTGCCGCCGATCATTGGTTTCAATGCCTCGTAGGCAGCATCGCCCTTCGGGATGTAGAGCTTGGTGTCGCCCAGGTCGCGGATGCGCGGCGCGAAGCGGAAGCCCAAGAGGTGCATCAGTGCGAAGACGTGATCGGTGATTCCGCACAGCTCTATGAAGATCAGGCATCCGGCAAGCGAGAGGACCGCCCAGGCTTGGCAAATTGCCTGAAGGCGCTACGGCCAGGTGATACGCTGATCGTATGGAAACTCGACCGTCTTGGACGCTACCTGCGTCATCTCATCAACACAGTGCATGATCTGACCGGGCGCAACATCGGCCTCAAGGTGTTAACGGGCCACGGCGCAGCCATTGATACGACGACTGCTGCCGGGAAGCTAGTCTTTGGCATCTTCGCTGCACTGGCCGAGTTCGAGCGAGAGCTAATCGCCGAACGCACCGTGGCGGGCCTGGCTTCAGCACGGGCACGCGGTCGAAAGGGTGGCCGACCGTTCAAGATGACGCCCGCCAAGTTGCGCTTGGCAATGGCGGCAATGGGGCAGCCAGAAACCAAGGTCGGCGATTTGTGTGCCGAACTCGGTATTACACGTCAGACCTTGTATCGATGCATTTCACCAAAAGGCGAGCTACGTCCAGATGGAATCAAGCTTCTCAATCAGGTTTGATGACTGCGTCGGTATGCCAATTCAATTACTCTCAACGAAAGGAAAGTGCCATGAAAGAAAAGAAAGTCAAATCAATGCCTATGAATACTGGGATTTCGGAGGCTGACCGGAAGAAAATTTCCGACGGATTGTCCGCGATGCTGGCCGATAGTTACACGCTGTACTTGATGACGCACAACTTCCATTGGAATGTCACCGGTCCGCAGTTCAACAGTCTGCACATGATGTTCATGGATCAGTACACCGAACAATGAGATGCGTTGGACGTCATCGCCGAGCGCATTCGTGCCTTGGGTTTTCCGGCTCCGGGCACCTACAAGGAATTCGTCAAGCTCGCCTCAATCCAGGAGGTCGAGGGGGTACCCAAAGCCAACGAGATGATCGCCCATCTGGTCGCAGCGCAAGAAGCTACCGCCAGAACTGCCCGCAAACTCTTCCCGGTAGTTGATGAAGCCAACGACCAATCTACGGCAGATGTGCTGACCCAGCGCATCGATGTTCATGAAAAAACGGCTTGGATGCTGCGTAGCTTGCTCGAAGACTGACGCAAGTCGCCAGTCAGCCTGGATTGGGCCAACGATTTCTGATCACAACGCAACATAGGAGTGAGACATGGAAAACAAAGACGCAAGTTCTTCTGGAAAATGCCCGGTAATGCACGGCGGCGCGACCTCGGCTGAAACGATGCGGCAGTGGTGGCCGAAGGCGCTGAATCTCGACATCCTGCATCAGCACGACAGCAAGAC
>LVAA01000269.1 GCA_001603955.1 Syntrophobacterales bacterium Delta_02 | reverse complement strand
GGCCGGAAGTCCGGCGAATTGGACCCGGGACATGGCGTAAACCGCTTTTTCAAGGCTGTTGCCGCCCAACGGGTAGGGATCGGCACCGATGATGTCGCAGGTGGGCCCGTATAAAGGCAAGTCTTCATATTGATACAGGACGCCATAAGTCGGATGATTGGGATCAAGCCGGTTGAACAGGCGGCGCATGGAGGTGAGGCGCCTGACCTCCAGAACTGATTGTTCGTCATTTACGTACCACGCCAGGAGGGCGGGATGATCTTTCAGCAGGGCCGTGATTTTGCGGATGATTTCATCCTGCCCCTCGGCTCCATGCCAGCTTTTCAGGCCATAGCGGGAGGAGGAACCCACGTCTTTGCAGGAGAAAATCACCTTGAATCCTTTCGTTGCTGCGGTATCCATTACCTTAAGGATTTGTTCCGGGGTGGATTTGAGGTTTCCCGGGGTCTTCAGGTGCATGCTGCCATAGGGGAGAGCGCAGTTGAACCCGGCGTCCTGCAGTGTGTCAACAGTGTCGGGGTCGAGGTCTTTGGTGAATATCCCGATCGGCATGAATGGCTTGCCGTTCACCTGGCAACGTCCGGATTGGTCGACGGCTACGGTGGGAGCGCTCCGGCGATTTACCGTCAATGGAATTTCGGTGGAATAAAGGACTTCCCTACGGGCGGGGTCAAGGACCATAAACTCGGCATTGTAATCGCCATCGGCGAGTTCAAGTGCAAATTCAGCCCGTCGATCCCGTATCGGAGCGGTCTGGATTTGCGAAGAACCTTTGAGTTCCATTCGGATCAACAGCCCGGCGGTTGATCTGTCGGCATGGCTGATTGCAAGGGTCAATTTGCCGTCACGAATGGTATTATAGGGATTTAAGGTATAGAATGCCCATGAATTTGCGTTCTGCTCCTCAAGTATAACATCATCGAACCATGCGGTTCCGGTAGCGCCCTTGCCGAGATAAAGCAGCAGGGAGGCGTCGTCCGCGTCTTTCGGCACCCGGACAGTGGCGGAGACGAGTTTCCAGTCGTGTGTTCCGACCGGTCCTTTCAGATAGCGCCCGGAGATATATTTTCTTTTACCGTCCGCATTTCTGCCGGAAAATTCCAATGCTACGGTTGCTCCTTTTCCTGTGACGTTTTCGGTTTTGATCCATGCTCCGAAGCGATAAAAGGCTCCGGGAGTCAGTTTCACCTTGGTCGAAACCATCCTGTAACTGGACGGATTGTTCCGTTGATATTTCAGGGCTCCGGTTGCACTGCGTCCGCTTCCTTTTTCGACGGTGGCGCCTTCGCTCAACTGCCAGCCTTCCCCGTCTTTTTCAAAAGTCGGATCTTCAATCAGATTTTTGAGCGCGAAGGAACGGTCCAGTCTGGTGTAACCTTCCAGCGGGATGTCCGCCGATGCGGTTCCAGTGATCAGCAGGGAGAGGATAATGAAATATTTCATCATGTTGCAATTCCTTGTGTTTGTTTTTATGGGAAATGTGTTCCGGGACGGCACGTCGCGGCACGGATGTTCTGCATCCGGAATTTAAAAGGTTTTTTATATGGGCTACTTCAGGCTCCAGGCGTTATCGCTGAGTTTACCATAACCGACGCGTTCCGCGTGACCGTCAGCAAAACTGAAGTTGGAGGATTGGCGGTGCGGAGCATATCGGTCAATCAGTCCGGAACCGGCTGCCGCATTGTATTTGCTTTTTTCGGAATAGCTTTGCGA
>LVAA01000268.1 GCA_001603955.1 Syntrophobacterales bacterium Delta_02 | reverse complement strand
ACAGTTGATGTACCGAGCGCCACCGGATATTTGACCATGCATCTCGGTTACGGCATGAGTTGTTTGAAAATGCCGCGAATGAGCGGAGAATTGTTGCGCCAGAAATTGAATCAGATCAAGAGACCGGCCAAAACACTCCAGATTTGCGATTCATTCGGCGACCGGACCGCATCGACACTTGGACAATATGCCTATGCGGTTCAGGCAAGTTCCCTGCGGGATATCGCTCCGCGTCATCAACGCAATTCCCTGAATATCGTATTTTTCGACGGACATGTCGAAAATCTGGGCGAATCCTATGTCCGCGATAAAGCGGTCAGCGCCACCCGCAACTATCGCGAAATGTGGGATCGTATTTCCGACTCCGGAATGTCCTGGTAATAAATGAACTCCCCGAGGAACACGAATATCATGAAATTATTGTCAACCCTGCTGGTTGCCTTCGCAAGCGTCTTGCCGCTCTGCGCACAGAATTTGAGGCCGCAAAATTACAAAAGCAATACGGAAGAACTGAAAATTACGGCATCCAAAACCTGGGAAATCATCTCTTTCGAACCGGTGGCGGTGATCCCGGGCGAAAAATACGAAGTCTCCGCATGGCTGAAATCGGAAAACGCCAGACAGAGTCACGTCAAAATCGAATGGCTGAACAGCAGCCGCCGCCCATTCAAGCAGGATTATCTCTGCACCGGGCAGGACGGCACCCGCGATTGGTTCAAAATCGCCCGGACATTTACGGCTCCGAATGCCGCCTGGTATATGATGGTTGAGGTATTTGCCGGCGGCACCGCCGAACAGCCCGGCATTACGTATTTCAGGGATGGCAAGGTCCGGTCGCTTCAGACGAAACCCGACCGGGTTGCTCCGTTGACGACCGCTTCCGTCTTGAAACCGACCGGCAATGCCGTTTCGCTGGACAAGGTCGCCGGTTATGCCGTTTATTATCCGCAGCAGCCGAATCCGCAGGAGAAATACGCCGCCGAAGAACTTGCCGCTTTCCTTGGCCGAATTTACGGTTCGGAATTCAAAGCCATGCCGGAACCCGGTTCGACCGATGGACCTTTTATCAGCGTCGGCAATACCCGCCTGGCCGGGCGGGCCGGAGTCGTTCCGCCGTCACGGGAACAGGGCTATAAGCTTGAAGTCCGGGATGGCAATTTGTATATTGCCGGGGGAATGCGCGGTATTCTGTACGGCGTTCTGGCATTGCTGGAAGAAGACCTGGGCTGTCGCCGCTATGCCGTTGACATGCTGCCGGTGGTGCCGGAGAACCGGACCGGGACGCTGACGGTGGTGCCGCGTGAATCCGCACCGGATTTTCGAATCCGCGAAACCCTGTACGGCGCCAGCTATGATCCCGCCTGGGCGTCATTCAACCGGATCATGCCGCTGTCGTACTTCCATAAGCTATCATATGAGGAAGGGGGCGGCTGGTCGAATACCGGCTATTTCATTCATACCTACAGCAAGTTGATTCCGGCTGAAAAATATTTCAAGACGCACCCGGAGTTTTTCCCGCTGATTGACGGCAAACGCTTCCCGTCCACCCCGCACAAGGGTCAACTATGCTACACCGCGCCGGGATTGGCCGAGGAGATTGCCGGACGGCTGGAGGAGGCAATCAAGCAAAATCCCCATGCCCGGATTTACAGCGTTTCTTCCAATGACAACCGGATGGCGAATTGCGAGTGTCCACGTTGCCAGGCGTTGATCAAACGCGATGGGATTCCCGGCGCCCAGCTCGACCTGGCCAACCGCGTGGCGGACCTGCTGGCGAAAAAATATCCCGACATCCTGATTTCGACGCTGGCCTATGTGGACAGTCAGGTACCGCCAAAACACATCAAACCCTCGAAAAACGTCCTTATCGTCTATGCTCCGATCCATCAGCGCGCCAACATGATCAACATGCTGCTGCCGATCAATGAAGTCAAGAACCCCCTTGGCCGGGAGCGTGTTGTCGAAGCCGAAATTTACCGTTGGCGGCAGATGGCCGACCATGTCCTGTTGTGGGATTATGCGGACCGTTATGAGGCCGCGGCGCAGCCGTTCCCGACG
>LVAA01000267.1 GCA_001603955.1 Syntrophobacterales bacterium Delta_02 | reverse complement strand
CAGCACCTTATGGCCCCGCTCCGCGAGCCCGAGCGCGAGGTTGACTGAGACCGTCGACTTTCCCTCGTTCTCGACGGCGCTCGTCACCATGATGGATTTGCAGCCCGGCTTCTTTTTGGAGAACTCAATCTTCGAGCAGAGCCTTTTGACCGTCTCGGTATACTGGAAGCTCACGCCGACGTTTCCGATGAGGATGGATTTGTGCGTCTTTCGTAGAACCGATTTGAGCGTTTTGTTTTTCGCCTCGTGCGGGATCGTTCCGAACAGCGGCGCGGCCAGCTTGTCGCGCGCGGCGGACTGCGTCATGACGGTATCCCGCAGCACCGTGAAGGCCACGACCAGAAGGATCGAAAGGACAAAGCCGACAATCCCCGCCTTCATGCGCGTCGAGGAGAGGTCGAGGTAATTGGACGGGTATGCAGGCACCTCGGGAGCCTCGAGAACGTCCAGCATGGCGTTGTCGAATATATAGTCGGAGGCGAGATTCTGCTGCCCCATGTAGGCGCGCGCGATCTCGTAGGACATGAAGGGGTTGTCGGTCGTAACGAACACGCGCAAGAGGTTCGTCGTCTCCATGGGCACGTACGCATAGACCCCGACATCCGACATATCGTAGCCCATGGAATCGCCCACGACCTTTTTCATGATGGGACCGCCGTACACGTCCGTGAGCGTGGTCGCCACGCGGTTCGCGTTTTTAAGATTCGAATAGACGGAATTCGTGCTGTCACGCATCGAGACGTAATACGTTACGGAGGCGGTGTACTGGTCCTGATGGGAATACTGCACCGCGATCGTCGCGCCCATCACGGCGATCGCGGTGATCATGAGGATAACGACCGCGTTTCGCAACAGGTCGCGCAGCACACAGAAGGGGCTGATGTCGGACAGTCTAATCTCGTGAATCATGCTCAGTCCTCGACGATGACCAGGAGCTCGGCGACGCCCTGTGCGCCGTCCGCGGTTTCCTGGTAGTAATACGCCTTATAGGCGCCGGGCGCCTTGGTCGAGACGCCGTTCTCGATCCGGGGGAAGCCGAGCTCCACCGGATTTCCATACTGCAGCGTGGCCTTGTAATAGTTGCCGGGCATGAACGAATCGCCGACATGAAGATAGATGAGGTAATCAGTCAGTTCCACGTCCAGCGAGACGTCCGCGGCCTGCGTGATGGTCACGTTGAATTCGAGGTAGCTCACGTCGCCCTTCGAGTTGGTTACCTGCGCCTGGCACTGGTACACGCCGGGGACGGAGGCGTTCAGCTCCGAGGAAATAAGCTTGACCTTGGGGGAAATATTCCCGTCGATGAGATCGGTCGCGCCGATGAGGTCGAGGAGGTTGAACTTTCCGCCCGCGTTGAAGCGCATGTCGCTCGCGAACGTGAAGCGCGGGGGCGCGTAATCCGTGTAGACGAGCGTGCGGCGCGCCTTGACGGCGTGGTTGTCGTTGTCGACCGCCGCGTAGGTTACGGTCGCGATGCCCGGCTCTGAGAAATTCGAGATGGCTTCCACGATCACGCGGGAGGTAATGTCCCCGTCCTTCCGGTCGTACGCGGTTACGCCGACCAAAAGATCTGCGTCAGTTGCCGTAACAGGCAGCTCGATGGTATCCGTTTCAAACAGAATTTCTGGATAACTCGTATCCGTACGCCGCGCGAGATAGTCTTCGTATACG
>LVAA01000099.1 GCA_001603955.1 Syntrophobacterales bacterium Delta_02 | reverse complement strand
TCTTCTGCCATAGCCTTGATGTGTTTCTTATATGATACAAAGATAGTGTTTTGATGTGCCCGTCCTGCTTTTTACAGTCCCAGATTGAAGCATTTGTAGCACCTGTTGGCGCAGATGTATACCACGTATGCCGTAATCTTGTATTGCGGCCATTGGGCTTGTATGTCGGCCTTGTATGCGAGTACCTGTTTCTTGTCTTCGGCATAGGGTTCCCTCTTCCCCTTTATCCTCCGTTCGTTCTTGGCATGGAAGTATTTGAACTCGATGAGCCTCACGTCGTTGTGGTAGGAGGTGCCCGGGACTCCGATCATCTCGAAGTCCGTCCGTCCGGATGGCAGGTTGTTCTCCATGGAGAAGGTGTACTGGTTGTACATGCCCTGCGACACCATTCCGAAGAAGGAGCACCGGATGAAGTTCTCGTTCACCTTGTCGAACGCCTGCGCAGGGAATTGGCCCAGATATTTCTCGAAATACATCTGTACCAGGGTCTCCAGTTTCCTGTCTTTGGAGAATAGCCTGAATGCCGGAACAAAGATGGACCTGTTCTGTGCTATCTGGTATAAGTCGTTGTAGTAATCCATGTAGATGCTTTTCATGGTCAAGTTGGGAAGGCACAGAGAGTACTCGTCCCTGATGGAGACCATGCCCAGATAGAACAGGCTGGCTGGGTAGTAGTCCTTGTCGAAGAATTTCTGACGGTTGAATCTGACGGACAGGTCTTTCGATAGAAATCCTAGATTTCCGTCGATGAGCAGCTTGTCGAGCATCTCCTTTGCGTTGTCGAGCGTCAGCGTGAGCCTGCGTATCCAGTTGACGTCGGTGCGCAGGTTGTAGTCGATCAACTCGTTCGGCACCTCTTTCTGGTTCGCAAACTTCTGAAGGAAGTAGCTGATGATGGTGGAGTTGAACAGCGGTTCGGCGTCTGAACTGAAACGGTAGGAGTCGTAGTTGCTGAGTAGCAGCTGCCATATCTCGTCAAACCTTTCCCGGCTTCCGATGTACCTGTCCAGGACGTATTGGAGATAGGTGCGAGCCTCCCCGTGGGTGAAACCGAGCATGTACCTGAATTCTGGCTCTAGGGTGATGACCTGCGCTACGTTGTACCCGCTGGTCATGTCGTCGATGGTGACGGGCAGCACGCCGGTGCAGAAGCAGGTGTTTACGGCACCGGTCTCCAGACCTGCCTTGATGACCTTGAAGAAGGTGCGCAGGAAGCTGTCGCCGGTGGTCACGTCCTCGTAGAGGTGGTCGTTGTTTGCCGTGAGCATCTGGTTGGTGAAGTTGTCGTATTCGTCAATCAGGATGTAGGCCTGAGGCAGGTTGTTGTCCTGTATGTAGCTCAGGAGGTCGGCCAACATCTTGGATGCGTCTCGTGGATCGGATGGTTGAAATCCGCTTAATAAGTCTTTGTTAAAGGCGACGGCCGTCTTGACGGGCGCGATGTATGCGTCGTCGAAGTTCTTCTTGAGCTGCGTCATGTCGTCAACCACCTGCATGGTGGAGAAGTTGTATCTGACGATGATGAACCGGCTGTGCCTGTCCGTGGGATGTTCTCCGATGTATGTCCCGGCAAACAGGGAGTCGAACTTTTCCCTTTTGCTCCTGTCGTAGTAGTGCTCAAGGACGGAGATGAACAGGCTCTTGCCGAACCTGCGCGGACGCAGGAACACGGGAGCCGAATATTTTTCCAGCTGCTCTATGTATATGGTTTTGTCCACGTAGTAGTAATTCTCCTCCCTTAGTCTAGCGAAGTTGGACACCGCATAGGGAA
>LVAA01000098.1 GCA_001603955.1 Syntrophobacterales bacterium Delta_02 | reverse complement strand
GTCCTCTATGGGTAAGAAAAAGTTTGAACGGACGAAACCACATGTGAACATAGGAACCATCGGACATATAGATCACGGCAAGACCACTCTGACGAGCGCCATTACGAGGTGCCTTGCCCAGAAGGGTATGGCCGAGTGGATCCCCTTCGACCAGATCGACAAGGCCCCCGAGGAGAAGGAGAGGGGCATCACCATCGCCACCGCCCACGTCGAGTACGAGACGGACAACCGCCACTACGCCCACGTGGACTGCCCGGGCCATGCCGACTATATCAAGAACATGATCACGGGAGCCGCCCAGATGGACGGCGCCATCCTCGTCGTGGGAGCCAACGACGGCCCCATGCCCCAGACCCGTGAGCACATACTTCTCGCCCGCCAGGTCGGTGTCCCCTGCATCGTCGTGTACCTCAACAAGACGGACATGGTCGACGACCCCGAGCTCATCGAGCTCGTCGAGATGGAACTCCGCGAGCTCCTCACCCAGTACGAGTTCCCCGGCGACGAGATCCCCATCATCAAGGGCTCTGCCCTGAAGGCCCTCGAGTGTGGCTGCGGCAATCCCGAGTGCCCCAACTGCAAGAGCATCTCCGAGCTCATGGCCGCCGTCGATTCCTACGTCCCCGAGCCCGCCCGTGACACCGACAAGCCCTTCCTGATGCCCGTGGAGGACGTCTTCACCATCTCCGGCCGCGGCACCGTCGTGACGGGCAGGATCGAGAGGGGTGCCGTCAAACCCGGCGACGAAGTGGAGATCGTCGGTTTCCGTCCCACCCAGAAGACCGTCACCACCTCCGTGGAGATGTTCCGCAAGATCCTCGACCAGGGCATGGCGGGCGACAACGTCGGCCTCCTCCTGAGGGGTACGAAGAAGGACGAGGTGGAGCGCGGCCAGGTCATCGCCAAGCCCGCGTCCATCACCCCCCACACGAAGTTCAAGGGTGAGGTCTACGTCCTGACGAAGGAAGAGGGCGGGCGCCACACACCCTTCTTCTCCGGCTACCGTCCCCAGTTCTACCTGAGGACCACGGACGTGACGGGCGTGGCGAAGCTGGCCGAGGGTGTCGAGATGGTCATGCCCGGTGACAACGTGACGATCTCCGTCGAGCTCGTCACCCCCATCGCACTGGAAAAGGAACTCCGTTTCGCCATCCGCGAGGGCGGCAAGACAGTCGGTGCCGGCGTCGTCACCGAGATAATCGAATAAAGGGGAATTACAATG
>LVAA01000097.1 GCA_001603955.1 Syntrophobacterales bacterium Delta_02 | reverse complement strand
GTAGCGGTCCCGCCGATGGCGGGATAGGTTGCAGGTTCGACTATCGGTGGCGTGAGTGTTTCAAGTGCTCTTTGATTTATAAAAAGTAAATTCCACTCCCCGGTAGCTCAATCGGCAGTAGCGGCTGGCTGTTAACCAGTAGGTTGCAGGTTCGAGTCCTGCCCGGGGAGCTTTTTTATGCTCTCGATCGGCAGTAGCGGTCCCGCCTTAAGCGGGATAGGTTGCAGGTTCGAGTCCTGCCGGGGAGCTTTTTTTGTATAGACTGATCATATTTGGAGCCATAGATTTATTTCGTATACATCTTATACTCACCGACTGCGGGTAGATTCTACATTGGCAGCACGTCCAACCTGGCACAAAGAATCCACTATCACAACAACGGCAGAAGCCCGTACACAAAGGGTAGGGGCCCATGGCACCCGGTCTACCGGGAAGGCTTTGAACTAAAGGGGGATGCCGTCCGGCGAGAGCGGGAACTCAAGAGATGGAAATCATCGAAGCGTCTGATCAGCGATCTGCAGATCGACATCAACCCTTCCGAATCAGAATAGATCCATACCCCGTCTTTTGTATTTCGCTTTTTGTGCTAATGTATTACTATAATCCACGTGTCCAAAACAGAGAACCGTTATCTGACACTCTTGGCGCTCGTCCTCGTGGTCTGGACCTGGTCCGGCATCAACCCCCACGACAGCCGGCTTACGTGGGTCTTGGAGACTGCCCCGTTCATGATCGCGTTGCCGGTTATGGCTTTGACGTACAGGCGGTTCCCGCTGACGGATCTGACGTATACCATAATCGCGGTCCACGCCATGATACTCATGCTCGGGGGCCATTATTCCTACGCGAAGGTGCCGCTGGGTTTCTGGATGGAGGATTGGTTCGGCTGGACACGGAACAATTACGACAAGATCGGGCATTTCATGCAGGGTTTCGGCCCGGCGATATATGCGCGGGAGGCCATAGCGCGGACGTCGCCGCTCAGTCGGGGCAGGTGGCTCACCTGCTTTTCGATTGCGGTACCGCTCGCTTTTTCGGCGCTGTACGAGATCGTAGAATGGCTGGCGTCCCTGTCCAATCCGACGGACACCGAGGCCTTTCTGGGAACACAGGGCTATGTCTGGGATACGCAGACGGACATGTTCTGGTGCCTCGTAGGCTCCGTTGTCGCGCTTATCTTGCTATACAGGCTGCACGACCGGCAGTTGTCCGGTGTCACCCTTCGCCGCTCTCCATAGGGAAGTTCTGGCAGGGTTTCGCGGCACCGCAGTTTTTTCTTTGATGTTTCCCTTCTTTTCTTCCTATAATAGACAACCCCTGCACCGGAGAACCTCAGTCGTGAAGGATAGGTAAGGGGATAAATACGGCATGGAGAACCTTTTTCCATATGAGAAGGATATTCCGGCGGAAATGCTCAAGGGCATACCTGTCGGCGGGATGGACTACCTCCTCGCGGGGAAGGTCGAAGGGTGGAAGGGCCCCTTCAGGGAGGTTTCCTCTCCGTTACTGACACAGGGCCCGGGCGGTTTGTCCCGTAAGTACATCGGCTCCGTGCCTTCCATGGACGAAGAGGCGTCGCTCACCATGCTGCGGCATGCCCGCGAGGCGTATTCCGACGGGATGGGAGAATGGCCGCGGCTGTCGACGGCTGCCAGGGCGGAGCGGATGAGCGCGTTCATTGTCCGGATGGAAGAATCAAGGGAGGGTATAGTTCGTCTTCTCCAGTGGGAGATAGGGAAGACGGCACGGGACGCGGCAAACGAGTTCGATCGTTCCCTGGCGTATGCCCGGGGATGCCTCGAAATGGTTCAGCGGTACGACCGGAGACCGGGAGGTCTGGTCGTGGACAACGGTGTTACCGGCAGGCTCGAAAGAGTGCCTCGGGGCGTCGTTCTCATCATGGGCCCTTTCAATTATCCCCTTTTCGAGACCATTACGGCGTTCGCCCCGGCGATGCTGGCGGGTAACACGGTGATCATCAAGCCGCCCCGGCTGGGGTGTCTTTTTTTCCAGTACCTTCTCGGATCCATCGGGGATATTTTTCCGGCCGGATCGGTCAATATCGTCTATGGTGACGGCAGGAGGATCATACCGCCCCTGTTGTCGTCGGGGATGGTGGACCTTTTCTATTTCATCGGGACCAGCCCCGTCGCCGGATACCTCAAGGGGCTGCACCCGAAACCGCACCGTCTCAAGTGCATCCTCGGCCTTGAGGCGAAGAACCCGGCCATCGTGCTTCCCGACGCAGACATGCGGACGGCGGCGTCGGAATGCATAAGGGGGGCCCTTACGTTCAACGGCCAGCGCTGTGCCGCCCTGAAGATATTCTTTGTGCATCGCAGTATCGCGGATGTGTTCAACGAACACCTCAGAGAGGCGGTTCGGGGCCTGAAGCACGGGATGCCATGGGAGGATGGGGTTTTCGTCACACCCCTGGCCGAGCATGACCGCGCGCAGTACCTGTCGGGGTTGGTGGAGGATGCCACGAATCTGGGTGCCGGGATCGTCAACGAGGGCGGGGGCGAAACAACGGGAACCTTCTTCTCTCCGGCGCTCCTGTACCCTGCTTTCACCCACATGCGGGTCTGCCGGGAGGAACAGTTCGGTCCCGTCATGCCGGTGGTGCCCTATGACGACATCGATGAGCCCCTGAAGTATGTCGCTGAATCACCGTATGGTCAGCAGGCGAGTCTCTTCGGGATGGACAGGGCAACGCTGATGAAACTGACGGGGTATCTCATCCACCATGTATCGCGGGTCAACATCAATTGCCAGTGTCAGCGCAGTCCCGACACGGTCCCGTTCACGGGTAGAAAGGATTCCGCGGAAGGCAGCCTTTCCATCTCGGAGGCCGTCGACGCATTCACCGTCCCCACCTTCATAGCCACGAAGAACGACGGCAACAACATCGACATCATCGAGGCCCTCTAGGAAGAGTGGCACGCAGCAGGTCGCAGGCCTCACGCTAAAGACAACAGAACCGAAATGCCCTGCTCGGTCATTGTCGTGACAACAAGTGTTCTCTCACGGTCTTTCTTCTGGAACCCGAAACCCGCAACGCGCAACCCGCTCTCCTACACCTTATTCCATTTCTTCCATTTCATCCCGAAGGCTTCCGCTACGGCGGGGTGGGTTATCACGCCCTTTTTCACGTTGATGCCGGAGGCTATCAGGGGGTCTTTGGCTGCCGCTTTTTTCACGCCCATGGATGCTATGGTCTCGATGTAAGGGAGAGTGGCATTGGTCAGGGCAAAGGTCGACGTCCTCGGGACCGACGCGGGCATGTTCGGGACGGCGTAGTGGATGACATCGTAGAGCTTGTAGGTGGGTTCACCGTGGGATGTCGGACGTATCGTCTCCACGCAGCCGCCCTGATCGACGGAGACGTCGACGATGACGGAACCGGGCTTCATGAGGGCCACCATCTGTTCGGAGACGAGAACGGGGGCCTTCGCACCGGGTACGAGAACGGCGCCGATAAGGACATCGGCATATTGGATCGCCCGCCGGATGGCGTGGCTCGTCGAATACAGGGTCGTGACCTGTCCCCGCATGATATCTTCCACGTATCTCAGCCGGTGCTGGGAGATATCGACGGTGGTCACGTGAGCACCGAGACCTGCTGCGATCCTGGCGGCATTGAGGCCCACCACGCCGCAGCCGATGATGACCACATCCGCCGGGGGCACGCCGGGAACCCCGCTCAACAAGATGCCCCGTCCACCATGATCCGATTCGAGGAAGCGCATGGCGACCTGGACGGAGATACGCCCCGCCACCTCGCTCATGGGAATGAGCAGGGGAAGACGGCCGAACATGTCTTCCATGGTTTCGTAGGCGACCGCCGTCACCTTTCTTCTCACGAGGCCTTTCGTCAGTTTCTCCGATGAGGCCAGGTGGAGATAAGTGAAGAGTATCTGTCCCTCCTGAAGAAGGGAAAGCTCGGTGTCCAGTGGTTCCTTGACCTTAACGATCATGTCCGATCTGGCATAGACCGCTCTTCTCGACTCGACGATCTCGGCTCCTTCCCGGGCGTATTCCTCATCGGTGAGGCCACTTCCGGCCCCGGCACTCGCCTCGAAGACTATGTGATGACCGGCGGAGACAAGGGCATGGACACCAGCCGGTGTCATGGAAACCCTGTTCTCGCCTTCCTTGATCTCTTTCGGTACTCCTATGATCATTCTTCCTCCATTTCAGATAGTGATCTCCGACCCGACAGGCCTTTGTCTACGAGACTTCCGTGAACCGCCATTTACAGAAGCAATCCACGGGATGTTCGTCAGGAGGGGCGAAGAGACACTCCACCTTTATCGAGGGATCCACGGCCCTGGCTATGCTCTCGAACTCCCCGTGGTGCATGTGCTTGCAGACGAATTCCCCCAGGCCCCGTCTCAGGCGTGCCTCCTGCGTGGGGCAGTGAGGCACGGTCACGATGACCTCCCCATCCTTCTCCTCGAACTTGTATTCGACGAGGATCGTCCAGGGGAAGAGCTTGAGGACCTTTGTGAATCCCTTGAGACCTTTTTCGGTTATGCCGAAGCGTTGCAGAAGGTCGCGGGTGCCCATTTCAGGCACACGGGACCAGACCTTTTCGTTGATGCGTTCGGCCTCACCCTGGCCGAAGGTGTCACTGACATAGATGAACCAGAAGGCGTCCATGACACGGTAATGCCACAGGAGGAAGGTCAGGTAATTCCGCAGTTCGTCTTCTTTCATGTTGTCAAAAACAGACAGGTCCATCGCATTCCTCCTTTATTTTAGTGAATCACAGCATCGTTTATTGTAAATTACTTGAACACCAAAAGACAATGAAGACGATTCTTTTTGACAGAAAAATATTCTCGTGGTGTCTCTTTGACTTCGCGAACTCAAGTTACTCGGCGGTCATTTCGGCGGTCATCTTCCCTGTGTTCTACACCACGGTGATAGTCGGGAACGATGCCAACCTGGGTGATGTATGGTGGGGGAGGGCCATATCGGTGAGCATGGCCTTCGTTGCCTTAAGTTCCCCGTTCCTGGGGGGGATCTCGGACAATGCGCGGGCGAAGAAGAAGTTCCTCATCGCCTACACGCTGCTGTGTGTGCTCGCGACCGCGCTCCTGGCCCTGGTGGACAAGGGCATGGCGATGACCGGGTTCGTTCTGATCGTTCTTGCGAATGTGGGCATGGAGGGAGGTATAGTCTTCTACAATTCCTTCCTGAACGACATTGCGGACAACGAGCATCAGGGACGGGTATCGGCCTGGGGATATGCCACGGGTTATCTCGGTTCGATAATCTCACTCGCCGTCGCTCTTATATTCCTGAAGACGGATCATATCACCTTTGTCTGGCCCATGGTGGCGGTTTTCTTCGCGGTGTTCTCCCTCCCGGCGTTCATCTTCCTTCCCCCTGACTCGGGGAAGGGCCAGAGGCTGGCAAAGGCGGCCCGAGATGGTTTTGCCACGACATGGAGCGTCTTGAAAAGGATGTGGTCGGACAGGGACCAGCGCAGGTTCCTTCTGGCCTACTTTCTATACGAGGACGGGGTCAACACGGTGATCGTCTTTTCAAGCATCTTTGCCTCCACGACGCTCGGCTTCACATCGGAGCAGCTCATAATGCTCTATCTCGTCGTGCAGGTGACGGCCCTGGCCGGCGCGTTCCTCATGGCGCGGCCGATAGACTACTGGGGGCCGAAAAAGGTCGTCTCCCTGTCCCTCGTACTGTGGATGCTTGTCACCATAGTCGCCTATTTCATTTACCGCAAGCCTTTCTTCTTCGTGGTGGCATCCATGGCCGGCCTTGGTCTCGGCACGGTCCAGGCCGCGACACGTGCTTTCTTTGCCCAGTTCATCCCTCCGGGAGACGAATCCAAGTACTTCGGCGTGTACAGCCTTGTAGGTAAGACGTCGGCGGTCGTCGGCCCCCTCATGTTCGGGACCGTATCCTCCATGACGAACAACCAGCGCCCGGCCGTAGCGGCCATATCCGTCCTCTTCATAACCGGTTACGTCATCCTGCAAACGGTGCGGGGCGGAAAGGCGAATGTGGAGAGGAAAGGTAATGGGTAATAGTTAATAGGTTATAGGTTATAGGCGGGGCAGGTCTTTTTTGCCTTCCCATAACCCATCACCCATTACCCGTCTTCTCAGTAGTCTTCTTTTTTGAATTCCCTTGTGATGATGTCCTTGAGGGATGCGGCGATGTCCTTGGCTTCATAGACTATATGGTAGAGTTCTTCGGTGATGGGCATCGGGACGCCGAGCCTGGCGGCGAGGTTATGGGCCGCGTTGATCGTGTAATAGCCCTCGACGACGGTCTTTTGAGAGGCGATGATGTCCTCCGAACTCCTTCCCCTGGCGAGTTCCATTCCGAAGACCCTGTTCCTGCTGAGACTTCCATATGATGTGAGGATGAGGTCACCCATGCCGGACAGACCCATGAAGGTTGTCTCGCGGGCACCCATGGCGAGGCCGAGGCGCTTTATCTCGGCCAGCGCGCGTGTCGTGAAGGCAGCCTGGGTGTTCGTGCCGAAATTCAGACCTTCGATGATCCCCGAGCCTATCGCCATGACGTTCTTCAGGGCTCCGCCCAGCTCCACGCCCGTTATGTCATCGACACGGTAGACGCGGAAGTATTCGCTGTGAATGTGTTCCTGCAGGTTGAAGGAGAGGTCCATGTTCCTCGAGGCGACGACGACGGCGGTGAAGAGCCCCCGGGCTACCTCCAGGGCGAAGGAGGGGCCGGAAAGGGTGGCCGTCGTCTCGCCGGTGGACCCTGTTATCTCTTCCACCACCTCGTTCATGAGTTTCAGTGTCGAGCGCTCGATGCCCTTCGTGAGGATGAGGATCTTCTTGTCACGCAGCCTCGCGGCGACGGGCGTCAGGGTATCGCGCAGGGCGAAGGAGGGCGTTGCGATAACGACGGTGTCCGCGAACTCTACCGCCTCCTGAAGGTTGTTCGTATAGTCGATGGCACTGTCAAGCTTGAAGCCGGGAAGGAAGGCGGTATTCTCCCGTCGTTCGCGCAGGTCGGGAATAAGTTCCTTCTCATAGGCCCACAGGAGCACTTTTTTGCCCGTTCGGGCAAGATGGATGGCAAAGGCCGTCCCCCATGCGCCGGCACCGATGACGCCTATCTTCATTCGTTCCCGTCCGTCGGGTCGAGACCCTCTATGACGTCACCTTCCTCGACGATGGCGACGCCGCTGATGACCTCACCATCGCGCAGCCCCATGAGCTTGACGCCGAGGCCGCCCCGCTTCTGCACTGGTATGTTGCTGGACCGGAACCTGATGGTCCGTCCGGTATCGGTGACGAGGATGACGTCCTCCTTCTCGCTCAGGCGGTTGAGGCTGACGACACTGCCGTTCTTTGTCCCGCACCTGACGTTGATGATCCCCGAGCCGCCACGTGCCTGCAGGCGGTAGTCGGAGCAGGGGGCGCACTTGCCGTAGCCCTTTTGCGTGACCGTGAAGATGGTGCACGATTCGTCCACCCGCTCGACGGAGACCACCTCGTCGGAGGCCTTCTTGAACCGGATGCCGCGGACACCGTATGCGGAGCGGCCCATGGGCCGTATCTCCGTTTCGTTGAAACGTATTGCGAGACCCAGTTTCGTACCGATCATGATCTCTCCGTCTCCTGCCGTCTCGAGGACGCTGATGAGACTGTCGTCGTCGGGCAGCGTGATGGCCTTTATGCCCGTCGACCTGATGTTCTTGAGGAGATCGAGGCTGAGCCTCTTGACGTGGCCTTTCTTCGTCGTGAAGAAGAGGAACTTGTCAGGCGCATAGTCCTTGACGTGGGCGACCGCCGTTATCCGCTCGTCCTTTTCGAGGTTGATGAGGTGCACGACGGGTTTTCCCTTCGACGTGAGTGAGGCTTCCGGGATGGTATGGACCCTCACGGCGTGGACCTTGCCGATATTCGTGAAAAAGAGTATGTTGGAGTGGGTCGACGCGATGTAGAGGTGGTCAACGAAGTCCTCCTCCCGGACCACGATGCCCGTTCTTCCCTTGCCGCCGCGCATCTGGTTCCTGTACTGGTCGAGAGACGTCCTCTTTATGTACCCCTTGTTGGTGATGGTGACGACGACCTCTTCTTCCTTGATCATGTCCTCGAGGGTTATCTCGGGGACGTAATCGGCGATCTCGGTCAGGCGCTTGTCACCGTACTTGTCGCGCATCTCGATAAGTTCCGTCTTCACGATGTCGATGAGGAGAGACTCATCGGCCAGCACCCGCCTCAAGCGGTCGATCTCGTCGGACGTGTTCTTGTGGTCGTCGAGTATCTTCGTCCGTTCCAGGGAGGTCAATCGCTGGAGCCGCATCTCGAGGATGTTCGTCGCCTGCTTCTCGGAAAAGGCGAAACGGGCGATGAGGGCCTCGCGGGCCTCGGGCGTGTTGGCGGAACCCTTGATGATGGCGATCACCTCGTCGATGTGGTCAAGGGCGGTCTTGAGGCCTTCGAGGAGGTGGAGCCTGTCCAGGGCCTTGTTGAGCTCGAACGTGGACCTTTTTGTGACTATCTCCTTGCGGAACTCGACGAACTCGTGGAGCATCTCTTTCAGGTTGAGGAGCTTCGGTTCGTTATTGACGATGGTGAGGAAGATGATGCCGAAGGTCGTCTGAAGCTGGGTGTGTTTGTAGAGCTTGTTGAGTATGGGTTCGGGTATCTCTCCCTTCTTGAGGTCGATGACTATGCGCATCCCCTCCCTGCTCGATTCGTCCTTGATGTTGGATATGCCCTCGATCCTCTTCGCGTTGATGAGCTCGACGATATTTTCGATCAGGCGCGCCTTGTTCACCTGGTAGGGTATCTCGGTGATGACGATGGCCTCTCTGCCGTCCTTTTTTCTCGTCTCGATGTCTGCCTTGGCACGCAGGACGATGTGTCCCCTGCCGGACTGGTAGGCCTCTACTATTCCCTGCCTCCCGTAGATGATGCCCTGCGTCGGGAAGTCGGGTCCCGGGATTATCTCCATGAGCTCGGACAGGGGGATGTCCCTGTTCTCGATGAAAGCGACAAGCCCGTTGATGACCTCCTTCATATTGTGGGGCGGGATGTTCGTCGCCATGCCGACGGCTATGCCGGAGGAACCGTTGATGAGGAGGTTGGGCAGGCGGGAAGGAAGGACCATGGGTTCCACGAGCGAGTCGTCGTAGTTGGGTCTGAAAAGGACGGTGTCCTTCTCTATATCCCTGAGGATCTCCTCGGCGACGCGGGACAGGCGTATCTCCGTGTACCGCATGGCCGCGGGGGCGTCACCGTCGACGGAACCGAAATTGCCCTGGCCGTCAACGAGTGGATAACGGAGCGAGAAGTCCTGGACCATCCTGGTGATGGCGTCGTAGACGGCCTGGTCCCCGTGGGGATGGAATTTACCTATAACGTCACCGACGACCCTTGCCGACTTCTTGTATGGCTTGTCGTGGGTGTTGTTGAGCTCATACATGGCATACAGTATTCTTCTGTGAACAGGTTTCAAACCATCCCTGATATCGGGGAGAGCCCGGCCGATTATGGTGCTCATGGCATAGTCGAGGTAGGAACGCTTCATCTCCTCTTCTATCGGGATGGTAACGACAGATGACTGCATTGTGATCCTCCGGAATTGTCCGTGATTTTTCCGTTAATCTACCATATTCCGCGAGGGGTGTAAATGAAAGGGACGGCAAGATTTCGAAGTTCTACGCACATTTAGAGGAACCAGTTGACAAGCGCCGGAGCGTCGTGGAAGAATAATGACAATGAAATACCTTACCGTCATTGTCGCTGTCGTGTCCCTGGCCTTCCTCCTGCCTTCCTGCAGCAGGGAAGCGAACAGCCTTAAGGAAGAATTGAGGGTCATGAAGGAAGAGAACAGTTTCCTGAAGGCCGAGAATATCGCTCTCAAAAAAGAGGTCGAGGAGCTTTACAGGAAGCTTGAGGAAAAGGACAAGGCGAAGGTCACGCCGGAGGGCCAGGCGAAAACCGATGCATTGAAAAAGGACGTCAAGCCTCTCATACCCGGCAAGCCTGAAAGGCCGGACGGAGACAAGAAGAAACCGGAAACCGAGAAGCCGCGATGACCGGGGACCTTCCAGTACCGTGAACCGCACATTTGCGGGAATTATCCTAAAAAAAGAGCGATGGACCGTAAGAGGAACATATCCCTGGTCGTGGAATACGATGGGACGAACTATCACGGCTGGCAATGTCAGCCGAACGGTGTTACCGTCGAAGAGACGCTGAGAAACGCCGTCGAAAGGATACTCGACCACCCGGTGAAGATGTTCAGCGCCGGAAGGACCGACGCGGGTGTGCACGCCTTTGGTCAGGTCGTTAATTTCGTTACGGAGAAAGGTATAGAACTGACCAGCCTCATGCGCGGCCTCAACAGCATGCTGCCTCCCGACATCCGGGTCGGGTGCGCGGTGGAGCGGGACCTGTCCTTTCATGCCAGGTACTCGGCGAAGAGCAAGACCTATGTCTACACCATACACAACGCGCCGCGGCACTCCCCGTTCTCTGTGCGGTATTCCTGGCACATACCGTACAAACTCGACAGCGCTCTCATGAACAAGGGGGCGCGGTCGCTCGTGGGCAAACGCGATTTTACCTCTTTCAAGAAGAAGAAAGAGCCCTATCGAAGCTGTGAAAGAGAGATCCTGATGGCCGGGGTGAAGAGAAGGGGAAGCTTTATCCACATCGTTATCGAGGCAACCGGTTTCATGCGCTACATGGTGAGAAACATAGTGGGTACCCTTGCTCTCGTGGGGGAGGGAAAGATAACCCTCGAGGACTTCGAGAGAATTCTCGGGGCAAAAGACCGGGACGATGCCGGCCCAACTGCCCCGCCGCAAGGACTTTTTCTAAGGAGGATAAGGTATTGAAAATGTGTCAGGTTCCACGTCCCAGGTTTCAAGGGGGAGAAGCAGGTATGGGTGAGGGTTTCAGGGTTTCGTGTTCCGGGCGACGGTTGATGGGAAAAGCGATGTGGGGTTGCCTGGCGACCCTGTGCATGCTGGGGTTTTGCGGATGGTCGTTCGCGGAAGGCCCCGGTCATAGCGTGGCCGGTGACGTAACGTTCGAGAAGACCGGCAACATTTACGTGAAGCTCGTCTCGAAAGAGGATTTTGAGGCTGAGCGTGACGGTCCCCATACGTTTGTGGCGACGGTGGGTCCCGAGGAGATCCGGAAGGGAAGGGTGGCATTTGTTTTCCGGGACATCCCGGCGGGCACCTACGGGTTATGCGCTTTCCAGGACGTCGATGGAACAGGGAAGCTGGAGACGGGGCTTTTTGGACCGAAGGAGCCCTGGGGCAATTACAGGCCTTCGAGACCGTCCCTGCGTGCCCCGCGCTTTGATGAGATCTCCTTCGAGGTAAATGGAGACAAAACGGGTATTGCCTTCGGGGTGAAATGATCAAGCTATCCGCGACAGCCGCGTTTGGATTGGAATCCGTTGTCGCCCGTGAACTGAAAGGTCTTGGGTTCGGGGGCGTGGAGGTGGATAACGGCCGGCTGTCCTTTGCAGGCACGGAGAGGGATATCGCGAAATGCAACCTCTGGCTGAGATGTGCCGATAGGGTCCTCGTCGAGCTGGCACGTTTCCCCGCGTCGGACTTCGAGGAGCTGTTTCAGGGTGTCCTGAAGGTGCCCTGGGGGGATATCCTTCCCCGCGACGCCGCCGTCCATGTTTCGGGCAGGTCGGTGCGGTCGAAGCTTTCCAGTGTTCCAGCCTGCCAGTCCGTCGTCAAGAAGGCCATCGTCGAGGCGCTGAAAAGGAAGTATCATGCCGGAACCTTTCCCGAAACGGGACCACGTTTCAACGTGGAGATATCACTGAGAAGGGACATCGCGATTGTGGACATGGACACCACGGGCCCGGGCCTTCACAGGAGGGGATACCGCAGCGGTGCCGGCGAGGCAGCCCTCAAGGAAACGCTGGCCGCAGGACTGGTGTACCTGAGCCGGTGGAAGCCGGGTACCACCCTTGCAGACCCTTTCTGTGGTTCCGGCACGATAGCGATCGAGGCGGCGATGATGGGCAGGAACGTTGCTCCCGGTATGGGACGGCGCTTCGCGTCGGAAGAATGGCCTCTGATCTCGTCGGGGACGTGGGAAGATGCAAGACAGGAAGCAGTGGGCCTGTCGAACAGGGAAGAGCTCCATATCATGGCCTCAGATATTGACGAGGGTGTCATCGTGAAGGCCCGTCGAAACGCGCGGCATGCCGGCGTGCTCTCCGCGGTCACGTTCGGGAAAGGCGATTTCCGGGACCTCTCTTTCGCCTCCCCGAAGGGCATGGTCATCTGCAACCCGCCCTACGGCGAACGGTCGGGCGACAGGAAGACCGCCGCCGAACAGGCCGGCGAGATGGGCAGGCTTTTCGGGCAGTTCCCGGCGTGGTCCTTCTTCATCCTGACGGCATTCGAAGACTTCGAGAAGCATTACGGAAGACATGCCGACAGGAACCGCAAGCTCTACAACGGCAGGATACAGTGCTATCTGTATGAATATGGTTCCAGCAAGTTTCGGGTTCCAGGTCAAAGGACTTCACAGTCCCTCTTTGGCATTTGACTCGAAACGCGCAACCCGGAACCCGCAACTGTCTTTTCCCTGAAACTTGAAACGGTCTTCTTTCCTGAAACCTGGAACGGTCCTTTAGGTTATCTCCGCCGTGCAGTGGGCGCATTTTGTTGCTTTCACGGGTATTGTCGAGAGGCAGTAGGGGCATTCCTTTGTGTTCGGTTCGGGGGGAGCAGGCTCCTTCTTGAGACGGTTGACGTTCTTCACGAGGATGAACACACAGAAGGCGACAACGACGAAGCTGATGATCGTGCTGATGAAGAGACCGTAGTTGACCGTCACGGCGCCGGCGGCCTTGGCCAGCGCAAGTGTTGGGTATGGGCCCGGGACCTTCCCTTCCTTCAGGACGGCAAAGAGGTTGGCGAAGTCTACGTTGCCGAGGAGAAGCCCGATAGGCGGCATGATGATGTCATCGACAAGGGATTTCACAATGGTGACGAAGGCGGCGCCGATGATAATGCCCACGGCCATATCGACGACGTTGCCCCGCATGATGAATTCCTTGAATTCCTTTCCCATGGATACCTCCTTGAGACCTGGTCGTATGTTTAAGAATATTCTATCGCAAGAGGAGCCCCTTGGGGTCAAAAAATCGCTTGGAACGTTATGTGCCATAGTGCTACAAGGAAGAGAGAAAGAGGGACTCATCAATGAGGAAGACCGGATTCACAGGACTCGGGTACCTTTTTTGCGGGAACCGTGACGAAGGAGATCTTCGCCCTGACCTTCAAGGAGGGAAAGTAACCTCTGGACATGTCGGTGGTGTATGAGGTGTTAAAGGCGGGTTATGGGTAACAGGTGATGGGTTATGGGAGGGGAGTTTTTCCTATCATCCATCACCTGCCTCATTGACATCACGGGTTTTGCTTTGGTAACGTTTCTCTATGGCCGGGTCCCGTTGTTTATGGAATGAACTTCAAGAACATGCCCGAGATCGGCTCGGATCATGGCTGCGCGGCGTCGTTGGCCCTCGTGATCCTTGTCAACCTTGCAATGCTCTATTGCGTTAGGAAGAAGGAATGGTTCTGACCCTCCTGCCCCTTGAAGGGGGACCCGGGACGCGACGCCATGAGGAGGAACAATGAAGATAATAATGGTTGTCATTATGGCGGTCTGCCTGATCTGGGCCACCGGAACCTGTGCCGGCCCCCTCGACGATCTGCTGAAGGGGGTCAAACTCCCTTCGGCCCGGAGCGGCGGCGGTCCCGACGAAGCGACCACCGTTTCGGGCCTCAAGGAGGCCCTCTCCATTGGAACGGGCAATGCGGTCACGTCTGTATCCAGGGTCGACGGCTATTTCGCCAACCAGTTCATCAAGATCCTTCTACCCGAGAACATCCAGACCATAGCGGATGTCCTGGGGAAGCTGGGATACCAGAAGAAGGTGGATGCCTTCATCCTCAGCATGAACAGGGCGGCCGAGAACGCGGCCCCGAAGGCAAGGAGATATTTCGTCGATGCCATAAAACAGATGACCTTTGACGACGCCATGGGGATACTCCGCGGGGGCGACACCTCGGCCACGGAGTACTTCAAATCGAAGACCCAGCAGAAGCTCTACAACGAGTTCAAACCCTCCATATCGGCGAGCATGGACAAGGTAGGGGTTACACGTTCCTACAAGGACATGGTGGGAAGCTACACCTCCTCCATACCCTTCGCAAAGACGGAGTCCCTCGACCTCGACCACTACGTCACGACGAAGGCCCTCGACGGTCTCTTCTACATGATAGGCCAGGAGGAAAAGAAGATCCGCACCGACCCTGCGGCAAGGGTAACGGATCTCTTGAAGACGGTGTTTGGGAAGTAGAGAAGACGGCTTGAACCGCTTGAACCGCCTGAGCGTTCAGGAAACTAACCAGACTTTGTTCTTTTGGGGAGAACTCTTCCTGAGAGGTTTGTACCGGGAGGAATGTTTCTTTCTCTTTTGTCTTTTCAACGTTCAAGCGGCTCAAGCGGTTCAAGCCGTCTTCTAGACCTTCTTTAGGATGTACTTTCTCGTTCCCAGCCCTATTTTCTCGGCGTGGTCGAGCTGGATGTTCCAGTCTATTTCGGGGAAGAGGGCGCGCCATTTGTCCTCGCCTTTGTGGAGCGTTTGCCCGATGGCCGTGCACGGCAGGGACGCCTCGTTGTTGACCATATCGCAGGACGCGGCGTCGATGGCCACCGGGTCGTATGAGGCGAGGATGCCGATGTCCCTGACTATGGGCGCGTCGCTGTTAGGATAACAGTCGCAGGCGGGGCTGACCTGGACGACGAAGTTGATGAAGAGCGACTTTTTCTTCTTTCCCGTGAGGGCGCCAAGCGCATATTCGATCATCTTCTTCTGGAAGATGTCGGGAGATTCGTTCCACTCAACCTCGATGGCGTTGAAGGGGCAGATAAGGATGCACTCTCCGCAGCCGATGCATTTCTTGCCGTCGATCGAGGCCTTTTTCGACACCATCGAGATGGCTTCGGCGGGGCAATAGCCTGTACAGAGCTTGCATCCGCGGCATGTTTCCACGTTCACCCTGGGCGAGACCGTCGAGTGCTGGACCAGCTTTCCCTCTCTCGTCGCGCATCCCATGCCGAGGTTCTTGAGACAGCCGCCGAACCCGGTAAGCTCGTGAGCCTTGAAGTGCGTGACGGCGACGAGGGCGTCGGCGACGGCGATCTCTTTCGCTATATGCGTCTCTTTCAGTATCTCTCCGGCGATGGGCACCGACGTCCCGCTCGCTCCTTTGAGGCCGTCGGCTATGACGATAGGGCACTCGACGCTGGAATAGCCGAATCCGTTGTGTATGGCCGTGGTGAGATGGCTGACGGTATCGCTTCGTGAGCCCTTGTAGAGGGTGTTGGTATCCGTGAGGAACGGCTTGGCCCCGGCTTCCCTGAGGCGCTTCGCTATCCTCCGGAGGAATACGGGCCTCAGGTAGGCCGTGTTGCCGAGTTCACCGAAGTGTACCTTGATGGCGACGAGGTCGTTTTCTACTATTTTCCTGTCAAACCGTGTCGCGTTCATCAGATTTACGAGTTTATCGAGGAGATTGCGGCTCGGCGTTGTTCGCAGATCCGTGAAATAGACGGTGCTCATGGGGGCTCCATTTTTTATTCCCTTTATAAGGAAATTATGTTAGAAGTTAGGCGATTTTGTCAACAATTAAGGAGGTTAGACGGATGCTGAATCTTTCGGATAAACAC
>LVAA01000266.1 GCA_001603955.1 Syntrophobacterales bacterium Delta_02 | reverse complement strand
GCTTTGGCATGGTTTTTCAGAATTTTGCCCTTTTCCCCCACCGCACGGTGCAGCAAAATGCGGCCTTCGGCCTTGAGGCCATGGGCATGGGTGAGGCCCTGCGGCTGAAAAAAAGCGGTGAAATGCTTGAGCGCGTTGGCCTCTCCCAGTGGGCCGATGCCTATCCCCGGCAGCTTTCTGGCGGCATGAAACAGCGTGTGGGCCTAGCCCGCGCCCTGGCAATGGAGCCGGAAGTGCTGCTGATGGACGAAGCCTTCAGCGCGCTCGATCCACTTATCCGGCAGGAAATGCAGGAGGAACTCCTGACGCTCCAGCAGGATATCCGCAAAACGATCATCTTTATCACCCATGATCTGAACGAGGCCTTTCGGCTTGGCGACCGCATTGTGCTGTTGCAGGACGGCGCAGTGGTGCAGACCGGTACGCCGGAGCAGATACTGCAATCGCCCGCCAACAAACACGTAGCCCGCTTTGTGGCCTCCGCCGATGTTACTCATGTGCTCACGGCGGGCGGCATCATGAAGCGGTCGGAAGACTGGGCAGTGCTGGGCCTTGACGGGCCGCATTCCGTTTTGCGCAAGATGGCCGCGCATTCCATAAGTTCGCTCTTTGTCATTGATGCGCAGCGCCACTTTGCGGGCATTCTGTATGCCGCCGATGCCAAGCGTATGGTGGCCGAAGGCAAAACGGACATTGCCGCCATCACCCAGCGCGGCATAACGACTGTATCGCCCTCAACCCCCATTGCAGAGGTGATGCCCATCATGGCGGATCTTCCTTATCCACTGGCCGTTGTTGACGAAAGGCAAAGGCTCCAGGGCGTCATAGTGCGCGGCCTGCTGCTGGCGGCAATGGTGGAGGGCATGGAAGCTGGAGGTCAAAATGCTGCCTAGAATCCCCTTGGCCGAGAGCATTGACGCCTCAGTCGATTTTTTGGTGGAAACCTGCTCGGATTTCACCCGGGCCGGTTCCGCGGCAATGGGTACGCTGCTTGACGGCTTTGAAAACCTGCTCATGCTGCCCCAACCCTGGCTGTTCATCATCCTGCTGGGGCTGATCTGCTGGTGGGCCACGCGCAGCCTGAAGCTGCCCGCTTTTTCCATGCTGGGCTTTGCCCTGCTGTGGAATCTTGGGCTGTGGGAACCGACCATGAGCACTCTGGCTCTGGTGCTTTCCGCAACCTTGCTTTCCGTGCTGCTGGGGGTTCCCTGCGGCATTCTGGCGGCTGTGTCGCGCTGGGGCAGGCAGATCATCATGCCAGTGCTGGACGTTATGCAGACCATGCCCGCATTTGTGTACCTCATTCCGGCCATTCCCTTTTTCGGCATCGGCAAAGTAAGCGCCGTTGTGGCAACGGTGGTCTTTTCCGTTCCGCCCGCCATCCGTCTTACCTGCCTGGGCATCCGGCAGATCCCCGCAGACCTTGTGGAATGCGCAGAGGCCTTTGGCCTCACGCGCGCGCAACGGCTGCGCAAGCTGGAGTTGCCCCTCGCCATGCCCACCATTGTGGCGGG
>LVAA01000096.1 GCA_001603955.1 Syntrophobacterales bacterium Delta_02 | reverse complement strand
CCTCATCACCGCGAAGAGCCTTCTTACCATCGCTGAACACGGCGGGCCGAGATGCTGCAAGAGGAATTCCTTTCTCGCCATCGTCGAAGCGTCGGCTTTTTTCAAAGAGCATCTCGGGGTGGAAATGACCGTCGATGGGGACATTTCATGCCCGTTCAGCCCCCTCAACAGGGAATGCCTCAAGGACCAATGCCCTTTTCACCCCCGCTGACCCGTCGGGGGCCAAACCGTCCCGCGTCAAGCGGAGGCCCCGGTCACGGACCGCTCCACACACGGCCAAAAGACCTTTTTTCGGTCCCCAATACCTTCCTGGCGTTGAAATTCCGGCCGATTTTGGGTAACATAAATCACCCGAATGCAAAACGATAATACCTATCCGAGCAAATCCACCCGCCGACAGCGTATTGCCGACGATATCAGGTCCGTCATCAAGTCTCTCGGCCTTGTCTTCGGCGATATCGGCACCAGCCCCATCTACACGCTCACCGTCATCTTTCTCCTCCTCAAACCGACGGTCGACAACGTTATGGGTGTCCTTTCCCTGATAGTGTGGACCCTCATAATCCTGGTGTCCGTTGAGTACGCGTGGCTTGCCATGAGCCTCGGCGAAAAGGGAGAGGGCGGTACCATTATTCTCAGGGGCCAGTTGATCCGCCTCCTGAAGAAGGGGAGAGGAGCGGTCTTCGTCACTATCCTCACTTTTATCGGCATATCCCTCCTTGTCGGCGACGGCGTCATTACTCCGGCAATAAGCATACTCAGCGCCGTCGAAGGCATTCTCCTCATTCCCGGATTCCAGGAAACGAAGCAGACCACGCTCATCCTCATCGCAGGCGCGATAGCCGTGGTGCTCTTCAGCTTTCAGAGGAAAGGCACGGAAAAGGTCGCCGGGGCCTTCGGGCCTCTCATGCTCGTATGGTTCCTGACCCTTGCGGTGTCCGGCGTGATATCCATCGTCAGATTCCCTTCCGTGTGGAAGGCGATCAACCCCTGGTATGCCGTCTCGTTCCTCTACAACAACGGGGTCGCCGGCTTCTTCGTGCTCTCCGAGGTCATTCTCTGCGCGACGGGAGGAGAAACACTCTATGCCGATATGGGCCACCTGGGGAGAAAACCGATCATCCGGGCATGGTACTTCGTCTTTTTCGCCCTTGTGCTCAACTACCTCGGGCAGGGCGCCTTCATTCTGAGAAATCCGGCAGAATCAAAGACCATTCTCTTCGGCATGATATTCCACCAGTCCTTCGTGCTCTACATGCCCTTCCTCGTCCTCTCCATCCTGGCGACCATCATCGCATCCCAGGCGATAATCAGCGGCATGTTCAGCATCGTCTACCAGGGGATCAACACGCGGCTCATGCCCATGTTCAGGGTCGAGTACACATCGCCGGAATTGAGGTCCCAGATATACATCGGGTTCGTCAACTGGTTCCTGCTCCTTTCCGTCCTCTTCATCATGTTCCAGTTCGGTGAATCAAAAGAGCTCGCCGCCGCGTACGGCCTCGCCGTTACGGGCGACATGACGATCACCGGGATTCTCATCACCTCCATATTCTGGCTGAGAAAGAATTACTGGAAGTCCCTGATAGCATTCCTCGTCACGCTGGTCGACATTGTCTACCTGACATCCAACGTGTACAAGATACCCCACGGGGGCTACTGGTCCCTGGTCATCGCCGCCGCTCCCCTCGCCATGATCCTTATCTACACGGCCGGTCAAAGGAAGCTTTACCGCAATGTTCGCCCCTTGAAACTGGACGTCTTCCTTCACAGCTACGATGAGGTCTACCAGAGCGTGAACAGGATAAAGGGTACAGCCCTCTTTTTTGCCCGCACCACGAAGAAGATCCCCGCCTACATCGTGCATACAATGTTCATGAACAATATCGTATACGAGGAGAACATCCTCGTCTCCATCATCACCCTCAACGAACCCTTCGGGGTAAAAAGCTTTTACAAGGAGGACCTTGGCCCGGGTTTGAGGTCCTTCGAGATACAGATGGGGTACATGGAGGTGGTGGACGTGGGGCAAATATTGAAAGGCGCCGGCATAACGGATGAAAAGGGGATCTTTTACGGGCTCGAAGAGATCTACACGAGAAACATCCTGTGGAAGGTATTCTCGATCATGAAGAGGCTCGCCCCACCCTTCGTCCAGTTCCACGATCTCCCTTCGAACAAGCTCCACGGCGTCACCACCAGGATCGAGATATAGGAGGCGGACCCGGGGACCAGCGGCTGGCTGGCGACTTCAAACGTCCGCTGCCGGTGACCTAGTCCGGCATCCCGATGACGCGATAGGTCGCCAGTTTGATCCTGTCGTTCACCAGGAACCAGGCAAATGCATACCCCCACACTGCCAGGGCCCAACCCCAGCCGATGGGCGTTACGAAGACCCCGTAGACCGAGAAAAGCGTTGCCGTCACCTGAGCGCAGACCGTCGCGACAAGGAGTTTTGTTCCCGGGCGTATCGACCAGAACGGCCCGCGGGCGCGCGTGATATAGATCGTCATTTGCCCTGCCACCGAAAGTTTCAGGTAGATCAAGGTCTGGATGAACGCACGGTCAAGGTGGAATACCCGCTCGCCTATATAGAACAACCCGAAGGAAGCCGCCACGCCGGCAACGCCCAGGACCGTCGCGATACCCAGCACCCTGGGCATGTGCCAGGCCTTGGGCTTGTCGGAATAGCGCACACTATCATAGGCTATCGCGAGGATGGCCCCATCATTGAGCAGGGCAAGGAGCACGATCATCACAGCGGTGACGGGATAGAAATTGAAGACGAGGATAGAGAGGGTCATGAAGAGGAGGACACGGATCGTTTCTGCTATACGGTACGTCGCGTAACTGTTCAACCTCTGGAATATCTTGCGGCTTTCCTTGATGGCATCGATGATCACGGAAAGGCCCGGGGTCATGAGCACGATATCGGCTGCCGCCCGGGCAGCGTCCGTCGCACCGGAAACGGCAATGCCGCAATCCGCTTTCTTGAGGGCGGGAGCATCATTCACCCCGTCGCCCGTCATGCCCACGATGTGCCCCCGCTGCTGCAGGACATCGATAATATGGAACTTGTGTTCGGGAAACACCTGTGAGAAACCGTCGGCCTCTTCGATCAATTCGGCAAGACGAGCCGTCTCGTGGTGACGAGTGTCGCCGAAACCGCCCGCGTCGAGAATGTTCGCCCCCAACCCCAGTTGACCCGCAATCTCTTTGCCAATGGCAAGCTGGTCGCCGGTGACCATCTTCACCTTCACCCCCATCCGGCGAGCCGTCGCAATGGTCGATGCGGAGTCTTCCCGGGGAGGATCGAAAAGCGGCAGGACGCCGAGGAACCGCCACCGGCCTTCACCGTCGGTCCGTGCCACCCCCAATGAACGAAAACCCCGCGCGGCGAACTCATTTATCGCCTTTTCGATGGCAGGCTGCACGCTGTCCGCGTTGCCGGCCAGTTCCATGATGACCTGGGGAGCTCCCTTTGTGGTCTTGAACGTGGTGCCGTCGGGACCCGTGACGGTCGCTTCCGTCCGTTTGTGCACGGGGTCAAAGGGCTGAAAATGGGTTGTCTTATAGCCCTTGAGAACCGTGTCATCCTTCAGGCCGCCTATGACCGCGAGATCGATGGTGTCCTGGTCTTCGGCCCGGGATGCCAGGGCGCCGGAGAGGATCAACTCGTCCGAACTCACCCCCTCGACGGTGAAGGGATCTCCCAGGGTGAGCCTGTTCTGCGTGAGGGTCCCCGTCTTGTCGGAACAGAGGATATCCATCCCTGCCATTTCCTCAATGGCCACGAGGCGGCTGACGATCGCCTGGCCCCTTGCCAGGAGCCGTGCCCCGACTGCCATCGTTACCGAGAGGACCGTGGGCATGGCAACAGGGATCGCCGCCACGGTCAGCACGAGAGCGAACTGGAGTGTTGTGACCATCCTGTCTCCCCGGAAGAGCGCGACGACGAGGATGAGCACGACGAGGATGATGGCGATAATGATCAGGTAGTTGCCGATCTTCAGGACCGCCCGCTGAAAATGGCTGACCGTGCGGGCCTCCTTCACCAATTGGGCGGTCTTCCCGAAGTAGGTATCTTCCGCTGTGCCGTAGACCAGCGCATCGGCCTCGCCCTGTCGTATGATCGACCCGGAATAGACGGTCTCTCCTCCCTTACGGGTGACCGGCAGCGACTCTCCCGTCAGCGCGGATTGATCGACCTCAACGGGGTCGCCCGGGAGCAGGCGGGCGTCGCTAGGCACTATATCGCCAAGGCGCAGGCGCACCACGTCCCCCGGAACCAGTTCCCGGGCTGGCACCGTCGTCCATTCACCGTCCCTCCGGACGCGGGCCTGGACGGCAAGCCTGGCCCTGAGCGTCGCGATCGCGTTGCCCGCCTGGAATTCCTCCCAGAAACCCACCACCGCGTTGGCGACGAGAAGGACAAGGATGATAAAGAAATCGGGCCACCGGTGAACGACCGCCGAAAGGATCATGGCCGCCTCGATCATCCACGGTATTGGTCCCCAGAAATAGGCGAGAAATTTGAGAAAGGGGTTTACCTTCTTCTCGGCGATCTCGTTGTACCCGTACCGCTCGAGCCTGTCCTCAGCCTCGGCCCGGCTGAGGCCTTCAGCAGACGATCCCAGTTTCGCTTTCAGCTCGTCCAGCGACAGGGACTGCAGGTCTTGCACCTTTCCGTTCTCATCCTTTTTCTGCATGGCATCTTCCTCCCGTTAAAACCCTCCATGGCGCCCGCCGGTGCATCCGGCAGCAAACAGGAATGATAGGGGCAAACTTCACGAATATCCTGTCAATGACCTTACAAGAGTATAACCGCTCACTCCGATGAGACAACCACCCCCTGCGCGAAGACAGGACAGAGAAGGGGTCGGGGACTTCGGGGATGTCACGTATGGTTCATGATACGGCAACGGGAACCCCGCGCGGGGTCCATGCGGGCAGGATCTGTTCCAGGGGCATACGGGTAGGATGAATGGCTGCTTTTTGTTTCGAAAACAGCCGTTTTTTCGTACAATAGATACTGCGATGCCCGCGAGCCTTCACCCCGAATGGCCCGTCTCGACGCTAAAAGATGATGACACCCACAAGGTCCGGCTATGCCGGTTCATCCTGAGAATCCCGCCGGCGAGGGGCCCGTGGGACAACAAACAAAGAGAGCCGGCATTCCGCCGGACAGAGAATAAGGAGGTTTTCGACATGAAGGACAGATTCCATTCGGCAATGACGGTCTTCTTTGCGTCCATCTTTCTCGCGGGCGCCTTAACCTCAAGCGATTGCCTCGCCGCTCCCCAGGGGGCGGCCGGCACGAAGGCGGCCGAGGCCGGCGAAAAGGGGAAGTCCTTCGATGCCCATGACACGGGTGTCAGGTTCCATTTCAACGATACGGACATGGATTTCCATTTCGGCACCCTCGTCCTCGGTGCCGCCGTGAACCATGGTGTCGAGGCGGGCGAGGCCTTCTACGCGGCATCAAGGATAAAGGACGGTGATGCCGCGACCTGGCAGGATGAGTGGTACGCCCTCGGGACCCGTGCCGAGGCCCGGGGAGATGCGTCGCTCGCCGGCGGCCACAAGGTTAGCGCCCGCGACCAGTACCAGCGGGCCGCCAACTATATACGGATATCCCTCATCTCCATGCTCCCGACGGACGCGCGCTTCAGGGAGAGGGGCATCAAGCTGCGGGGCATCATGAGGAAAGCCGGGCCCCTTTTCGACCCGCCCGTCGAGTACTTTGAGATCCCCTTCGAGGGAACGGTGCTTCCGGGATACTTCCGCAAGGCTGCCGCGGGGACGACACCGGGGAAGACCCTTGTCATGGTCGGCGGCGGAGAGACGTTTGCCGAGGACCTTTATTTCTACATCATGCCCCAGACCCACGACCGGGGTTATAACTTCATGACCGTGGACCTGCCCGGGCAAGGCATGCTCCCCCTCGAGGGAAAGACCTTCAGACCTGACATGAACGTCCCGATGAAGGCAGTCATCGACTACGCGCTCGGCCGGTCCGATGTGGACCCCAAACGGCTTGCCGCTTACGGATACAGCGGTGGTGGCGGGTTCGTGCCCCAGGCCGCCATGCATGACCCAAGGATCAGGGCCATTGCCATGAATTCCGCCGTGGTCGACGCCTACCCCCTCTTCAAGGCCATGCCCGTGGTGACAGCAACACAGGAGGAGATCGCCTCCTGGACAACCTTCCACGGCAACATCGTCAAGGCCATCTGCTGGCGCTGGGGTGTGGCCATGGACAACCCTGCCGGTCTCGCACCGGCCAACAAGGGTTATAGCTTCGATCCCGCGAAGGTGACGGTCCCGGCCCTCGTCATCGTCGGGGAGGGCGAGTACAGGAGCGCCGAGGTACAGCGCCAGCAGAAGATCGCCATGGACGGCTTCGCCAATCCGAAGAAAAAGATGTTCATCACCCCCGCCAATGAAGGCGCGACAAACCATTGCGTGATGGAGAACCGCAGCATCATAGGCCAGGTGCTTTTTGACTGGCTCGACGACGTCTTCAGATGAATGTCGTTTCCGGGGAGGCCGCCCCCCGCCTCACGTTCACCGTTATGCAGAGCTGCGCGGATCCTCATCACGGACCGGGACCAGCACGTAGTCTCCCCACTGGTCCTTCACCGTGGTCTTTATGGTGAGGAGGTGTTTCATCCTCATGGCGGCAGAGGCCATGATGACAAGGATGAGTACCATGATGACAGCGCACAGGAACGCCAGCAGGTAGAGATGTTGGGGCAGGTAATTGACTGTTATGTTTATGTAACCGGCCCAGACCGTGATAACGGCCATGGCGATCCCGGGGATCAGGGTGATCAGAACGTATCTGGCCTTCCCTAGGCGGACAAGCATCGTGCTCACGATGATAAGGGCGCAGGCGGCGAGAAGCTGGTTGCTTATCCCGAAGAGCGGCCAGATCGTCGCTATGGACCCGGTGCAGAGCAGGTAACCCCACATGAAGGTGAAGACCAGCCCGGTGATCGTCATCCCCGGCAGCCAGTTGTGATCGTTGAACTTCGGAAAGAAAATGCCTGCCATCTCCTGCAGGAGGAACCTGCCCGCCCGGGTTCCGGCATCTATGAGGGTAAGGATGAACACCGCCTCGAACATGATGGCAAAATGGTACCAGTAGGATATCAGCTTGTCCATGGTGGGAATGCTCGAGAATATGTAGGCTATTCCCACGGCAAGGGACACCGATCCGCCGGGCCTTCCCTGAAGCTGTTCCTCGATAACTTTGGAAAGCCAGGGAAGGTCGAAGGGCCGCATGCCCAGCGTGGAGTACACCTCCGGTGATGAATTGATGGCAAAGTAATCGGCCGGTACGAGGACACAAGCGGCGACGAGGGCCATCATCGCCACAATGCCTTCGAAGAGCATCGCGCCGAACCCGACAAAGGGGATATCTCCTTCGCTTCCTATCATCTTCGGCGTCGTCCCTGACGCGATCGTCGCGTGGAAACCCGAGATGGCGCCGCAGGCGATGGTTATGAAAAGAAAGGGGAAGGCGGCTCCCGGGACAACGGGCCCGCCTCCGTGGAAAAACCGGGTGAAGGCCGGCATCTGGAAGCTCGGCCTCAGGCAAAGGATGCCCACCGCGAGGGCCCCGATGGTGACGATCTTCAGGAAGGTGGAAAGATAATCCCTGGGGGCGAGAAGAAGCCACACGGGAAGCACGGAGGCGACCAAGGCGTAGACAGGAAGCAGAAGCGATATCTGCCTGCCGCTCAGCCTGAAGCACGACGACAGCTCGGGAAACTCCGTGATGAACCTGCCGAAGAACACGGCGGCGAACAGCATCGCCACGCCGATGACGCTCGCGATGACAACGGCCCTGTTCCCGGGCCTTCTCATGATGATGCCCATGATCACTGCGGCTGGTATGGTGGTCGCCACGACCAGTGTTCCCCAGGGGCTGTTGGCAAGGGCATTGGTCATGGAAATGGATGCGCCGGCGATCGTCAGGATCAGGATCAGGATCAGGAGAAAGGCGATGGAGGAAACGGTGCCGGCCGTCTTCCCTATCTCGCTCCTGGCGATGACTGCAAGGCTTTCGCCCTTATGCCGGATGGACGCAAAGAGGACGACCATATCGTGCACCGCACCTCCGAGCACGGCCCCGATGAGGATCCAAAGGGCCCCCGGCAGGAAGCCGAACTGGGCCGCGAGGACAGGCCCTGTGAGAGGCCCCGCTCCCGCTATGGCTGCAAAATGATGGCCGAAGAGAACGAAGCGGTTCGTCTTGTGGTAGTCGAGGCCGTCGGCCATGGTCACCGAAGGAGTTGACCGCGACGGGTCTATGCGCAGCACCTTTCGCGCTATGAAAAGTCCGTAGAACCTGTATGCCAGGGCAAAGACACACAGGGCGGCGAAAACAAAAACAGCGGGGGTCAACGCCACAGAGAGGATCTTGTTTTCCGTCACCCAATAGGGATAACACACGAGAGCCCCGCT
Organism: Syntrophobacterales bacterium Delta_02; assembly: GCA_001603955.1. Taxonomy (GTDB): domain Bacteria; phylum Desulfobacterota; class Syntrophorhabdia; order Syntrophorhabdales; family Syntrophorhabdaceae; genus Delta-02. Next base: position 27,188 of record LVAA01000096.1, on the reverse strand, counting down.
ATCAACAGTCTTCTACAGGGAAAAGCTGTCTCCTCACCGCGTGACGATGGCGAGGAGTCTCTTGCGGCCCGCCTCCGACAGGCCCAGCGAGTCGATCTCCTTTTCGAGCTGCGCCTTTGTTCCCTGCCGGCCGATGTATCCGTTGACCCGGGCGGTCGCCGTGGAACCGATGAAATCCTTCAGGTCCGGGTAGATGGCGAGATATTCCGCAGCGATATCGCCGGCCCGCCTCAGATAGTATTTTTGATGATAGCCCTCGGCGAGGTAAAACCGCGTGAATGGTACTATCTCGGTGAATATCGTTGCCCCGGTGCCGGCCTCTCCCTGCGCCTTCATCTTTTCGGCGGTCTTTCTCTGGCCGTCGTTGTGATAGAAAACAATGGACCGATATTGCGTCGACGGGGCCTGCATCCGGGCGTCGTTCATCTTCCAGAACATGCGGAGAAGCTCTTCATAGGATATCACGGAGGGATCGAAGTCGATCTCAACCGTCTCCGCGTGGCCTCCGAGACTGTGGTAAGTGGGATCATCCTTCGCTCCGCCGGCATAACCGACACGCGTTCTTATGACCCCCTTTGCCAGCCCGAACCGGGCATCAGGCCTCCAGAATCACCCGAGGGCGAAGGTCGCCGTCTCGAACCGCGCCGGCTGCTCGCGGTCGATGGGCGGTCTGACCGTATGCTGCCGGACTACTGCTTCACTCTTCATTGTTTCATTCCCTGCGGCCTCACCGCCTGGCTGGCAGGCCCACAGGGCCATGGCCGAACCAACCGCCAGAAAGAACAGGACCGCTGTCTTCAAAAAGTGTCCCATAAACGACCTTTCGACACTATAAGCATTTCGTCGAAGAAGGCAACCCCCGGCACCCGACGGGCGCCGGGTGAGCGCCTTCAGGAGAGACACCTGTTGTCATTCGCCTTTCGACGCGATAGACTGCAATTGTCTTTTCCACGGGTCAGGTATACCCCTGAAAAGACCGTTCCACGTTTCAAGTTCCACGTTTCAGGCAAAAAACCGAAACTGGCGCTGGAGCCATCTCGAATGTCTTTCCCTGAAACGTGGAACTTGAAACCTGAAACGGTTTCTTTTCCTGAAACGGTCTTTTCCCCTTAAACCTTTATTATGCTACAATGCCTGTATCACCACATTCTCAGGAAGGGGGTTACCATGAAGATCCCGGAATATATCACCAAGGCGGAGGTGCAGAAGTTCTGCAAGGCCCTGAATATCAGGGACTGGACGAAGCTCAAGACGGCGAAGATATTGCCGAAGGAGGCGAAGACCGTTCTCGCGGCGGTCAACGACACGAAGATGAAGATCGACCCCGAGGAGTTCCGCAAGGGGCTCGAAGTTGAACTGGAGCACGGGCTGACCTTCAAGGACGCGAACGTGACGAACAACCATCCCCTCGTTACAGGCAAGATCGTCATCGCCCACCTTAAGGAATCGCTCGACTACTACAAGCTCCTCGAGGTGGCAGAGCTGGAAGGGGACCTCCACAAGGCGGTCGTGGCGGGCGACATGAAGAAGGTAAAGAAGGAGTACAAGAAGCTTGCCCTCGCGAAGATCGCGCTGTCAAAGACGGAGGCGAGCCAGGTCAAGTAAAGACGGCTTGAGCCGCTTGAGCCGCTTGAGGGTTGGAGGCTGGTCGGTTACACGGACAGCCGGTGGGTTTTGCCCAGGACTTCGGCGGTTGGAAATCTGCCGGAGTGAAACGGTTGATTCTCATCTGAAAGGATGTTTGCGATGAAACAGGTCTTGCGCGTTGCCTGTGTGATGGCTTGCGTTGTGATGTGGTGGGTTGGGGTTTCGGTCGCGGGGTTTTCGCTGCCTCCCGAGGTGTACAGGATAGGGTCGCTAAAGGATGCGCAGGCGAAGGCCACATCAACGAACGTGCCCCTGGTTTTCGTCTATTCCGATGAGAACACGAGCTGCGGGCTCGCCCGGACGGCCACGTTGGACGTGATGGGAGAGCTCAGGGGGAGCGCCCTTGTTATCTACGTTTCAAGGAACGATTCGGATCGCATCCCTCAATATGTCATCAAGGCCATGAATTCACCCGCGGCGGGGAGGTTCATACCGAAGACCGTCGCCGTCAACCCGAAGACCGGCCAGGTCGAAATGATCATCCCCTACATAGGCGACAGGAACAAAAGAATAGAGGAAATCAGAAAAATAAAGACCCTCATCCCCAGGTAACCACGGGCAGGATCGGCCATCCTTGTCTTTTCACTCTCAGCAGATTGTTAAGCAAGAGAAAAGAGCCGCTTGGACTGTTTGAATAGCCTGAGAGCTAAAGGCAAGGGCGCAGTCGTCCGTCCCGGGAGAAACAGAGGTTTCAGGTCTTTCACGCTCAAGCGGTTCAAGCCATTCAAGCGGTTCAAGCCATCTTCTCGCTACCTCACCATCTCCTTCATCAGGTCGAAGGCATCGCTGCTCGACGGGTCCAGGGAGAGGGCCTTTCGGGCCGCGTCTATGGCGTCGGGGATGGCACCTGTCTTCAAGAGTGCCCGCGCAAGCCCGAGGTACGCCTTCGCATTGTCGGGGTTCTCCGTGACGGCTTCACCGAAGAGCTTCACCGCGTCGCGGACGTCGCCCTTCATGAGGAGCGATGTCGCCACGGCGACAAGCACGTTCGAGATATCCTCCTTTACCTTCTTCGCCTTCGGGTCCACGGACATGAGCTCCCTCAGGTACGAAAGGGAACCCTCGTAGTTGCCTGTCCTGACCTCCGACAAGGCCGCCCCGAGAAGCGCGTCTATGAGGATATCGACGATCTGGCCCTTGAAGTCCTGCGGCGAGAGGCGGTAGGCGGTCCTCAGGGGAGGGACCGCCCTGGTAAAGTTCTTCATGTTGAGATAGGTCCTGCCGAGGTAGAGGTGGGCCTCGTAGTAGTCCGGCTCGGCGGCGGCCGCCTTCTCGAAATAAGGAAGGGCCTCGGCGAACTTCCCCTGGTTGAAGAGGGCAAGGCCGGCCTCAAAATCGGCGCGCGCCGCCGGACTTACAAAAGTCCCCGCACAGGAGAAGAGAAGGCCGGTCAGCACGATGGATATGAAAACCTTCAACAACACCGTCTTCTTCCGCATCACGATCGACCTCCCTTTCCAGCCGGAGCCGGGACTATCTCTTCTTTTCCCATCCTCCGCCGTCGTTCTGTATCCACCAGCCCGGCTGTGACTTCCCGCGCCAGCTGTTGGCAAAGATCCTCTGGATCTTCGGCAGGGAGTCCGCAGCCAGCTTGTTCGCCTTCATGATCTCGTTGTACAGGGCGTTGCGGTTACCGTTCTCCTGGCTGACGACACGGTTCAGGTCCGCCTTGTCCTTAAGGCTTAAGCTCCCCGTGTCGCGCGGCTCGACGAAGCCCATGTTGTTCTCCCCTATGGCACCCCTGTCATAGAAGGGTTTGAGCTGGGGAAAATTGGCCGCCATCGCCTGTTTGAGGCTCCTGATGGCCGGGGTGGAGACCTCTATGTTGATCTGGGCATGCGCCTCTTTCGGTCCTATGATCCCCCGCAGGGAATCGATAATGCTGCTCTGCTTGTCGTTCTTCTTCTCCTCGGGCTGCTTCTGGTCCTTCGTGCCCCGCACGTCGTCCACGATCTCGTCGGCAGCCTTCTGGATGGCAGCAGCCGGAAAATAGATGTTGACGGTGACGCAGGCGGCAAAGACCAGCACAAAACCCAGCGTAATATGACGCAACTTCCTGATCATTGTATCCTCCTTGATCTGACTAGTTCACCTTTATCGTCGGACCCGCGCCATCCCTATCCTTCTGGAAGACCCGGCCGACGCGCTCCTGCATGTCCTTGAAGCTTACCATATTATGGGGGTCCCTGTTCACCACATCGATCCCCCTCAGGAAGGCCCGCCTTATGAGATACTCCGTGCCCCCTTCGACGATCTTCCCCCTGACGTTGAAATTATCGTTCTCCAGCGCACAGCGTATGCCGATGCGGCTGTACGGGTACTCCTTGAAGAACCTGTTGAGACCGCTCTTCAGGACCGCCCCGATGCCGCCGGAACCGGTGCCGAGGATGGATATGCTCTCGATGGCATCGACGGACACCTTCTGGGACGCCCCCCATTTCTTCACCGTGTCAAGGTCAAAGACGAACCGCGACGGTTGCCCGTACTCGACGACCAGGTCCTTGACGGAGCCCTCGACGATGCCCGTTATCCTGCCCACCTTGATCGTCTCCGTCACCTTTCCGAGGTCGATGTCGGAGAAGATGATGTCCCCGCCTATCTTGCGCGAGGCAGAGAAAAGGTCCTTCACGTACATGTCCGCAACCGCTATTGTCCCCCCGAAGATGTCGACGGTCATCTTCCCCTCCGTGACGAGATCCCCATTCTGGTAGGCGATCTCGGGAAAGCGGGCTTTGACCTTCCCGGGAAAAGCAAGACCCGTCAGGTCGCTCAGGAGCTTCTGGACATCTATGTCCCGCATCGAGATCCCGAACAACAGCTTCGGCGACGCACCCAGGATGTCCTTCGCGGTGAGGGTCCTCAGACGGATCGTGCCGTCGTAGAAGGGGACCGAGATTATCCCCGGGGCCGATACGTCACTTCCATGGGCGGTGACGGGTATCTTCAGTTCCGGCAGGCTGTAGGTGCCCTTCGTAAACCCGGTGATGGTGACGATGCCGAGAGGCCCCGGTGAGCCGGGAACACCATCTCCGCTCCCGGCCGACGCGAGATCGAAGGGGATATCCATATCGATGCCTGCCACGCCAAGGGAGATCGTGGGCAGCTTCAACGACGAGCCGGAAAGCCTCATCCCCCCCTTCGTGCCAAGTCCTTTTCCCGCCGATGTGACCGACACATCGGCGTCGAGTTTTCCGTCGATCTCCATGCCTTTCAGCGCCGCAGCCGTCTGGGCCAGATAATCGGCCGCAAAGAGGTTAAAGACCCTTTTCACCGCGACGTCCCCCGCAGTCACATGAATACCCCACTTACCGGCGTCCACGAAACCGTCGTAAGCATACCGCCCCGTGTTGAAGAGGTCGAAGGTCCCCCTGAACCGGGAACCCCCCCTGCCGCTCATCGTCACATCCGCACGGGAAGAAAGCTTCGAGGGCTCCTTCCTGAGGTCCTTGTAATACCTTCCCCAGAGGTACTCCCCGGAAGACACCTGTGAAGATATCTTCATGGAGGCCTCCCTGTCCTCCCCGCGGGGAAGGCTGAAATTGAGGATGACGGAGCCCGTGATGCCCTGGGCCGCCTTGGAGCCATCGGGAGATGAAAAACCGCCTTTCCTGATGTCCATGGTGAGGGTCCCGGAGACGAACGGGGTCTTACCGCCAAAACTCCCCTCCATTCGGGCCTTGAGGGAACCCAGTCCCTCGATGGACCACTTCTTCGCCTCTTCCTGGGTCATAAGCGTCTTCGCCATCGCGAAGAGACTGGAGAAATTGAGGTCCCGCGTCTCGAGGACCGCGCTGAAGGGCATGGCTCCCTTCAGGGTCAGGCGCCCCGTTCCCTTCACCGCGCCTATGCCGGGCATCGTGATCTGCAGGTTGTCCGCCGAGAGTGTCCCCGCCCTGGTGTTGTACAGGGCATTCATCGAAAGCTGTCCCTTCCTGAGCTCCGCGTTGCGTCCCTCCCCCGCGAAGGTCACCGCCTCGATGAGCGCCGCGGCGCGTGAGATCACGATGCGGTCCTTCTCGAAGACGACGGGGACGGTGAACTTCATCCCGTTCAATGCCACATCCCCCGTCGAGCCCTCATCGATATCAATCTCGATGGCCCCCTTTCCCAGCATGTCGGGGAGGATCGCCGTCAGGTCAAGACTGCCCCTGCACCTTCCCGTCGCCCTGATCTTCGAACCCCCCGGCCCGTCGATAATCACGGCACCCGTGAAGACAAGCGCGCCTCCGTGGTCCGGCGAGAAATCCTTCACGGTGAGGTCGATCTTCCCGAGGGTGATGGCACCGGAGGAACCCTTGAAGGTGAGGGTGAATTCCCCGTTCTCCATGGTCAGAAGGTGGACGGGAGGTATCTTCCGGATGAAGGACAGGTCCGTTTCGGTCTCCTTCCTGTCGCCGAGACGGATGCGTATCTTTGCGTCCTTGAGAGAGACCTTCTCGACGTCGCCGCGGAAGGCGGAACCTGGACTGGAAGAGACACTGACCCGGGAACTCGTGAGGATGAAATTCTTCCCGCGGATGTCGGCGATGGTTAACCCTTTGACCTCCGCCTTCAGGGGATAGAACGAAAAAGACTCCGCCGCCATGTCGTAACCGAAAAGAGGTCCGCTCACCGTGGCGGCGACGCGCAGGAGGAGCGGCGTCCTGGCAAGAAGGAGGAGCCCCGCGGCCAGGCAGGCAACAAGGATAACGACGGTGAGAATGAACCTCTTCTTTCCCATGGCTCTTTCCGCTGCAATTATAGCACGAAGACCCGCGAGAAGTCGCGGTCAGCGCGCTTCCGTCCATGCCGCTGCCGTTACGGGCGGGTGCCCTTGGCCACCACGACCACCTTGTCGCCCGTCGTCTGGATCTCGTTGTTATAGGTGTAGCGCCCGCGCTTCGACCTGGCCTTGAATGTACCCGTAAGCTTGATCATATCGCCGTTGCGGGCCTGGGTACGCCCCCAGCCGAAGGCGGTTATGACCGTTTTCCGGTCCTTGGGATCGAAAATACTGACACGTATCCAGGGGGTCCCGTTGCGGTCCTTCTTCTGACGAACGATGAACGCGTAGGCGGTGACGGTGACACTCTTCCCATCATACCGGGAAGGGTCCGCGACCAGGTCACCCACGGTGACCTCTTTTGAGAGGGCCTGCGCATTCGCCGTCCCGGCACCAACGGCAAGGGCCGCCGCCATTAAGACCAGAAGCGCGGCCAGTAACGGAACTCTTTCTCTTTTCACAATCGGTTCTCCCTTCGATCTCGTTTTTTAACCTATATCCCGTTTCCGGGGAAGAGTCAACAGAACGGGTAATGGGTGATGGGGCGGCCGAGGAGTGTCTTTCCTGTTGCCTGCAACCTCCCTTCTTGCGTTTCCACCCTCCTTCCGCTATGGTATGAAAAGAAAGAGGCGGGTTATGGGTGATGGGTATGGGCCAAAGAAGGCTCTTTCCCATGACCTGTCACCCATTACCCCTCTTCTAGAGATCCACGCATGATCACATCTCTCATATTCCTCCTTCTCGTGACCGGACTCTCGGGGATCGTGGCGCAGACGGTCCTTATCAGGGAGTGCCTTATCCTTTACGGGGGGAACGAGCTTTCCATCGGTGTGACCATCGGCGCCTGGGTCGTCTGGGAGGCCCTTGGAGCCTGGATAGGAGGGCGGTGGCCGCGTGGGAACCGCGGCGCTGCGCATGCCTTCATCGCCGCCGGCCTCGTCTTTGGCATCGTCTTCCCGGCAAGTATCTATGCGATCCGCGCCTTCAAGGTCATTGCGGGTCTTCCTCCGGAGATATCCCTGGGCATCACAAGCATCTTCGGCGCGTCCATGGCGATATTTCTCCCCGTGGGCCTTCTCCACGGTTTCGCGTTTACGGCGGCCTGCAGGGTCTATGAAGGCGCGAAAGACCCCGGCGGCAAGGCGGCGGGAAGGGTCTATTTCTACGAGATGGTCGGGACCATTGCCGGAGGGATACTGGTGAGCTACGTCCTTATCACCTGGCTCCATTCGTTCCGGATCGCGGGGCTGATACTCATCCTCATGGCCCTCGCCTGCCTCGTCATGGCCGTTTCGGCGGCGACCCGTACAGGGAGGTTCCTTGCGGCCTTGAGCCTTACCGCCGCGCTGGTCTCAGCCCTGTTCATGGCCGCGGGCCTTGACGGACACCTGCAGTGGCGGTCCATCGCCGTGCAATGGCACGGTCGCGAGGTAGTCTCCTACGAGAATTCCCTCTACCAGAACATTGCCGTGACGAGAGGTACGGGGCAATACACGTTATTCACCGACGGCCTCCCGGCGGCCACCATCCCCGTGCCGGACATTACCCGTGTGGAGGAGATCGTCCACATACCGTTTCTGGCCCACGGCGCCCCGCGGGATGTCCTCGTCCTTCATGGCGGAGCGGGCGGCGTCATCGGTGAGGTCCTCAAGTACCCCACGGTGCGCCGTGTCGACTATGTGGAGATCGATCCCGCCTATCTCGGGATGGTCGTCCGCTACCCCTCGGCACTGGTCCGGACCGAACTTCGCGATCCACGGGTCATGCTGCACTACACCGACGGCAGGCGCTTTGTGAAGGCAGCATCCCCCGATCGGCGCTACGACGTCGTCCTCGTCGGGGTTGCCTCCCCCACGACACTTCAGGCAAACAGGTTCTTCACCCTGGAGTTCTTCCGCGAAGTGCGGCGGATCCTCACCGATGAAGGCATTCTCGTCTTCACCGTTCCCGGCTCCCTCGCCTATTACGACAGGGAGCTCAAGGACATCAACATGTCCGCCATGGCCACCGCCCGAAAGGTTTTCGCTCACATTGCCGTCGTCCCGGGAGATGAGAACATTTTCCTCGCCTCGGCCTCGGCAAAGGACATCGACCTGTCGCCGCAGAGGCTGGAAAACAGGCTGAAAGACTTGCGGCTGGCCACACGGCTCATGTCGCTGCCCCATCTCACGTACCGCCTGGACAGGAAACGCATGGAATGGTTCCGCCGCACCGTCGAGACGTCGCCGGCGGAGGTCAACCGTGACCTTGGCCCTAAAGGCCTCTACTACACCATCGCGTACATCAACGCCCTTCACGCTTCGTCAATGAAAGGTCTTTTCGCCGCCGCCGGGCGCCGGGGTATCCCCGTATTCCTCGCCGTCATGGGTCTTATCACCGCCGGTGCGTTTCTTTTCAGGACCAGGCACCGGGTGATACCCGCTCTCTTTGTGATCTCCACGACGGGTTTCGTCGTCATGCTCCTCGAGCTGTCCCTCATCTTTGTCTTCCAGGTGGTATACGGGTACGTCTTCCATGAGATCGGCATGCTCATCACCATGCTCATGGCCGGCATGGCCGCCGGCAGCATGGCCGCGGCCCGGCGCGTCATGACAACCGCGGGAGCATCGAAGGCCCTCATGGCGGCGGAGGCCTCCCTGGCATCCTTCTGTCTTCTCCTCCCCGTGCTGTTCACCCTCACCGGTCACGGCATGGGCGCCGGCGGCCTTCCGGGCCGTCTTCTCTTCTTTGCCCTCCTCTTTGTGGCGGGGTTCTTTGCGGGAATGGAATTCCCTCTTGCCGTGGAGCTCTGCGGGGAAAGAGAACGCGCCGGGAGGTCCGTGGGGCTCGTGTACGCCGGTGACCTTGCCGGAGGCTTCATAGGAGGCATGGTGGGAGGCTTCTTCCTCTTTCCTCTCATGGGCCTCGCAATGAGCTGTCTTTTTTTCGGCGCCTTCAAGGCTGCCGGGTTATTTCTTCTTCTGTTATCGAAGAAGAGAAAGTAGTATAATAGCAAGAAATTCGGGGGTATTCCGCACTATACCACAATGACGGTGCCACGATGAAAAGAAGAGATTTCCTGAAGGTCGCAGCGCTTACGCCTTTGGTCCTTGCCGCAGGGGCGGATGCTTTGGCGCAGGGGTCCGGGCCGGCCTTCCACGAGGCGCTCTACTACCGGAAGATGGGCTCGAACAAGGTTGTCGAATGCCTCCTGTGCCCCCGCCGCTGCACACTTTCCGACGGCTCCACGGGCTTCTGCCGGGCCCGCAGGAACATCTCCGGCAGGCTCTATTCCCTCGGCTACGGCTCGCCGTGCGCCGTGCATATCGACCCCGTGGAAAAAAAACCGTTCTTCCACGTCCTTCCCAGGACTTTCTCCCTCTCCGTGGCGAGCGCCGGCTGCAACTTCCGGTGCCGGTTCTGTCAGAACTGGCAGATCTCCCAGGTATCACCCCTCGAGACCGTCAACCTCACCCTGCCGCCGAAGGACCTCGTTGCATCAGCCGCCCAGAAAGACTGCAGAAGTATCGCCTATACATACACGGAGCCGACGAACTTCTACGAATACATGTTCGACACCGCGAAGGCGGCCCGCGGGCGGGGCATTCTCAACGTCGCGCACTCCAACGGCTACATCAACCCCGAGCCCCTGAAGGCACTGTGCAGGTACATGGACGCCGTAAATATCGACCTCAAGGGTTTTTCCGAGGACTTCTACGGCAAGCTCTGCGAGGGCGAGCTTGCGCCCGTGCTCGCAACGATAAAGACACTCAAGCGGTCCGGCGTGTGGGTGGAGATCACGAACCTCGTCATAGAAGGGTACAACGACGATGAGAAGATGGTAAGGGAGATGTGCCGGTGGGTCGTGAAGGAGGTTGGACGGGACGTGCCCGTCCACTTCTCCCGCTTCTACCCCATGTACAAACTGACGGGAATCTCGCCCACATCGGTGAAGACGCTGGAGAAGGCCCGCGATGCAGGCTTCGAGGCGGGGCTCCAGTTCGCCTACATCGGAAACGTCCCGGGCCATCCCGGAGAGAACACCTACTGCCCGAAGTGCAGGACGATCCTCATTCAGAGATCGGGGTACAATATCCTTGACGTGACCCTCAAGAACGGCAAGTGTCCCTCGTGCGGGACAAAGATAGGAGGGATATGGGCGACATGAAAAAGACGCGTGCCAACGAAGGTGCCGCGGCCCGGGTCCTGATGGCGGCACTTCTCGCCTGCATTCTTGTCGCGGCGGCATGCGAGGCACTCGCGCAATCCACCGCTCCCGTAAAAAAACCCGTCTTCTCGGGCTCGTTTTACCCCGCCGACAGCGTCTCCCTGCAGACCATGGTGGATGGCTACCTGAGAGACGCCGAGCGGCTGGGCGACGTTCCCCCGGGCGTCTTTGCCGTCATCGCCCCTCACGCGGGGTATGTCTATTCAGGAAAGACCGCTGCCTACTCATACAATGCCGTCAGGCGAAAGGGCTTCACGACGGTCATCCTTCTCGGACCGAGCCATCGCAGCTCCTTCAAGGGCATAGCCCTCTACCCGTCCGGCACCTGGGAGACGCCCCTCGGAAAGGTGCCTGTCGATGCCGTCATGGGCAGGAAGATGGCATCGCTGTGCGGCACCGTCAGGAACCTTCCCGGCGCCTTTGACGAAGAGCATTCCCTCGAGGTACAGCTCCCCTTTCTCCAGCGGACGCTGAAAGACTTCAAGATCGTCCCTCTTCTCACGGGTGCCGTGGAAAGAAAAGATATGGAGGCTCTCTCCGACGCCCTCGTGGCGGTCCTTACCCGGTACAGGGGGAAGGTGCTTCTCGTCGTCTCATCGGACATGTCACACTATCATCCTTACAGTGAAGCGGTCAGGATGGATTCTTCGACCTTAAGGCTTGTGGCCGACCTTGACACGGCGGGTCTCCTTGAGGGGCTGGCGAAGAGGCAGAACGAGCTCTGCGGCGGGCCGGCTGTGGTCGCCTCCATGATGGCGGCGACGAAGATGGGGGCGGAAGCGCAGATCCTTCACTACACGAACTCGGGGGACACGGCGGGAGACAGGAGCAGGGTGGTGGGTTACGGTTCGGTGGCCTTCTGGCAACCTGACAGCAAGGCAGGCTCACCCCTTGCAGCGGCCGAGAAGAAGCGGCTCCTCGCCATTGCCCGGAAGACCCTCGAGGAACACGTGTCGTCAAAGACCGTCCCCGACATCGATGTCAGGGAACCGAGGCTCCTTGAAAGACGGGGCGTCTTCGTGACGCTCACCATTCACGGGCAGCTCAGGGGATGCATCGGCTACATCAAGCCCGTGGCACCCCTGTACAGGTCCGTGATGGATATGACCGTTGCGGCGGCGTCGAGGGACATGAGGTTCCGGCCTGTCACAAAGGGCGAACTCAAGGACATAACCATCGAGATCTCCGTTCTGTCACCCCTCAGGCTTATCACTTCGGCGGATGAGATCAAGGTGGGAACCCACGGCCTGTATATCGTGAAAGGGGGCAACGCGGGCCTCCTGCTGCCGCAGGTGGCCACCCAGTACAAGTGGGGCCGGGAGGAATTCCTGCAGAATACCTGCACAAAGGCCGGCCTGCCGGAAAAAGCATGGAAGGACAAGGAAACGAAGGTCTACGTTTTTTCGGCGCAGATATTCTCGGAATAACGGATGTTAGAAACGTAATCACTGTTCAGGGAGTACACATGAAGATCAGCTTCGTCGTGCCGACGGGGGACATTGTCAACGAAGAGAGGGACCGCTTTCTCACGGATGCCATAGGGGGTTGCTGGCATGAGGACGACGGTGGGGAACCTGTCACGATGTTCGCCCTCAAGGGTCACATCTGCTCGAAGTGCGGCTTGTTCTACACCACGAAAAATGATTTCTCCACCCTGGAGGATTTCCTGAAACTCTACGAGTGGGCACGCGGCGACCCCAGTCTCGCGGACTTCGTCGCGCAGTCTAGGACCCGGGACCTTGTCAATGAGAAACGGGGACCCGGAGCAAGAAAAAGGTTCGCCGACGGTCTTTACCGGATACTGACGGCACGCGGGAGGGAAAGGGATAATGTTTGACAGCGCCACGCTCGACAGGTACGCCGACGTGCTCCTCTGGGGGCTCACCACGGCCCGGAAGGGACGTTTCAGGAAAGGGGATGTCATCTTTCTCCAGTACGACCCCGCGGCCACGTGTCTCGCCGAGGTCCTCTACGCGAAGATCCTCGAGCGGGGCATGTATCCCCTTCAGCGCATGGGGCTCACCACCTTCATGGAGCGCTCCTTCTACGAGATGGCGACTGACCGCCACCTCGCCTGGCTGCCGCCGGGGGACAGGGAACTGTACCAGAAGATCAACGGAAGGATATACCTGCGCGCGCCCGAATCCCTCACCCACCTCAAGGACATCGACCCCATGCGGATAAGCAAGGTCCTCATATCCCGAAAGGTCTTTCGCGATATCCTCGACAAGAGGGAGGAAAAGGGGGTGTACAGCTGGACGCTGTGCACCTATCCCACCGCCGGGCTCGCGAAACAGGCAAAGATGTCCGTCGCGGCCTACGCCGGGCAGATCATCAAGGCCTGTTTTCTCGACGAGAAGGACCCCCTGGAAAAATGGGACGCCGTGCATGCCGAGGCGATACGCATCAAGAAATGGCTCACTGGCCTCAAGGTACGGTACTTCCGGGTGCGCTCGAAGAACACCGACCTCGTCCTCACCCCTGGGGAAAGCCGCAAATGGGCAGGCATCTCGGGGCACAACATCCCCAGCTTCGAGGTCTTCCTCTCGCCTGACTGGCGCGGCACGGAGGGCACCTACTACGCTAACCTTCCTTCATTCCGGAGCGGCAATTACATCGAGGGCGTGCGCCTCACATTCAGGAAGGGGAAGGTCGTCGAGGCGGACGCGAAGAAGGGCGCCGATTTCCTGAGAAAGCAGATAGCGATGGACCGGGGCGCCTCGAAGGTCGGGGAGTTCTCCCTCACAGACAAGCGCTTCTCCCTCATCGACCGGTTCATGGCGGACACCCTTTTCGATGAGAACTTCGGCGGCTCCGAGGGTAACTGCCATCTCGCGCTCGGGGCGTCCTACAGCGACACCTTCAGCGGCAACCCCGCCAGGCTGACGGCAGAAATGAAGCGGAAGCTCGGCTTCAATGACTCGGCGCTTCACTGGGACCTCGTCAACACGGAGGCGAAGAACGTGACGGCGCGCCTCACGAACGGCAGAGAGGTCGTCATCTACGAAAAGGGTGCCTTCTGTCTTCCTTGAGGTCGCACAAGCACCTCTTCTTCTTCGTCGGCTGGGTAGGGATGGTGCTCTACTTCACCCAGAGGTGGATCTTCGGGCCGCTCATCCCCTCCCTCATGGAGGCCTTCGGTACCGACAAGACAACGCTCGGCATCGTCGGCGCGGGTTCGTTGTGGGGCTATATGTTCACGCCCATCATCGCCGGACTCATCTCCGACAGGTTCGGGAGAAGATATGTTGTTCTCTTCGGCATGTTCGGGCTCTCGGCGATGACGGTTATATCGGGCCTGGCGCATTCCACGGGCCAACTCTTCCTTTTCCGTTTCGTGACGGGCCTCATAGAGGGTTTCTTCTTCATCCCCATGATCGCCTTCACGATGGAGCTTTTCCCCGAAAGGCCGGGGTTCTATGTCACCTTTATGTCCTCGGGAACATCATTCGGCTGGTTCACGGGCCCCGCCCTCGCGGGATGGCTCCTCGATCTTACCGGTAACTGGCGCATCCCCTTCATGGCGACAGGGATCGCCGGCATCATCCTTGCCGCCGTGCTTCTCATCGTGTGGCCTGAGGAGAAACGGGAACGGCATCCCGGCGGCAAGCTCCTCGACCCGTCCATACTCACGAGATCCGGCCTCGTCATGCTCGCCCTGGTCAGTTTCGCGGCGATGTTCCAGATATCGGGAGAGTTCGGTTTTGCCATGTGGTACCCCGTCTTCCTGAAGACGGAGGTCGGCATGACAGCGTCGATGGCAGGCCTCGTCGCGGGCCTCTGGGGCGTCGGTCAGTTCATAGGCCGCCCGACGATGGGTCACATCTCCGACAGGCTGGGGTACCGCAGGGTGGGCATCACCGGTGGCATCATCATGGGATTGTGCCTCATGCTCATAATCAAGCTCGACAACCCTGTCGCCAGGGGCTTCATCACCTTCTTCACTGGCTTTGTGGGCTGCGCCGTAATGGGAGCACTCTGGACCTTCACGGGCCTCACCTTCGCCCGCGCGAGGGGCCTCGCGTTGGGCGTACTCACCACCTGGTCCTACGCCATCGCCTCGCTCTCCCCTATAACCATTGGGTGGATCGGCGACCACTACCGCGTCTCGACGGGCCTTCTCGTCATCTGCGTCCCCGTGGTCTTCCTCGCCTGCGCCACTTTCGCGGCAACAAACCTTGTCAAAAAGCAATGACCTGGGGAGAAGAGAATGACCAATGATCAAATTCCAATGACCAGACAAACAAACAATAACCAATAAGCAAAATGATGCAGGGGGCAGTCCGTTCTGCCCCTCCGTTTGTTTAACTGGTTATTGGTGAATTGGTCATTGTCTTTTTCATTGGTCATTGGAATTTGGTCATTGATTTTTATCTTCTCATTTGGTCATTATCTTCTCGTTTGGTTCTTGTTCCAATTGTGATACAATAACTCCTGTAATCCACTCCAAATCTCACGAGAAGAGGTCGCAAACCATGGGAAAGGCAATACCGGGTGCTCTGCTGAGGATGTGGGAGCTTCTTTCCGACGACATCCAGGACGCACTCCTGATCGCCGTGGAAAAGAACCGCACGGGGCAGAGGGACTTTCGGGGGACACCGGTCTCTTCCTGCCCCCACTGCGGCGATACGGACACGATGGACTGCTCCACCGTAGACGCCATCGGTGACGCGACCGTGGGCCTGTGCCTCGTCTGCGGGTACCTGTGGTGTCTCGAATGCGACTCCTCCCTCCTCACCGGCATCAACTGCGGCCACTGGCAGATCTGCTCCTCCTGCACGGAGAAGAAACAATCCAGCGGATTCTGCGGCACCGAACCCCTTGAATGCCCCCACATCAGGGAATGGCTGAGGAGAAACCATCCGGTGGTCTGAACAGACGGCTTGAACACCTTGAGCCGCTTGAGCCGCTTGAACGTAAGAGGCAAAAACAAATGGGACACTGTCGTCATCCCGGACTTGGTCCAGGATCAGGAACCCTTTTCTTTCCCGTTCAAGCGGCTCAAGCTGTTCAAGCTGTCTTTAGCCGTGCTTTTTGACCTATGTCAATTGGACTACGGGATGAGATGGGGTATAAAATAGGAATGGAAATGAAGGGGGAGCCGCCGTGATGCTCCCGGCTTTGAACACAACAGGAAGGAGGACAGGATGGACAAACAGGCGATACTGGAAAAGGTGAAGGCCCGCATCGGCGCCGACGGGAAGATATCCTGCGAACAGGCGATGAAGCTCGCGGACGCTGAAGGAATCTCCTACGGGGACATGGGCGACCTTCTCAACGAGTTTGAGGTCAAGGTGGGGGCGTGCCAGCTGCACTGCTTCCCCAACCCGGTGTGCAGTCCCCCGAAGAAATGATGTCCCCCGTCAGGGACGTGCACCCGCGCTGGCCCGCGTCCCTGATTTCTCTTGTCTGGAGCCTCCCGTTCTGTTAGAATCTCTCATAGATACCAAGCGTTATGAGAGGTCAACAATCCATGAACATTCTCTCCGCAATCGGCAACACGCCACTCGTGGAATTATGCAACATCAACCCCAATCCCAACGTCAGGATACTCTGCAAGCTGGAGGGCTGCAATCCCGGCGGGTCCGTCAAGGACCGCCCCGCCCTCTACATGATAACCAAGGCCGAGGAGCGGGGTGAACTTACAAAGGACAAGACGATCCTTGAGCCCACCTCGGGTAACACGGGCATCGCCATCGCCATGATAGGCGCGGCCAAGGGGTACGGCGTACAGCTGTGCATGCCCGCCTGCGTGAGCACGGAACGTAGGCTCATTCTCCAGGGCCTTGGCTCGAACGTCTTCCTGACGCCCGCAAAAGAGAACATCGATGGCGCCATCCGGCAGGCCCACACCTTTCTCCACGACGAGCCGAAAAAATACTACATGCCCAACCAATATGAGAACCCCGACAACGTCCTCGCCCATTTCGAGACAACCGGCCCGGAGATCTTCCGGCAGACGGACGGGGAGATCGACTACTTCGTTGCCGGGATGGGAACGACAGGTACCCTCATGGGAACGGGCCGATACCTGAAGTCCGTCAAGCCCGGGATCAAGATAGTCGGAGTGGAGCCCGTCACGGGCCACACGATCCAGGGCCTGAAGAACATGCGCGAATCCATGATCCCTCCCATCTACAACCGGGACGACCTGGACCTCAAGGAAATGGTCGAGGACGGAGAAGCCTTTGAAATGACAAGCCTTCTCGCCCAGAAGGAAGGAATATTCGTCGGTACATCCAGCGGCGCCGCGGGAGCCGTCGCCCTGCGCCTCGCGAAGATGATCGACCACGGAACCATAGTCGTCCTCTTCCCCGACCGCGGGGACCGCTACCTCTCCACGATGCAGTTCAGGTCGATCTGCGCGAAGTGTCCGCCGTAAAGGAACCGTTAGAGCCGTTAGAACGGGAAAGGCGATAAAGACCGCTGGAACTGTTGGAACCGTTAGAGCCGTTTGAAGGAACGCCGATGAAGGCGGATTCAATCGCTTGGATGTGAGAAGCGTGGAAGACGGTTGGAGGATAGTTTTCTTTTCGCCTCGTTTCTTTTATTGTCATCCCGGCGCAGGCCGGGATCCAGGAAAAACCAGGGGGCCTGAATGACACCCCCGGGGCCGGGGCTCCCCCGAATGTTTCAGCAAACCAGGCTCTGGAATCGCCAGGATCGAGGCTGGACGCAGATCACTAAAACTCACACTCAAATTCACGGTAGCATACCTTAGAGCGCCCGCCCCGAAGCCTCCACTGTGAAAGCGGTGGAGGTTGATGGAAAAAGTCGGAAAGATCAAAGCATGGCTTGCCAGCTTCGGCCTTATGTATCTACTATTTGTAAAGACGGGGAGGTGCTCTCATGGAAGAATTCGAGATAGGCAAGGCCTTTACGTTATTGGAACCGGGGCCTGTTGTCCTTGTTACGACGAATGATGGAAAGAAAGACAACATCATGACGATCTCGTGGACAATGGTCGTGGATTTCACACCGGTCTTTGCCATGACCACCGGAGAATGGAACTATTCCTTCAAAGCCCTCCGGAAAACAAGGGAATGCGTGATCGCAATCCCCACGGTTGATATGCTTGACAAGGTCGTCGGAATAGGAACATGCTCCGGTGCCGATACCGACAAGTTCGCCAAATTCAAGCTCACTCCCGTAAAAGGCAAAATAGTAAAAGCACCATTGATAAAAGAATGCCTCGCCAACATCGAGTGCAGGGTCATCCGCATCATCAAGAAACACAACACTGTCGTTCTCGAAGGCATTGCCGCGTACTTCGACGCCGCGCGCAAAGAAAAACGAACCCTCCACGCCGTCGGTGACGGTACATTTATCGTCGACGGACGCAAGCTGGACCGAAAAAGGCTGATGGCTGCCAAAATTCCCGATGGTGTCTAATCCTCAATGGTGGGTCTGGTGCGAAGGCCCGCGCTGGGTCTCATTCCAGGTCAGCCACGCTCCGGATCACACCCGTTAAGCGCTTTCGACTCGCTCGATGCTCATCGCGGACAAAGGTAAAAGAAAAATGTTCACCAGTAGTCCGCGGAGATAAGCTGCAACGTCCCACCAACTTGGTGCTGTCAGACGTATCGGTCCCGGCCACTTCCGTGCCCGGTCCGCGCTCCCCGAAAGCACAACGGGTCCCGTAATCCTCCGCTAACGGCTGCCCTGGAATGAGACCCAGCGCTCCGTGGGCTAAGGAAAGAAACCAAGATGAAAAGGAACGATGGTCGGTTTTGATTCATGAGGGAGTGGCGGTACTAGAACCGTGGTCTTTATGGACTCGATGGAGATCAAGTCCATAATCGGCCCTTTTTAATCCAGACTTATCGATAATTACTTCCTGCAACAAACGAATATGCATCTTTCGCAGTTATACCGGCTTATAATGTGTAATCCTTTATGTCCTGAGATTTCACAGTCTTTTGACCGATCGACATTGGTAATCTGAATGGTCGTAAGTTGACCGCATTCAATTCACTGCTATAATTGAACTATGCCCATCATGGTTCACAGACGACGGGTGAACCTAGGAAAAGTCGCTCTTGTTTGTCACACTTCAAAATATAAAGGAGCGCCTATATGAAACGGTTAACCGTATTGTTAATAGGTATGATGCTGGGCCTGATGTTGGCAGTGCCGGTTTTGGCCGCCGACTATGACCTGGTCATTCTGAACGGCCGGGTCATGGACCCGGAGACAAACTTCGACGGCATCCGCAACGTCGGCATCAAGGACGGCAAGATCGCCATCATCACCAAGAACAAGATCAAAGGCAAGGAGGCGATCGATGCGACCGGCCTCGTGGTGGCCCCCGGTTTTATCGACGGACACCAGCATTGCCTGGAGCCCTACGCCTATCGCCTCATGGTGCGTGATGGAAGGACCACCATCATGGACCTGGAGTTGGGGGCCTTTGGTGAGAAAGTGCATGAGTGGTACAAGAGGCGTGAAGGCAAAAGCCCTATCAATTTCGGAATTACCGTTGCCCACGAATTCGCCCGGGCGGCCGTTCTGGATGGCTTTAACGATTGGAAATACCTCTACACGCCGGATGCTATCAGATCACGAGCAACAAAACAGGGATGGTCCAGGACCCGGCCAACCCTTGAACAGGGCAATCAGATCCTGAAGATCATGGACGAAGGCTTGCTCCAGGGGGGCATCGGTATCGGTTCGACCCTCGGTTACATGCGCTCAGGGGTGTCATCCCGGGAGATCTATGAGCTTCAGAAACTTTCGGGGCAGTATGGCCGCCAGATTGGCATGCATTTCAGACTTACACCAGGCAACGATGTGGAGGAGGTGCTGGGTATCCAGGAAATGCTGGCCAATGCAGCGGCGTTGGGTACGCCCGCCCTGGCGCTCCATTTCAATAACCCCGGCTACAACCTGGTCCAGGAATTGTTGGTCGGCATGTGTAAGCGGGGCTACAACGTGTGGGGTGAGATCTACCCCTATGCGGCCGGATCAACTGCGTTGAATGCCGAGTTCCTCGAACCCGACGTGTGGGTTAAAAAGTTGGGGCACAAATATGAGGACACCCTGCAGGATGTGGAGACAGGCAAGTTCTACACCGAGCAGACACGAACGGAAATGCTGAAAAAGCAGCCCACCCGTCCGGTGGTGGTATACAAGATGCCGAAAGAAACGATCGCCAACTGGGTAAGGCTGCCCGGTGTCGCGATAGGGAGTGATGGCATGCCGCTTGTGCCGGATGATAAACTGAAATGGGATACCCCGTATGAGGATCTTCCCAATACCCATCCGCGTTTCGCCGGCGCTTTCGCCAAAGTCCTGCGCATTGCCCGCGAAAACAATATCCCGTTGATGCAGGCGGTAGCCATGACCAGTTACAACTACGCCAAGCCTCTGGGCAAAATGGGCCTGAAGGCCATGCAGGCGCGTGGCCGCATGCAGAAAGGCATGGTCGCCGACATTACCATATTCGATCCGAAGACCGTGACCGATAACGCCACCTATGCGAAGGGCACGCTGCCCTCAACCGGCATCCCCCACGTCATCGTCAACGGCATCGTGGTCATGAAAGATTCCGAACCTCTCAGGCGGTTCGATGCGGGGCAACCCATTCGCTTCGAACCCCAAAAGGAAAGACGTTTCAAACCACTGTCGATCGAGAACTGGACCAAAGAGTTTTATGTTGCTCCGATCGATTTCGGCGGCGGCGTGCCCGGCTCACAGCCGGATATGCATGGGCATTAAGATCGGCATTCGCAACCACGTGGCAGCAGGCGATGCTGCCAGAAAGAGGAGTATGCGGTTCCGGATGTCGAGTAACGCTTTGGACTGGAAGGCTATTTCGGGGGTGGTGCAATAAGTGAAGTCAGATCATGTAAGCTGAAAAGGCATACTTCATTTAGATCCGTAATTCAAATGATAATGCGAGGTCGACACGCCTAGGAAGTAAGAAAGGTGTTGGCTCTTCCGTGTCTCTTCTCAGTTAGCTTCCCCGCTCGCGCGTGGTCCTGGCTCTCCCGGGCAGCCGTTAGCGTAGGATCACGGGACCCGTTGTGCTTTCGGGGAACGTGGACCGGGCACGGATGTGGCCGGGACCGATGCGTCTGACTACACAAAGCTGACAGCATGCTGATAACTCGACTCTGCGGACGACCACCGTGCACTCCATAACCTACCTCTGTCCGCAATGAGCATCGAGCGAGTCGAAAGCACGTAACGGGTGTGATCTGGAGCGTGGCTGCCCGGGGGAGCCAGGACCACGCGCCCCGCAAGCTGCTGCCGCCTCACCTGTGTCGATTGCGCAAAAGTAGGTGAATTCGTCCCGTGCCGACAACTTGGCCCCGCGGATGACCACCGGGCACTTCGTAACCCACCTCTGTCAGCAACGTGCTTTTCCTTCCAGCCTGAAACTTGAGACCTGCGACCTGCAACCGTCTCTCGTGGGCGTGATCTGGAGCGTGGCTGCACGGGGGAGCCGGGGCCGCGTGCCCCGCGATCTGCCGCAGGATCCACGCATACAGGAGGTTTCGGCTTTCCGACGGGGCATGCTGCTGAGCCGGTCATGTATCGACAGATGGTGAATCATCGGCTTCTCAGATACTCTTCTTTTTCCGGAGCCCTGTCGTTCTATTCCTGTTCTGTCCTTTTGCCGCATGAGGGTGAGGCTTGCTCCCGGTTGCCCGGGATATGTTTGCTTTCGGCCCGGCGTTCGAGACGCTCAGCGGCAATGCCTTCGCTTCCCGAGGGGAACTTGACCTATCGGGTTTCGGCTGAACGGCGCGCCTCTGAGATGACCTTGGCGGCCGGGCAAATTCGGTGTTGCGTTCCGGAGGCGGTTGCTTGTAGTCAAAGCCTTCAAGGATCCGTCTTTCTATCTTCTTACCCAGCACACGTTCTATGTTCCTGACCTGCCGTTCGTCTTCACTGCTGATAAGAGTGAAGGCATCTCCCGTCTTTTCTGCGCGGCCGGTTCTGCCGATACGGTGCGTGTAGGCGTCCGTGGTATCCGGCATGTCGTAATTTATAACATGCGAAATGCTTAGCACGTCGATCCCCCGGGCCGCTATATCGGTTGCTACAAGGATCTGATAGGTGCCGTCGCGGAACCCGTCGAGAGCCTTCTGGCGCTTGTTCTGGGAAAGATTACCCTGGAGCGATTCGGCGGCATACCCTGTCTTTTGCAGTTCCTGGGAGATCCTTTTTGCCCTGTATTTTGTCTTCGTGAAGACCAGTACCGATCCGGCATCCGTTTGCCTGAGCAAACCGATAAGAAGCTTCGTCTTCAAATGCGGGGCAACGGGATAAAGACCATGGGAAACCGTGCTGGCGGGGGCGATATGGCCAACCTCCACCGTGACAGGATCATTGAGCATTTCTTTGGCCAGCTTTCGGATGCTGTCGGGCATGGTAGCGGAAAACATCAGTGTCTGGCGTTTTGCGGGCACATATTTGACAATTCTCCTGATGTCGGGGAGAAAGCCCATATCGAACATCCGGTCAGCTTCATCGAGCACGAATATCTCAAGATTTGCAAGGCTTACGGTCTTTTGGCTGAGATGATCGAGCAGGCGTCCCGGACATGCTACAATGATATCTACACCGGTACGAAGTTTTTCGATCTGCGGGCTAACGCCGACACCGCCGTAAATTGAACAGCTTTTCAGATGGGTATTACGCCCCAATTCGTTGATCGATACATGTATCTGCTCTGCAAGTTCCCGGGTGGGGGCAATAATCAAGGAGCGGAGCTTGCCCCGAGGACCTGAAAGCAACTGCTGGACGATCGGCAGCACGAAGGCCGCTGTCTTGCCGGTCCCGGTTTGGGCAAGACCCATTACGTCTTTGCCGGCCAGAACGGGTGGAATAGCCTGCCGCTGGATGGGGGTCGGGACGTCATACCCCAAAGCTCTGATACTGGCTTCTATGTGTGGATGAAACTTGAATGAATTAAAACTCAATGGCACCTCTTCCTGTGTTTGAAGTAATTCGCAAATTATGGTCTTAGATCGGCTGGGAAAAACGCCTGGATGAAACCCTTTGTATCGTCTCATCCAGTTCCCTCGATGTCAACGGCTTGAGAACAGGTTCCGGAAACCCGGCAGCCTTTATTTCTTCTGCCAGAGCGGGGTCCATGCTCTTCGCATAGAACAGGACCGGCAAACCCTGTTTGATCCGTCTGAAACGGACGGCAAGCTCCAGTCCGGTCAATTCCGCGGAAAGGGGCGGATTCTTTCGCGCGCTTCGGGGGAATTGCCCCGGCATGGCTGGTTCAATTATGGCAAGGTCGAATCTTTCCG
Organism: Syntrophobacterales bacterium Delta_02; assembly: GCA_001603955.1. Lineage (GTDB taxonomy): Bacteria > Desulfobacterota > Syntrophorhabdia > Syntrophorhabdales > Syntrophorhabdaceae > Delta-02. Next base: position 4,303 of record LVAA01000096.1, on the reverse strand, counting down.
GTTCGTCGGAAAAAGCCCTGAGCCCCGACAGGCTCTCGACCTCCGCCTGTGCACCATAGCCCAGTTGTTCGAGCATCGCGGCGGTTGTTTTCGCCACATCCTCGCTATTGTCTACAACCAGAACATTGAATTTTCGTCTTGGTGCGATAATAATTCCCTCTTCTGGTAGAAACGCACGGGAAGATCCCCGGGCTCGGGTAATGATATATCCTTGCTTACTCCTGGAAGCTTTGCAGCCTCTTTCGTCTTTCCGGATGCTTCAGTTTTTTCAGGGCCTTGGCCTCTATTTGACGGATGCGTTCGCGGGTCAATCCAAAGAGATTCCCCACTTCCTCCAGGGTGTAGTCGGTTGTCTCGCCGATGCCGAGCCGCATCCTGACAACTTTCTCTTCCCGCGGAGTAAGCGTTGACAACACAGAATCTATTGTTTCCCTGAGAGAGATATCGATAAATTCCGTGAGAGGCGAAGATGCCGCGGGATTCGCTATAAAATCGCCGAGCGTAGAGTCATCATCTCCTACAGAGGTTTCAATGGATACAGGCGCACCGGAAATTTTCATGGTCTTTCTAACCTTTTCCACGGAAAGCCCGGTCTTGCGCGAAATATCCTCGAGGTTTGGACTATCCCCCAATTCCTGGAAAAGTGCGGTGGTCGCCTTGCTTATTTTATTCTTCGTTTCCAGGATATGGACGGGTATCCTGATCGTGCGCCCGTGATCTGCGATCGCCCTTGTTATGGCCTGCCTGATCCACCATGTTGAGTAGGTCGAAAATTTATAACCTTTCTGATAATCGTATTTTTCTGCGGCCTTCATGAGCCCCATGTTGCCTTCCTGGATAAGATCAAGGAATGACAATCCACGGTTCTGGTACCTTCTCGCGACATTAATAACCAGCCTGAGATTCCCCTGAACGAGCCTGTTCCTGACGTTTTTCAGTTGATTTTCGATCTCGCCGAGATCCATGAGTTTGTTTTTTACTATTGCCGCCTCATCCTCGTTCATCGACTGCATCTGCTCTGTGATCTTTCCGGTGATCGCGACCAGGATCCTTTTGTCGAGGTTGAGATCGATGAGGAGCCTGTCCATCTCATCGTTTATCCTGTTCAATTCTCTGGCGGGGTCTTCTTTACCCGTTTTGGCCCCGTACAGGACTATTTGTTCTTTTTTCTCATGAAGTCTCTTTATCCTGTTGATGGAAGCTGTCGTCTTTTTTCTATATTTTTCCCGATCTGCTTCGCTGAGGCTTATTTCGTCGATATTTCTGATCACATCGACAACATCTATGTTTCCGTCTTTTAGCTGTCTGCCTATTTCCAGGAGTTCACTGATCGCCTCCGGCATACTGAACAATACGTTCAGGACTTGTTTTTCGGCTTCTTCAGTACTTTTCGCCACATTGTGCTCCTCTTCGGCTGTGAGGAGCGATGTGCGCCCCATATCCTTCAGATATGCCCACATAAGGTTATTGGCCGTTTCTGAATATTCCCTTTCGTCCGTGCTTCTTTCCGGCTCTGACCGGACAGGACCCTGCATCGTTTCGACGAGGTCAGCACCAGGTGCTGAAAAAAAATCGCACATCTCGTTTTCTTCGTGGCAGAAAATATCGCCGGGGGTGAAATTGCCGGTTCCGCCGCACGCGAACGCCCCTTCCCGGGCTTCCGATTCCGGCATATTTTCTTCATTGATAATGTGGTTAATTGCCATTTTCGCCCTCAAAGATTCAATAACACCTGAGGTAAGAAGTCTTACCCGGTATGATCAGCGGCCATCAATACGCATCTCACGGATCCGGCCGCAAAAGCTCAGGAAGCCATCCCTGGCCGCAGGCCGGAGGATACCTTCCTGAAAGTCCGCACATGGCTAGTGTTCGAACACCACTATTTCAGAAGCTTCGGTAATGGCCGGTTTAACCGGTGCCGCCGGCGTCTCAGGCTTCTCTTTCGCTAGCCTTCTTCTTGCGGGCGCTTTTGTTTCCATTCTTACGATTTTCACACCGAGGCCATCAAGTTGAGCTGTAAGACGACTTATCACGTTGACCTGGACGTCGTTGGCAACCATTGCCTTGAGACCTTCCAATTGCCGGTTCGCATCATCGAGATATTTCCGTGATTCCTTGACCGATTTGCGCTCGACAAATACAATGATCTGGGCGGCAAGCTTCTCGATGGCCTCTCTGGCTTTGATGAATTCTTCAATGGTCGTCATTCTTTGCTCCTTTGTTCATCTCTTCGTTCCTAGCGTGGGATTTTGCCCGTCAGGCGGACCTTCAGGGAAAAATGTGCCAGGCAGTGTGCTGGATGGTAATTGGGGCTCATGAAGCAGGTCTGCAGCACGCAGACCTGCTCGCGAAAACTCAGCTCTTCACTACGTTAGATGCGGCAGGCCCCTTCGGACCGTTCACCACGTCAAAACTGACGGTCTCGCCCTCGGCGAGGGATTTGAAGCCGCTATCCTTGATGGCGGAATAGTGGACAAAAATATCCGAGCCATCCTCTTTGGTTATAAAACCAAAACCTTTTGCATCGTTGAACCATTTCACTGTTCCCTTTGTCATGTCGACGTTCCTCTGTAATTAAAGATTTGAAGCGGGAAGATGAGTTATGAAGAAACTACAAAAAAGAATATTCTGTGGCAACTACTAACGGATAGTCCCGGAACTTCAGTAGTTTGTTATCTCATAATTGTACGGAGATTACAATGTAAATAAAAAACGCCCCTCGTCGTTCCCCGTAAAGACTCGTTCAAGCCGCCAGTTTCGCAAGGATCATGCAGATGATGAGAGTCTCTCCTCATCCGTTGTCAACAACACAACATGCTTTCTTTCTGCCAAGCACCTGGTTGATCACCGCCGATGCACAGCCAACCCCCGCCTGGACGGTCAGCGCCCCCTGAGGGCAATTGCGCTGGCAGGCGCCGCACTCGATGCAGGCATCGCGCCGGGCGATCTCCACCTTTCCGTTACAGCGTTGAAGTACCTGGCGCGGGCAGACGGAAAGGCAGGCGCCGCAGCCGTTGCACATTTCCCGGTTATGGAAAAGGGTAACAACGTCCTTGAGATAGACCATGGGTCGCATGTTGTCTTTCACCCTCCCAGAAGCGCAATGATCCACAAGAGGAGCCCTGCTCCCGCGCCACCGATCTCAAGGGGAAGGGCGAGACGCATCTCCTTTCTCACGCCGGAAAGCGAAGTGAACGTGGAGGACCCGGTAAAATTCATTGCCAGATAGGCGGAGACGGCTGGGATTGAGATGAAAAGAGCGATTCGCTCCAGTGCGCTCGGACTGTGGACAAAAAAGATGACCAGGAAGGCCGATAGAATGCCCATCAGAGATCCCTTTATCGAAAAGGCCCGTCCTGGAAGCCACGGAAGCAAGAGCGGGGTAAGCACCGCGCCCGCAAGTATGGAAGTTCCGATTGCCCCGGCGGGCATTGCACACCATCCGAGTGCTTTCGATGTCGAGAACCCGCCAAGAAGGAAACAAAGAACAAAGAGGCCTGCAAGAGCAAGCAGCCCCGATCTTACCGCCGGCACCACCTCCATCGGGACAAGCGCCAGCCTTTCCATGAACCCGAAATCCTTTGCTCTCATTCGCCCTTCTGCCTTGAGGCCCTGCTGCAGGAACCCGGGTATATCTTCGGCTCTCACAGGACCGTAAATGACCTGAAAACCTGAAAGCTTCCTTACCTCATGGCCGGCCACACCCGGTCCCGCGAGCTGGGGAAGTATCAGTTTCCGGTGGTTTACGATATCCGGTAAATGACTCGCCTCGATACGCCTCAAGAGCTCGTCGGTTCCGAACGTGCCCTTCCCTGCGGCACACCATACGTTAATGCCCACCGTATCTAGCACAAGGATCCACCCGCCTATCGACGCAACAGCTTTTCGGAGCAGATCGAATGTCAGCTTATAATTTGCGGTGACGAAGACGGGGGATCCTGCAGTCGGTTCACCTATTGCGTAAAGGCCTGCGTCAACCCTGTAGTTCATCCGCCTGATCCCCCATCGGACCTTGAACGCTCCCATGCGGTCCGCCCGGCTAAAGACCTTCGATACCCTGGGGACAGGACCGGCGGCGGTCTCTATCGCGCCCGTAACGAACGGCTGGTCAAGACGAGGAGGTCTTACCGGACCCCGCTTCTCCGACGGGCCTCAGCAAGGCGCATTATCAGGTACCACAGGCAGAGTGAGCAACGGTTCCATATCATTTATATAAAACGCTTCAGAGCCCTTTGTCAAGGTCGTCATATCAATCTATGTTTAATTGTTCTTCCACTTGTGTCTTGACATATCAATATATCGT
>LVAA01000265.1 GCA_001603955.1 Syntrophobacterales bacterium Delta_02 | reverse complement strand
GGATAATGACGCTCACGAGGTAGGGGAGAATGTTCTTGGTAAGAATGCGCCACAGGCTCGTGCCCAGGCAGCGCGAAGCGAGGTTATACTCGCGGTCGCGGTAGATGAAGACGAGGTTTCTGACATTGCGCGCCGTCGAAAGCCAGCCGAAGAGGATGATCGCCGTACCCATGATCAAGTAGCTCTTTCCGACCATCAGCGCGATCAGCGTCAGATAAATGATCGTGGGGATGTTGTCAATCAGGTTGTAAAGCTCCGTAATGGAGCGGTCGAGCCGCCGGACATAACCCCACAGAAGGCCGATCAGAACGCCGAGGGAGATCTGGCCCATGGAGACGGAAACGGCCAGGATAATGGAGGTTCTCGTGGCGTGCCACACCTGCGTCCAGTAGTCGCGGCCCAAGTTGTCGGTGCCGAACCAGTAGGTGGAGTTGGGCGAGGTGAACATCAGCGCGTCGTCGATGCGCAAACTGTTGACGTCGAACCTGCTGATGGCAGCCGCGACGAAGGTAAAGATGAACAGGAGCGCGAAGACCACGAGCATGATCACCGCAGACCTCTTTTTGAGGAAGTTGCGCCATACGCTCTTCCAATAGGAATATTCGGAATAGCCGATCCGCTCGGCATCCTGCACGCGGTATTCCGCGTACTCAAACAGCTGCCGTTCGGGCATCCGCGCGCGCGCCTTGACATAGAGACGGTCGCGCTCGAATTTTTTCGCCGTATCGGTATCGATCGCCTTCTGATCGACCGTTAAATCCACAGTTTTCCGCTCGTCCATCAGCGCGTCGCCCCCTTGTCTATCAATCGGATCCGGGGATCGATGAGGGTCATCAAAACGTCGCCGAGGAACACGCCGACGATGCCCAGAGAGGCGTACAGCATGACGACGCCCTGCACGACGTTCGTGTCATAGCGCGAGATGGCGTCCGTGAGGAGCGGGCCCATGCCCGGAACGGAGAAGAACCGCTCCACGAGGAGGGAACCCCCGACCGTCAGGAGAATCGAGTAGGGCAGGTACTGCGCGAGCGGTACGAACGCATTCCGCAGAACGTGCTTGAACATGACGCTGCGCGTGGAGAGGCCCTTGAGCTTCGCGAGGCGGATGTAGTCCTTGTTCAACTCATCCACCATGTAGCGGCGCGTCCAGAGCATGTAGCCCGCAACGGAGCCCAACGCCAGGCACGCGATCGGCAAAATGGATGTCTCGTCCGGTTTTCGGACGGAATACATCGATGGCAGCCCTAATAATCGGGCGCCAAACGCCAATATCAATGAGTATGAGACGAGATATGGGACGGCGTTGACAAACACGGTGTACGCCGTTCCGATGTGGTCGAATATGCCGTCCTTGAAGCGCGCCTGCAAAACGCCCATCACGACGCCGAGGAAGAGGGAAATGGAAAGCGCGGTGAGACCAAGGCGCATTGAGACGGTGAACTTGTCCTGGATCAAATCCACCACCGGCTTATTGGTCTGAATGCGGCGGCTGGTGCCCAGGTCAAATTG
>LVAA01000095.1 GCA_001603955.1 Syntrophobacterales bacterium Delta_02 | reverse complement strand
GAAGGTGTAAAATAGTTTACAGAACCTCAGGCATATTTTGAATAGAGTCTAACAAAAAAACGTAAGGAGGTCGGTATCCTGAAGCGATACGAAAGAGGCGCCGGTCCCGCGTGGGGCGGACCATGAAAAGGAACCACGCAGCATATGGAATAGTGTTTGTGGCGGTTGTTGCCTGTCTTGTCTTCCTTGCATGGACGGGGGGCGACAAGCGCAAGCCCGTCTTTGGGGATGACGCGCGGGTGAAGCTCCGGAAGGTATCAGGTACGGTGCGGAAGGGAGATGTCCTTTCACGGCTTTTCAAGCGCAACCGTCTCCAGGTTGCCGATCTCAGGCGCGTAAAAGAGGCCGCAGACGGTGTTTACGACCTCGGCAAACTGTCCTCGGGACGTCCGTACAGCATGACGATAGACCCCGACGACAGGTTGAGCTCGCTCACGTACTGGATAGACGATGACACCTATCTGAACCTTTCCCGGGACGGTGAATCGCTGACCGCGGCGATTGAGAAAGTGGAATACGAGAAGCGCCAGCTTTCCTTCGGCGGTGTCATCAGGGACAACCTGGTGGCTTCCCTTGGTCCGGGAAGGGACGCGGTGCTTCTCGCCCTGGATCTGTCGGATATCTTCGCTTGGGACATAGATTTCAACACCGACCTGAGGGAGGGAGATACGTTCAGGGTAGTGGTCGAAGGTCTCTTCGCGGGGAATACCTTCAAGAAGTTCGGCGATATCCTGTCGGCCGAGTTCATCAACGACGGGCAGAGATATCTGGCCTACCGGTACGAGGTAAAAGGAAATGCAGGATACTATGACGCTGAGGGAAGGCCCCTGAAGCGGGCGTTTCTCAAGGCGCCCCTCAATTTCCGGAGGATCAGCTCCCATTTTACCGGCAGGCGCTTCCATCCCATACTCAAGGTTTACAGGCCGCACAGGGGCATTGACTATGTCGCGGCTACGGGAACCCCGGTCTCCGCCCTGGGCGACGGTGTCGTCCGTTTCGCCGGCCGCCGCGGCGGTTACGGAAAACTCGTTATCATACAACACCGAAACAATTACAGCACCTGGTACGGTCACCTCTCGCGCATCGAGAAAGGCATCAGGAGCGGGGCGAGGGTGGAGCAGGGTGATATGATAGGCCGCGTCGGTTCCACCGGTCTCGCCACGGGCCCGCATCTCCACTTCGAGATGAGGGTGGCGGGAAGGGCCGTCAACCCTCTCACGATTCGCACTGTTCGCGCGGAACCCCTTGTTGCGGGACACAGGACCCGTTTCAGGGAATACGTTGTTTCGATGGACCGTCGCCTCAATGAGACGGCCGTTGTAGACGGTACATCGATATCATCGATGCTGGCGGCAATGGAGAGGAAATGATGGAAGAAGGCCAACGCTCGTCCGTTGCGGAACGATACATTTGCATCCATTGCCACTTTTACCAGCCGCCGCGGGAGAATCCCTGGCTCGAATCCGTCGAGATACAGGACTCGGCCTACCCCTTCCATGACTGGAACGAGCGCATCACTTCCGAATGCTACGCTCCGAATCTCGCCTCGCGAACGGTCAACGGCTATGGCCGTATCACCGATATCGTCAGCAACTATTCCAGGATAAGCTTCAATTTCGGCCCCACACTGCTGGCATGGATGAGTACCTTCGCGCCCGCCGTGTACGAAGGGATCCTCGAGGCGGACAGATTGAGTGTTTCCCAGCGGTCAGGTCACGGGAACGCCCTGGCCCAGGTGTACAACCATATCATCATGCCGCTTGCCAATGCCCGTGACAAGCGGACGCAGGTGATCTGGGGGATCAGGGATTTCCGGAAGAGGTTCGGACGCGAACCGGAGGGGATGTGGCTTGCCGAGACGGCGGTTGACCTGGAAACGCTGGAGCACCTGGCTGGCGGCGGTATCCTTTTTACCATTCTCGCACCCCACCAGGCAATGAAGGTCAGGAAGATCGGCTCGGGGAAGTGGAAGGACGTGACCGAAGGCCGCATCGACCCCACCCGCCCCTATGTCGTGCGGCTTCCCTCCGGCCGGAGGATCACCGTCTTCTTCTATGACGGGCCCATATCGAATGCGATCGCCTTCGAGCGCCTTCTGAAAAGTGGCGAGGACCTGGCGATGAGGCTCGTCTCGGGCTTCCGCGCCGACAGGAACTGGACCCAGCTTATGCATGTGGCAACCGACGGTGAGACCTACGGGCACCATCACCGGTTCGGGGACATGGCCCTCGCTTTCGCCCTCCATCACGTCGAAAAAAAACGACTCGCGCGATTGACCAACTATGGGGAATTCCTCGAAAGGTTTCCGCCAACGCACGAGGTGAAGATCCATGAGAACACCTCCTGGAGCTGTGCTCACGGCATCGAGCGCTGGCGCAGCGACTGCGGATGCAACTCGGGTGGACATGGCGGCTGGAACCAGGCATGGAGGCGTCCTTTGCGGAAGGCCCTGGACTGGCTGCGCGATGAGTTGGCCCGGGCATACATGGAAAACGCCGGCCGGTATCTTCGCGACCCCTGGGCGGCGCGGAATGACTACATTGACGTCATCCTCGACCGCAGCGTGGAGACCGTTGACGATTTCTTCGCGAAGCATGGCCGAAGGGTGCTGGCCGCCGACGAAAGGACCCTCGTGCTGAAGCTTCTCGAATCCCAGCGCCACGCGCTGCTCATGTACACGAGCTGCGGATGGTTCTTCGATGAGATATCAGGGATAGAAACGGTCCAGATCATCCAGTACGCGGGAAGGGCCATTCAATTGATCTCGGAGATCAGCGGCGATGACAGGGAGAAAACCTTCCGGTCCCTTCTCGAGAAGGCGAAGAGCAACATGCCGGAACAGGGGGATGGTGGCCGGATATTCGACAGGTTCGTCACGCCCGCGGTGATAGACCTCAAGAAGGTCGCGATGCATTATGCCGTTTCCTCGGTGATCGAAGATTTCGGCGATCGTACCGAGATATATAGTTTCACCGTTGACAAGGAGGACTATTTCAGGATAGCGGCCGGCAGAACGACGCTTGCCGTCGGCAGGGTTCTTGTTGCCTCCCGCATCACGGGTGATTCCGAGCGGATCAGCTTTGCGCTCCTTCACCTGGGAGGGCATGCCTTCAACGGAGGAGCGCGGGAATACCTCGGGGAAGAAGGCTTTCAGTCGATGAGGACTGAGATCACCGCCGCCTTCGAGAGGGCGGACTTTGCAGAAGTGTTCCGCCTGATGGACCATCATTTCGGAATGCACAATTATTCCTTCACCAGTCTTTTCAGGGACCGGCAGCACGCGGTCATGAACCTCCTTCTGAAGGATACTTACGACAAGTACGAGCTTGTCTACAGGGACCTTTTTGAAGGCGAACGGATCCTCATGAGTTTTTTTCGCGAGGCCGGCATGGCGGTTCCCAATGTCTTCAGGGCCGCGGCCGAATTCATTCTCAATCTTGACCTCAGGAAGGCCTTTTCCCAGGAGATCCTCGATGGGAACAATATTCGCGGGCTCGTAAAGGAAATAGAGAAGTGGGGTCTTGGGTATGATACGGTTCAGATAGAGACCATCATCCGGAACAGGCTTAAAGAACAAATGTTGCTCTTGCAGGCGAACCCATCGGACATCGCACTCATCGATGCCGTGAAGGCGAGCACGGAACTTTCCCGATTGCTGCCCGTCGAGGTGAACCTCTGGGAGGTCCAGAATATCTATTATTCCATGGCGAGGTCCGTCTATCAGGATATCGCCAGAGAGGCGTCAGGGAACAGACTGGAAGCGGTTGAATGGGTGAAGGCTTTCGTCGAACTCGGGGAGAAACTTGGTTTCGACACCGGGTCCATCCCGGGACGCTAGGGAGGATTCCGGCGAGGGCACATCCATCAGGGCCGTGGAACCCGCCCATCTTAAGCAGGCGACACCCCTTTTACCCGCAATGCTCTTATTATTGTTGATTCGTTAGCTGGTCGTTGCTTGCGCGGGGCGTCGATGAAGTCCGCCCCTGTTCCTGGCACCGCTGAAAGCTGGATCCCCGGCCCTAGACCGTCTCTTCCTTTTCCCCGGCAGACTGGTCTTCGCCTTCAGTTTCCACTTCGTCGGCGGTTATCGCTTCGTCGATCTCTTCTTCGGGCTCCTGTTTCTTGTGGCCCTGCCTTCTCATCATCTTTTCCTGTGCTTTCTGTTGACGCTTGATCTCCTTCTGCCTTTTCAAGAAACTGTTCGGATTGCGTTTCGCCATTCAGGCTCCTTTCTTCTTCTTCCCGGCGTGTCTCGCAAGCTTTCGATGCTGTGTCCCTGGTGACCTGCCAGGAAGAAATGGGTCATGCGAACATGTAGATATGGATTATGACCTGATTTGACGGCTTTGTCAAGCCACAAAGCCGGAAAGACAGCCCAAAAGACCGTTTCAAGTTCCAAGTTCCAGGTTTCAGGTTAGAGACAAGAACTGGTGTGACCGGACAGCAGGGGTATTGTTAATGCTTTGTCCCTTCAACTTGAAACCTGAAACCCGGAACTTGAAACGGTCTTTAGAATATCCCTGCGTTTATGCCCTCGGCGATGGTTTCGCCGAGTTCGCGGCAGTGGGCGAGTATGTCCGGTGTGACCGGGCCTTTGCATATGATGGGATTTTGCACCTTCTTGAAACGGTAACCTTTGCAGATGCGTTCGATGTGCCTGAGTGCGCCGGTTCCGTCATTGCCTGCGGCAATCACGACGCAATACGGTTTCTTCACGGAACGGGGCTCATCCTTCAGTTCCTCGTAGGTCCTGTCGAAGAGGTCTTTCATCGCCCCCGACATGTAGCCGAAGTACTCGGGGGAACAGAACACGACGGCGTCGCATTCCCGGATATCCCCGGCAGTGGTTTCAAGGGCTTTCTTGAGATTTGCCCGCGCGTTTTGGGCCTGCCCCACCCCGGCGGCGACCGCCCGGGCCATCTTTTCCGTGTTGCCTGTCTGTGAGTGAAATGTGACCAGTATATGAGCCATTTCAGAACCCTAGGGATTGGTCGTCTGAGGAGGGTTACAGCCCTCGATGTTAAGGCAGTCTTCGGGGACCTTCGGAGGCTCCGGGCAACCGTCGATGTCTTCGCAATCAGCCAGAATACACATGCATGATCCGTTCGATTGCAGGTATGCCCTGTATCCCGCACCGCACACGGCATCGGTGCAAGCCACCTTTGACTGTGCAAGCGAGACACCCTCCGCCACAGGGAACAAGAGGGTTGTCGCGATCACGACAAGAACAAGAACCCGACAACACATACCACACCTCCTCAGTACAGCCTTATCACAATCCCTATTATCCTAATGCCTGAAACAAGGAGAGTAAAGCACAAAACACAAAGAAGGTTCAAGAGTTCACAGTGAAACGGCTCCTACGATCCAGGCGGCTCAAGCGGTTCAAGCCGCCTCTACAGGTATTCCCTCCTCATCTCCTCTATCATCTCGGCGGTGAGCTTTTCCTGTTTCCTGAGATCGGCAAAGCGGTCGAGAAGGTCGGCGGTGGTAAGATACTGCTTGTCCTTTCCGGAGATCTCCTCGATGACCTGGCCCTTATGCATGAGGATGGTGCGCGAGCCGAGGGCCAGGGCCTGCTGCATGCTGTGTGTGATCATGATGGCCGTAAGGCGGTAGCGGGTGATGAATCGTTCCGTGAGGGCCACGACCTGGGCGGCGGACTTTGGGTCGAGGGCCGCCGTGTGTTCGTCGAGGAGCAGGACCTTCGGTTCGTTCATCACCGCCATGAGGAGGGTGAGGGCCTGTCTCTGGCCGCCGGAAAGTGTGCCTATCGTGTTGTCCAGCCTGTCCTCGAGCTGCATCTCCAGCATCCGGACTTCTTCGCGGTAGACGGTCAGGCGCTCCCGCGTGAGGCCGGGGACGGGGTAGCGGGGCTTGCCCCTCATGAACGCGAGGTGGATGTTCTCGGCTATCGTCATGTCCGGGGCTGTTCCCATGAAAGGGTTCTGAAAGACGCGGGAAATGAAGCGTGCACGTTGAAAATCCTGTTTCTTAGCCATGTCCTTACCGCCTATGGTTATCGTGCCGCGGTCAGGGAAAAAGGTACCGGCAATGGCATTGAGGAGGGTCGACTTCCCGGAGCCATTCGTTCCGATAATGGTAAGGAACCCCCCCTCTTCGATGTGGAGATTAACGCCCCGGAGCGCGTAGACCTCATTGAGGGTACCGGCATTGAAGGTCTTGTGATAATCGACGATCTTTATCATGGGTTAATTCACCACCCGTACAGCCTTTTTCACGAGGTCATCGGGTATCTTCATACCGTATTCCTTCGCCAGGGAGAGGTTGAGTGTGAGCTGTTCCGGCACATAGGAGACGATGGGAACGGTGGCCGGTTTCTCCCCCCTGATGACCCTGACGGTGAGCTCGGCAGCCTTGAGCCCCACGTCGTAGTAATCCGCTCCGAGGCACATGAAGACCCCTGAATCGATGTCGGCCGGCGTGTTCGTCACGTAAGGGATCTTCTTCTGCCTGAGCTTCTGGGCAACGGAGGGGATGACGGCGGATACGGTCGTGTCCCCCGAGGTGAAGAAGATGTCCGGTTCGCTCGCGAGGATGGAGCGCAGTGCCTGATCGATCTCCTGGGTCCCGGTGATCGTGACCTCCACTACCTTGAACCCGTATTTCTTCGCCGCCTCCCGTGTCATCACCGTGCATATCTCGGAGTTCACCTCGGCGGGGTTCCAGATCATCCCAATGACCTTCGCCTTCGGGAAGACCCTGCGCATGAGCCGCACCGTCGATTCTACGGGTTGCGGGGTGGCAAGCCCCGTCAGGTTCGGCAGGTGGTCCGTGAAACTCTTTGCCACCCCGGCCTTGAGGGGGTCCGTGACGGCCGCGAAGACATGGGGTATCTTCTTGTTGTGGTTTGCCGTCACCTGGAGCGATATCGTGGACACCGTCACGATGTAATCGTAGTTTTTGCTCACCATCTCCTGCGCTATGGACTGGGCGGTCGGGAATTCCCCATGAGCCATCTTGTGGTCGACGGAGATCCGCTCCTTCTCAAGGACGCCGCTCTTCTTCAACCCGTCGAGCACGCCCCTGGCACAGGTGTCAAGGATGACATTATCGGTGAACTGGAAGAGGGCGAGCCTGGCTTTTTTTTGCGGTATGATGGTGCTGAGGTTCCCGTACCTGATCCCCGCGAAGACCCCCAGGATGATGACGGCTGCCACAGCCGCCGTGAGGAGATGTTTCCTCCTGACCCTCCCCGCCCCTTTGGCTATTCTCGCGGTCACGGCCAGGGTGATGAGAACGAAGATGGCCGTGAGAAGCTTGAGGTCTATGGGGTCCATGCCTGCGTAGAGTGCGAGGGCGATCATGAACCGGAAGATCACGGAGCCGATCACGGCGCTGGCTATCCAGGCGTAGACGGAATGCTTCTTGAGGATGGATTCGCCGATGATGACAGAGGCAAGGCCGGTGACGACGGTCCCGATGCCCATCCCGATGTCCGCGAATCCCTGGTACTGGGCGACCAGGCTCCCGGAGATGCCCACGATACCGTTCGCTATGGCGACGCCAAAGACCTTGACGCGGTCGACATTGATGCCCGCAGCCCGCGCCATAATGGCGTTGTTGCCGCTTGCCCGCATGGAAAGACCGAAATCGGTCTTGAAGAAACAGGAGACGATCAGCCAGAAAAGAGCCATGATGACCGCGAGGCACAATGCTGTCCAAATCTCGTGGGGCATGCCGGGATTTGCCCTGTTGAGGAGCGTAAAGAACTCAGGCGTGTCAAGAAGGGGTATGTTGGAGCGGCCCATGATGTGGAGATTGATGGAATAGAGTCCCGTCATGACGAGGATGCCTGCAAGCAGGCTGTTGACATTGAGACGCGTGTTGATGACCGCCGTGATGCTTCCCGCCGCCGCGCAGGCAAGAAAAGAGGCGAAAAGGGCCACGAGGGGATGAATGCCTGCCACGACAAGGATGGAGGTAACGGCCGCGCCTGTCGTGAACGTCCCGTCGACGGTGATGTCGGGAAAATCGTGGATGCGGAAAGTTATATAAACGCCGATGGCAACGAAGGCATAGAGAAAGCCGAGGTTGAGGGCGCCAACCCAGAGTTCCATCGACTAGCCGCCGATCTCCACGATACCCATGAGGCCGGGACCGATGTTCGATCTACCCAGCAGGTGGATGACCCTCTGCGGTTCCATGCCGGTGACGACCCTTCTGAGCTCGTTGGGAAAATTGTCTATCATTCTGTTGAAAGGTTTCTTGTCGAAGACGACGCCATGCATGTGGCACCGGCCCTCCCGGGGTATGATCCTGTCGGCATGTCCGGTCGCACGGTTCCTTTGCCGGGCTGAAATGCCTGTGATAACGACGAGATTGTAAATGTCCTCTGCCTCGATGGAGTAATCGATCCACTCGGGAAAGCTTTCTCCCGAGAAGATATCTCCTTCACCGGGACCGCGATTTTCCGCGAGAGGGATCTTCTTGAGACGCATGCCGAAGAGGCCCTTGCTCTCGAAGATGGCCGTGATGCCTATCACGGGGGAGGATGATACCAGGTGGGCACTTTCGACAAGGGCGTCGAGCGTGAAGAGGTTGTCCCTGGGTTCGAAGGAGACAATGTGGGCGAAGTCTCCCGCGAAGGAGAAGCCGTGGAGAAAATGATAGGCCGTTTCCATCTCCCCCTCGGTGTGCACGATGAAGTCGACGGCGGACCTTCTCAGGGCGGGGTAGACAAAGATGTTGCCGTTGATGACGATAGTCTCCCCGAAATAGCCCTTGTAGTCTTCGAAGCTGTGGCCCAGAGCGGCGAATCCGGCGGCGAAGCGGGCATCGGCCGCCCTTACGGATACGACATCCTCTTCGCCATAAGAGGCCGACGGGAGTTTCTCTTCGCTGCCTATGAGAGTGAGTGACCCGGGGGGAGTATCCCGGGTGAGGACACGCAGTGCCGCGCGGTCATACGGGACATCCTTTATCTCGGCCTCTCCCGCAGAAGACGCAACGAGCCCCGTTACGTCATTTTCAGAGGAAAGGAAACGGAAGATCTTCGTGAATCCGCTTATCTCGAATATTGAATAGACGGCGGACGTGCATGCGAAGAAACAGATCTCCCCCCCTGCCTTTTTCAGTTCCTTCTGAAAGGACAGGAAAACGCGCAGACCGGCGCTGCTCACGTAGCTGACCCCCGCCATATCGGCGACAATAAGCCTCTTGCCCGCCATGACGGCGTTCCTGAAGAGAACCTCGATCTCCCGGCAGGTTATGCTGTCAATCCTGCCTGTGAGCGGGAGTTTCTCGATGGTCTGTGCCGGCGACAAAGGATCGTTCATTTGGAGGGTCTCGTCAGTAAGCTATCACCGGAAATCCCACTTTGCAAATCTTTTGTGTTTGACAGGACGGAAAAGGGGAGGTAGCATGAAATGAACACAGCCAGAGGAGGAAGATCATGCGTTCAGTGACAAGGTTTTTTGCGGTGGGCCTCGTCCTTGTATTATTGGTGTCGGCGGGTCTGTTCGTGCTGACGAACGAGGGGTTGGCCGATCCATGTCCTTCGGGAAGTTACCAGAGGTCGTGCAATATGCGGTCGGCTACGTGCACCTCCAGCAGCATCACCGCGTCGTGCAAGAGGATGAACGGTGACTGGAAACAGTCAAGTCTCAGCCTCCCCTGCAGGCAGGAGATATCCAATTGTGACGGTACGCTGCGCTGTCTTTGCGGCAGCGACTGCCCGACGGGAAGCTACAACCAGTCCTGCTGGTGCTGCTACGTTCAGGGTTCAACCCTGGGTTGTTTCTGCAAGAACAAAAAGGGCAAGTCGGTACCCACGACCCTTTCCGGTTACGCGTCGTGCAGGTCTAACACGATCTGGAATGACAACGGCAGGTTGAAGTGTCAAAGATAAGGGGCATCACGGAGTGGTGCCTGCCCGGAAATGACGCTTGCACCTCTGAAGCCTGACGGGTCTACCGGACTTGGGGCCATGGCCATCTTTAGGAAAAGAAGCTCGGGTTGCCGGGGACATATCGGACGCATTGAGACCAGCGACGATTCGCGTTATGAAGCATACGAACCAGGGTTTCAAGAATTTAAGGTGTGACAGGGTCTAACACGAGCCGGTCAGGCTTTGGCTTTCTTGGCCTTTTCCCTTCCAAAGAGGAAAACAAAGAGACCGATAAAGATGAGCACAGCACCGGCGGCGAGGACTGTCGTGCTCCGTGTCAGGAAGATCATAACGAAACCGCCAACCATGACCGCGAAGGCAATGATGTAGAGAATCAAGGAATTCTTGTCGCCCATGCCAACCCCCGTCGCTTAGGATATTTTACTATAGCATAGATTCTGTTTTTATCAAAAAAAATACTGCATCATTTCGGGCTATTCAGGCCTTTTCTGGAAAAAAGGTATTAAGAAGTCATCGCTACTGGCGATAATACGGTTGCATTGGCACACTGGGATGGAAGGGTCTGTCCTGAGTATTGGCCGGGTGGGTCGCCCGGATGGCACGGACCCGGAGCACGGACAGCAAATGGCGAGAGCAACAGGCGAAAGGCAGGAATCGGACAATGGATCTTAAGAGTGCCAGAGGTTATGAAACAAAGGAAAACAGCTTTCCGCCGCGGCGCAAGGCGGCATCAAGAGCAAGCGTTCCGGTGGCGGGGTGCCTCTTCCGAGACATGATGAAGGATCATGGGCTGGACGGCTGCCGGAACAGAACCTGCAATTGCCCCTTTGCGGGAAAGAAGGGCCGGGACCGGCACTGACGCAAGGCAAGGAGCCTCTTACCTTTTCCGTTTTGACCAGACGGGAATCCCCGCATCGTCCCGCAGGACCAGAACATTATCGCCTTTCTTCACCTCTGCGGCGATAATGGCCGGTTTGCCGTCGAAGGTAACGCGGGAGCCTTTAACTTCGATAACGTCACCTTTTGTGATCTTCGTGTCAAGCTGTGCGACGTACCATTGGGGGCCGAGATGGACCGTGATCGTCTCCTTTTCGGTCTTCAGGGTCAGCGTTACGGTTGCGTACGTGCCCTTCTTGGGAACCACCGTGCCGACGCTTTCGACACTGCCTGAGACCGTTTCAACATTTGCCGGGTCATAGATCCTGTTTTGTGGGGTGCCCTGACCCCTGACGCCCTTCTGGGCGCCTGCCGCAAGACCCGGGATGACGATGGAAAGCGCGATAAGAACGACGATGATATTCTTCATGGTTGGTCCCTCCTTTTGCCTGGCGGGTCGTTGACCCTGACTATTTTATTATACAGTCTTTTTCTCCTTTTGCAACGAAACGGCACACGTATTCTCCCGCTCCTTCAGGGCTGTCCTCGTGGTGTCGGGTATTGGCAGTGAGGTACCGGGGTTCGGGCACAGTGGTTGGATATCCTGTGGATTAACTGGTATATTAAAATTAAAACAGGGCCCTGATCGAACAGCCGTTCCGGCGCAGGACGAAAGGGTCCGCGGAGGATAGGATATGTCCATTTTTCAGGTGATGGGATGAGTTACCTGAGTCGATCCCAACGCGCCGGCAGTTAGCCGGCGTACACTCAGGTTCCCTGACGGTACACAGG
>LVAA01000264.1 GCA_001603955.1 Syntrophobacterales bacterium Delta_02 | reverse complement strand
TCGGGAACATACGTATCGATCAGTTTCCGGTAGACATACTCGCCGGAACGATCCTTCAGGGTGTAATACGAGGTACCCTGAACGCATACGGTGACCCGGATTTTTTTCAGCAGGGGGTCGTTTTTCAGCAGGGTGAGGAAGTGCGTCAGTTGTTTTTCGTTATGGCTTTCGTCAATCAGGATGGTGGCGTACTTCAGGTAGCCTTTTTTCTCCAGATTGCCGGCAATTGCGCGCAGATAATCCGTCAACAGGCGGTCAAATTGATCGCGGGTGATCTGCTGTGCGATCTTCGCGTAAGAATGACCGGGGGGAATGTCGTATCCGACCATGGTTATTTCGCGGAATGCCTGATTCGCCATGGTCACGAACGGCGACGAAGTATTGAACCCGTCTTTCAACTCCTTGCCGGGAAGCTGCGGGAAAATATTGCAAGAAATGGGATTTGTATGATAAATGCAGATCTGGTTCATCTTCCGTTCTCCGATGAAATGATCCAACTGCTTGTCATATTCGGTAAAATCCCAGTCATAGAGCCGGAAATAATTATCTTTTTCCGCGACGTTCATGCCTTTCGGCGGCGGTTCCCATTTGAAGGTCAGCGGGGTGTACATGGCGAAATTTTTCGGGCTGAGCCGGTTGTCCGCGAACGCCTCAAAATAAAGGTCTGTCAATTTTTTGACCTCCTCCGGCGTTTTGGCGCCGTGATACAACGCCACCGGATAACGGCCCTTGGTGAAAAGCTGCAGCCCCATGTTCGTGACAAAAGAACTCATTTCGGGAAGGGCGAAGGACCGCACCTTCAAATCAACCGGCACGGCAATGGTCCCGGCGCGGTCTGTTTTGAGCGTGATCCGGCCCTGATAAGTTCCGGGGGCAATATCCTTGCCGACATTGATCGTAAACCAGAGCGCGAGATTGCCCTGATCCGGCTTCACCTCTTCGCCTTTGAATGGAACCAACGGGTCGCCGATCAGCCCCTGATACTGCCACGGACTCACGCGAACAGAGTAACGGACCGGAACGTATTCCACCGTCTTCACCTCCACCGCGGAGTCCGGGATACGGTGCGCGCCGGATTTCAGTTCGGCTTCCACACCGGTTATCTTGAAATTGCGTTTGGGGGCAATGACCAGTTGAAAGGATTCTTTTTCATTTCGCGCGGCCGAGAGCTTCACACAGGATATTTTGTGTTCCGGCAGGGCCAGCGAGGGCGTAATTTTGGCGGTGGCCGGTACTGTAAATACGTCCGCCCACTCGGATTGGAACAATAACCCGCCGAGGTCGGAGCCCTGTTCTTCGGCGGCGAGCATTTTTCCGGTTATTTTGCCGACAGGGACGCCGGACTCCATGCGTTTTTCGGGCACCGACAAATAGATACCCGAATTCACCGGCTGAAAGTAGAGCCGGAAACACTGGGTTCCCGCCTTGTCGAAGTGAATCACCAAGGCGATGCGGGTTTCTTTCAGCGACATCGAATGGATTTTGCCGATGAAATTCCCGGTATAATAAAGGAGCATCCGGTCATTCTTGTCCGGTTGCAGGAGGATTTCATACTTAGCCAATCCCTGCTGGAGCAAACGCGGCAGGTATGAAACCTTGTAGTTGTACTTGCGCATACGGCTGCCTTCTTCGAATATCGGCTCGTAAATCACCGTGGGGGGACTGCCGCCTCCCGAGTTTTCGAATTCGCAGAGGTACATTTTGCCGCCTTCGACCGGAATGGAAATCTGTTTCCCGTGAGAAGAATTCACCAGATACTGGAGTTTGCCGTCTTTCTCCATGGCCCCCTCCCCTTTCCCGGCGTCGGCGGGAAAACGCAGACTGCCGGGAATCAGTTCCCTGCCGGAAGGAAGCAGGTAGTATCCGGATTCGGGAAGCGGCTTTTCGCCCTGCGGGGTGATTGCGGAAATGTGTACCCGGTTGAAGGAGAAACTTTCCGGCCGGAATGGGAA
>LVAA01000094.1 GCA_001603955.1 Syntrophobacterales bacterium Delta_02 | reverse complement strand
GTGTAGTCCTTCCTGATGCTCGTTATCTCATTGCCCCGGGCCCTGTAGAAAGACTGGACCTCCTCGTAGTTCTTGACGTCCTTGAACGGGAGTCCGCGAAGCATGAAGGGCAGCGGCTTTTCAGTTTCGATCTCCAGGGCGCTGCTTCCCAGCCCGTCGACGACCATCACGGCCGCTTCATCGAAGGGTGAGGCGAAAAAGGCGCTCGCGGCATGGGCCTCGTGATGGGAGATGGTGTGGATCCTTCCCGAGTAGCCCAGCCTTTCCCGGATGCCGTCACCCGTTTTGTCACTGCCGTCCTTGCCGTAGCGGGTGATGGCCACAACGAGGTCGACATCGTTGATATTCTTGAGTCCCATCGCCTTCAGGAGATAGCTGACGGACAGCACGGGGAAGTTCCCGGAATGCTTGCGCCTGTCGACCCTTTCCTCGGCAATGGCCATCAATCTTCCTTCCGATATAAGCGCCGCCCCGGTATCGTGGCCGAATATGTGAAGACCCAGAATGTTCATGATCTCTCCTGGCTGATTTTTGGAATGCTTGTTGACTATAACAGAGCGGTCTGATGCAGTCAACGGCAAATAGGTGAGGTTCCGCGGTGATGAACTGGCGGGCATGGCACGGGAGGAGACCGGCTCCCGTCGGGCGGCGGGGTCGTACAATTGTGTGGGATACCGGCTGAACGAGCCACCTTTATGTAGGATATGTCCGCCACAGCAAAGGGTACGAGGGGAGGGGCCGGGCGACCGGTCTGGCGAGCCTGTGGCCATAACAGCTCGATATAATTGACCAAAGTGAATGCGACAAGCAGAAGGGGCGGTTGCCTGCAATGTCTGGCACAGCTGTTGCTTTTGATGAGGCAGAGGTTACGGTACAAGACAGAGGCGTCTTCGACCAGAGCGGGTTTGAAGACGCCTCTGTCCTTTTTGAGAGAAGGAGGTGGGTGTTTGACGTCGGAGGCAGCAAGAATAAGCAACCGTCGCATGCTTAAGGCATGGGAAGGAAATTTACGGAGGTATACCATGAATCGTTACAAAAAGGCTTTCCTGCTGTTGGTTGTCTTCATATGTTTTCCCGTATTATCCGTTCTCGGTGAGGAAGCCGGGAAGAAAGAGGAGCCAAAGGTCACCGGCTCAGGTTCTCTGGGTGTCTACAATCAGTACATATTCCGGGGTTATGAGATAGGGAAGAGCGGTCTCGTCATCCAGCCGTCACTCACCGCGTCCTACAAGGGTTTTTCCGCAACCTTGTGGGGCAACATCGATACGAACCAGAGAAGCACGAAGACGGCTGACTTTTCCGCGGAGAGCAAGGCTTTCAAGAAGGGATGGAATGAAACGGACCTCACCCTGAGCTATACCCATACCTTTGACAAGCTCTCCCTCACGGGCGGATACATCTACTACGGGACGAACTATTGCGATCAGACGGAGGAGCTTTTCGGGACGATAGCCTATGACATCATATCGAAACCGACTCTTTCCATCTACCGGGATATCACGAGCTACAAGGGCACTTATATCAACCTTTCCTTCGGCCACTCTTTCCCCGTGCACAAGGAGATAACCCTCGACCTGGGCGCGTCCTTCGGCTATTTCATCGGGGAGAGCGACTACTGGAAGACCTATGATTCACCGACGAACACCTACACGGGAAGCAAGTACAAGGGCTTCCATGATGGCATGGTCAAGGCCGGTCTCACGATCCCCGTTACAAAGGCTTTCACGATACAGCCCATGGTCCAGTACTGGTTCCCGCTTTCGGGAGATGCCGGCAAGGAATATGCCACGGTGGGGGACATAAAGGATTCGTACAACCCCAACGGGCCCGTGAACAACAACTTCGTCTACGGCATCGGGTTCACATATGCTTTCTAGATCGAACACCATTGTTCCGCGACCCGCGATGACGCGGCCATGTGGAGCCCTGATCGGTCAGGCCGGCCGGTTTGACGGAGACGCGATACACCTCCGTGGCCTCCGCACTGAAGCGGAGAAGACCTGATCGGTCAGGTTAAGATCGCCCAAGTAAGGCGGGCCGTCATCGTAAGGGCTCAACTCACGCGGAAGACCGCGAGTTGAAAGCAGCGAATGGATAAAGGAGGTTTCATAATGAAAAGACCCTGGGTGTTTCTACTGTTGAGTTTACTGATCTTCGGAATGGCAGGGGTGGCCTTCGCAGAGACGGCGCCTGACCCCTTCGGCATAAAGACGCTTGCGGACAATCCCGGGGCAGCCGTCGATTATGTCTGGGTACTGGTCTGCGGTTTCCTGGTCATGTTCATGCAGGCGGGCTTCGCGATGGTCGAGACGGGTTTCTGCCGGGCAAAGAACGCGACGAACCTGATGGCAAAGAACACGATAGACCTGGTCGCCGGATCTCTCGGTTTCTTCGTGGTGGGGTATGTCTTTCTCAAGGGTGCCGACGCGGGAGGGTTTATCGGCCTGGGACCCCTGTTTCTGAGGGGCGGGCAGTATGATGTCGGCAAGTACCTTGATTTCTTCTGGCAGCTGGTCTTCTGTGCCACCGCCGCGACGATAGTATCGGGCGCCGTGGCGGAACGGCTGAAGTTCTCGGCCTATCTCTTTTACAGTGTTATCATCAGCATGCTTGTTTATCCCATATACGGCCACTGGGTATGGGGCGGAGGATGGCTTTCCAGGCTGCCCTTCGGCCTCGGGCATCTCGATTTCGCGGGATCAGGGGTCGTGCACGCGGTAGGCGGCATGTTCGGGCTTGCCGGGGCCATAGTCCTGGGACCGAGGTTTGGCAAGTTCACGAAAGAGGGGAAGCCGAACGCGATCCCCGGTCACAGCATCACGCTGGCGGCGCTCGGGGTTTTCATACTCTGGTTCGGCTGGTTCGGTTTTAACCCGGGCTCGACGTTTAACGCGCATCATCTCAGGATATCGGTCATAGCCGTCAACACCCTGCTCGCGGCTTCGGCGGGCGGCCTTGC
Source organism: Syntrophobacterales bacterium Delta_02 (assembly GCA_001603955.1). Lineage (GTDB taxonomy): Bacteria > Desulfobacterota > Syntrophorhabdia > Syntrophorhabdales > Syntrophorhabdaceae > Delta-02. The sequence goes on along the minus strand of LVAA01000094.1, from coordinate 19,027 downwards.
AGCGTTGCTCATCGTTCTCATGAAGACGAAGACATATGACGTCGGTATGATGTTGAACGGCGTCCTCGCGGGCCTTGTCGCCGTGACCGCTCCCTGTGCGTGGGTAGAAGCATGGGCGGCTGTGGTGATAGGATCGATCGCCGGAATACTCGTGGTCATCGGCGTGTACACGCTTGAAGGCCTCAAGATAGACGACCCGGTAGGCGCCGTGTCCGTCCACGGCGTTAACGGTATCTGGGGACTCATAAGCGTCGGTCTCTTCGCGGACGGTACCTACGGGAATTACGCGACCGAGGCGCCATTCGTGAAGGGGCTTTTCTACGGGGGCGGAGCGGGTCAGCTGATCGCCCAGGTGATAGGCGCAGCTGTCGCGGGCCTGTGGGCGTTCCTGTGCGGATACATTGTTTTCAAGATACTGGATGCCGTTATAGGTATCAGGGTCTCTCCCCGGGAGGAGATCGGTGGTCTCGACGTGGTCGAACACGGCGGGTCGGCCTATCCTGACTTTTATACCCAGAACAAGTAGAGGGAGGTGGCGAAATGCAGAAGATAACGGCAGTAATAAGGATAGAGAAATTCGACGACGTGAGGGCCGCGCTCGAGAAGAGGGGATATCCCGGTCTTTCCCTCATCAGGATCGAGGGCCACGGAAAGCAAAGGGGCCTCAGGCAGCAGTTCAGGGGACGCGAGTATACGATAGAGATGCTGCCGAAGTACGAACTGTCGATCGTCGTCAAGGACAGTGATGTCGAGGCGATCGTGAACACGATCATGGAGGCGGCGCGTACGGGCGCGGCCGGGGACGGCAAGATATTCGTCTCGCCCGTCTCCGCGGTCTACCGGATCAGGACGGGCGAATCGGGGGAACATGCCCTCTAGGCCATCCCGGTGTAAGGGGTTCGCGGAGGGACCGCTTCAGGGTCTCCCCGCGAACGCCGCCCGCGGGTCAGCGGGGCGGGTAAAGGGCTAAGCTTGACCATTGTTATTATTCTTTTACGTTGGCGTTCAGTGCCAGATGGATTGCCTGTGCCACTTGATGTTTGTTGAAAGGTTTCATAAGAAAACCCTTGATTCCCGCTTTTCGGACACGTTCCCGCGAAAGGGATTCGTTGTTTCCCGTGCAAAGAATGATGGGGATGTCGGGCCTTATCTTGAGGAGTCTTTCCGCAAGCTCGATCCCTGTCAGGTTCGGCATCGTCTGGTCGGTAATGACGAGATCGAATCCGCCGGGTTCTTTCCGGAAGATCTCAAGCGCTTCCATGCTATTCGTGGTTGATACGACGTCATAGCCAAGGCCGCTGAGCCTCTGCTCATTGAGGTCAACGAGGATGTCCTCATCGTCCACGACGAGAATTCGCCCTTCCCCCGTCGCGTCGGGCGAGGCGTCTGTATCTGCCGGGCCCACGGGTTCCTCCAACTTGGGCAAATAGACGAGAAACCTCGATCCCTGACCCGTTTTGCTCTCAACAGCAATGTAACCGTCATGATCACTCACGATACCGTGAACGACAGAGAGTCCCAGGCCCGTTCCTTCCCCCTTTTCCTTTGTGGTGAAGAAGGGATCGAATATCTGTTCCACCGTTTCAGGTTCCATTCCGCAGCCGGTGTCGCACACATCCAGCACGATATATTCCCCCGGCGTCATTTCGGGTAGTGATACGGGGTCTCTCTCCGCAACCGTTGTTTCCGAGATGCATATGTCCAGTACCCCTCCCTTGTCGCGCATTGCGTAGCCCGCATTCGCGCAAAGGTTCATCAGGATCTGGTGTATCTGGACAGGGTCGGCTAGCACCCGATCGTTACTTGCCATGCACCTCGATCTGATCTCGATCGTGGATGGCAGGGAGGGCCTCAGCAACCTGAGTGTTTCTTCAATACTTTGTTGTAATGAAAGCGGTTTCTTGTCCTGTTCACCTTTGCGGCTGAAAGCCAGGATCTGTTTCGCGAGATCACGTCCCCTGTAGGCCCCTGTGAGCGCCAGCTCCAGCCTTTTGCGCTCACGGCTGCCAGGCTCGAGTCCCTCCAGGACCAATTCGGTAAAACCAATGATCCCTTCGAGAACGTTATTGAAATCGTGGGCGATCCCGCCTGCAAAAACGCCCACGGCTTCAAGCTTCTGCTTCTGGCGCAGCTGTGCCTCTGCCTGTTTCCGTTCGTCGATCTCTTTCTTGAGCTGGTCGTAGGCCCTTTGCAACTCGATGGTGCGGTCATGGACACACAGTTCGAGATCGGCGTGCGTCTGGCGCAGGACCTCCTCGGCTCGTTTCTGCTCCGTTATGTCCGTGTAGTGCCACAACCGGCCATAAGATCTTCCGTCCACGTGTATGGGGACAAAATCGCGCAGATACGTGCGCCCCTCGTGCATGGGCACTTCTTCCCCTTTTACGGGTTCTCCTCGATCCAGCATCTCCTGGATGCGGGCGATCGAGTTCTCGGGAAGCAGATAGGTCTCGCCAATTTTGGCAAGCATTTCGGATGATGTCAGGCCGGCGAGATCTTCCGGCGAACAGTTCAATTGAAAATACTCGCAGAACGCTTGATTGGCAAATTCGACCCTGTTTTCGTTCGTAACCAGCAAAAGAGCGCTATGCATGGTTGAGAGGACGGCGTAGAAACGTTCCAGGGTCGTCCTGGTCAATTCTTCGGCCCGCTTGTGCTCGGTGATATCGCGGCGGTAAATACGCACGGCATTGAATTGAGGGACGAGGTGAACTGTCTCATCGAAAGCCCTGTTTGCCAGGAAAACCTCCCTGTGAAAATCTGACTCCGTTTTTCCGTCCCAGTCTCTCACAATGGCGTCGAGATCCCCGGGTAACAGAACGTTCAGGTCGCTCCTCCTCAGCCCCAGGTCTTCCAATATCTTCAGGCAGCTCGGATTGTAGAAAGTGATCTCGCCGGAGGTGTTTGCCTCGATCACCGGATTCGGGTTCAGCTGCGGGAAGGAGGCAAGGTGTTTCATGTGCTCTTCGGCCCGCTTGAGTTCCGTGACCTCCCTCATGAACACGGAGAGGCCTTCTTCGGTGGGGTACGCATGGACATCCAGCCACGCCCCGGGGACGACAAGCGATCTGGCCTCGAAGTGAACAGGGACGTTCTCGTGAAAGGCCCTCCTGTATTCTTCCTCGAAAACAGAACCGCTGACTTCAGGAATAACATCCGAGAATGACCGTCCGATAAAATCCTGCCTCTTCCTTTTGAAATAGGCCAGACACTGGTCATTGATCCGGGTAAATCGCCATTCGCGGTCAAGCTCAAAATAACGGTCGGTCATGCTGGCAAATATGAACGACATCTTCCGCTGGGAGCGGCGGAAGATGTCCGAAAATCTCTCATTGAGGGTTATGCCCCGGGTCCGGGCCTCACGCAATGCCGTGACCACTGCCACAATAAAGTAGACACCTGCCAGGTAGAGAGAAACTCTTCCCATCCATCCCATCAGGCTTCCCAGCTGGGGCTGGAGGAATGAAGCGAAGACGTCCAGGGAGAACAGTGCGAGACCCAGCGAATACCAGTAGAGAAAACGCACCCCCTGCTGGATGAAGAGGATCATCATGGATGAGGAGGCCATGACAAAGAGCATAAGAGCGGCCGCCATGAAGACCTGCTGCAGGATAGTCGGCCCCGTTCCACGGATGAAAAAGGTCGGTAGAAGGCCCGCGACCGCCGCCAGCGCAATGAATCCCACAAGACAGAGGAGGCCCAGGTAGGCAAGCGCCAGTTTACGGTGTCTCCCAACCTTCCCGGCCTCGGGAGGTCTCTTCATCACACTCATTACCAGGCCGACCATGTGGAAGACGGACGAGAGGAAAGCCGAGAGGGTGAAGACGGTGCTGGTTACGTTGGCCCCCCATGGCGTGATCAACCATCCCGCGACAAGACTGCCTGCACCGAGACTCAGCAGACCGCACCCAAAAAAGAGGATGGTCAATGAGCCGCTGGCCAGGTAACTTCTCATCGCCAGGTAGGAGACGATACACCCCACAAGGAAGACAAATATCGTGTTGAGCATGAAGAGCAGCAGGGGCGGCTCAAAGTCTATTCGAGTGATAGGACGGTCAGGAGAGACAAGGTGGAGCACAACTACGATGACCAGAAAAAACAATAGCGGGAAGGAAGCAACGTACGGAGCTCTGGCACTGGTGTTCCTGCTCACTGGTCCGATACCGGCGGCCATGTCATCCCCCTGAAGACTCTTGCCACGGGCCCTTGCCCGGCTGTAGATATAGAACTTGTTGTGGAGACTGAATGTTATTTAAATATAGCATTTCCTTCTTGTTCTGTAAAATTACTGAAATCGCGGGGTGCGTTGACAATAACCCTGATATTCTGTAGAATAACCGTGTCACAGTGATGTGGCGGACAATGGCGTTCATCGGGAACGCCATTTCTATTTTGGACGAAGGCGTCTTTGCCGCCCGAGGAAGGGGCGCGAAGATGTCTTTTTTTTGTTGGAAACATGGGCCGGCGGGACCGGAAAGGGGACCTGACATGGGCGACCAGGGAAAGCGCGAGATAGAGGAACTCTCTCTCCTCTTCGATATCAGCACCAGGCTGAGCGAGAGCCTTGACCTTAAGACGGTGCTGAAGCCTATCCTTCACCTCATTGCCGGGCATATGGACATTCCCCGGGGGACCCTGACCATCCTCAACCGGGCACGTGGAGAGATCGCGATAGAGGAGGCCTACGGTCTTCGTCCCGACGAACAGGCGAGGGGCAGGTACCGCATGGGCGAAGGCATTACGGGGAGGGTCATCGATACGGGCCAGCCTGTCGTAGTCCCCAATATCGCCGACGAACCCCTTTTTCTCGACAGGACCGGGTCGAGGCGGAATGTCAACAAGAGTGATTTTGCCTTTGTCTGCGTGCCCATCAGGAGAGGTAGTGAGGTTATCGGCGCCCTTTCGGCCGATAGGCTTCACAATGCGGGGATGTCGCTCCAGAACGACGTGCGCCTCCTGACCATCATCGCGTCAAGCATCTCCCAGGCCGTGCGCCTTCGCCAGCTCGCGCAGGAGGAACTGGAGAAGATGAAGGAGGAGAACCGGTGCCTGCGGGACCAGTTGAAGACGCGGTACGACATGAAGACCATCGTCGGCAACTCCAAGGGTATGCGGGCCGTGTACTCCCTCATCGACAAGGTGTGCCGCACCAGCGCCACGGTGCTTATCCTGGGGGAGAGCGGCGTCGGCAAGGAGCGTGTGGCCCAGACCATTCATTACACTTCGAACAGGGCCTCCCGGCCCTTCGTGAAGGTAAACTGCGCTGCCCTGCCGGAATCCCTGATCGAGAGCGAGCTCTTCGGCCATGAAAGGGGTTCGTTCACGGGTGCGACGATGGCGCGCAAGGGCCGTTTCGAAACGGCTCAGAACGGCACGATCTTTCTCGACGAGGTGGGCGACCTGCCGCCGGTGGTCCAGGTGAAGCTGCTCCGCGTCCTGCAGGAAAAGGAGTTCGAACGCGTGGGCGGCAACGTTCCCATAAAGCTTGAAGCAAGGATCGTCACGGCGACGAACAAGGATCTGGAGGCCCTCGTTCGGGAGGGGAAGTTCAGGGAGGACCTCTACTACAGGTTCAACGTCTTTCCCGTCCTGGTCCCGCCGCTCCGGGACCGGAAGACGGACATCATGCTTCTTGCCGACCATTTCATTCAGAAATACGGGAGGGAGCACGGAAAGGAGATCGCTAGGGTCTCCACGACCTCAACGGACATGCTCATGAGCTACCACTGGCCGGGTAACGTCCGTGAACTGGAGAATTGCATCGAAAGGGCGATAATCCTCTGCACGGACGGCGTCATCCACAGCTACCACCTGCCGCCGAACCTGCAGGGCGGAGGGCCGGACGGACCGGGCAAGACGGCTGCCGGCTTCAGGGGTATCATGGCCAACATGGAGCGGGAGATCATCATCGAGGAACTGGAGAGAACGGGCGGCAACATGGCAAAGGCGGCCCGGACGCTGGGGATCACCGAACGGATGATAGGGTTGAGGGTGGCCAGGTACGGGATCGATCCCGGGCGGTTCAAACGGAAGGATCGGAGCTGACGGTCTCAGGTCTCGGGGAAAGAGACGGTTGCGGGTTGCGGGTTAGAAGCGGGAGAAGGACGGCAAGGTGCAAAGATGCCAACTGCAACGGCCCCGATCTTGTCGGATAGTCTGAAGGTCTCTCCGCAACCTCTTTCGGCGTCATTCCGGCGAAGGCCGGAATCCAGGAGGAATATCTTCGCAAGGAAAGGTCAACGACAGGGGAGCAAGGCATGACCGGATGATGGGTCCCCCGTTCTTTCTCTGGTCGGACACTTTCCTGCGCGCGGTCTCTACCGCATAACGCTTCCCGAGTGAAGACATCGGACTTCGCCGGAATGACGAGCGTGCGAAAGAGAGGTGCGAAGAAGAGAGGCCGACTCCATGATTTTCCTTCCAATATAGATAGTTACACACTGATTCAGCTACCTTCCGGGCGGTCTTCCGCGAAGCGGTCCGATGACTGGGAGAGGACGGGAACATGGGCGGGATTGTGGTGTATACTTTCTTTGTGGGAGGTGATCATGAGAGTAACAAAAAAGTCACCGACGACAAAATTGGACGTGCGGGGTATCAAGGCAAGGAAGGACTGGATGGAGCACTGGACACACGACGCGACAGAGTACTTGCAGCCGTCTGTTATCAAGCGTTCCTTAAGATCGTGGCAGGGTGTGACCAGGAGCGGGTTGCGGCCTCCGAAGGTGACGCCGAAGCACTCAGGGGGACAAAGGGGCTGATAAGTTTGATCCGCTTTGCTATCCCTTGTCTCTGTCGAGCACCCTTCGGATCACCGACGCCAGTTCCTGTCTCTTCACCGGCTTCATGAGGAATTCCCGGACGCCTATCTCCCGGGCCTTTTCGGGTGATACCGTCTCGCTGTGGCCGGTGCAGAGGATGACGGGAATGTCGTCCCTGATGCGAAGGAGCTCCGAGCAGAGGTCCGACCCGGGCATCTGCGGCATGGCCTGGTCGGTGATGACGAGGTCGAAGAGGGAGGGGTCTGCCGAGAAGATCTCGAGTGCCTGCCTGGCGTCCGCCACGGCGGTCACCGCGTAGCCGAGCCTCTGAAGGGTCTCGCCGCCCCATTCCAGGAGCATCGCCTCGTCATCGACGAAGAGGACCCGCTCCGTTCCCCGGGGCAGCACGGCCTGCTTCATCTCCTCCCTGGTCTCCACCTTCGCCTTCGGGAGGAAGATCCGGAAGGTGGAGCCTTGCCCCGGCTCACTCTCCACGGCGATGCTGCCACCTAAGTCCTTCACGATCCCGTAGACCATGGCGAGGCCCATGCCTGAGCCCGTGCCCACCTCGCGGGTGGTGAAGAAGGGGTCGAAGATCCTCTTCATCACCTCGGGGCTCATGCCCACACCCGTGTCCTTCACCATGATCTGAAGGTACTCCCGCGATGTTGCGTCAAGAGTGGAGGCGTCGGGCTCGAAGTCCGTGTCGGAGAGGGCGATCTCGAGGGAGCCCTTGCGGTCCTGCATGGCGAGGAGGGCATTGGTGGCGAGATTCATGACGACCTGCTGGACCTCGACGGGGGCGGCTATCACCGTGTCCGACGTGGCGGTGACGGAGAGCGTCACATCGACGGTGGCGGGGATGGAGGCCCGAAGCAGCTGGACCGTCTCCTGCACGACGGGCGTGAGGGCGAGGGTTTCCCTCTCGTACTTCGTCTTCCGGGAGAAGGCGAGGATCTGTTTAACCAGTTCCCGTGCCCGCGTGGCCGATGTCATGACCTTCTGGAGGTTCTTCTCCACCAGGGGGCGGTCCGGGACGTCGTCGATCGCCATCTCGGTGAAACCGATGATCGCGGCGAGGATGTTGTTGAAGTCGTGGGCGATGCCTCCTGCGAGGGTGCCCATGGCCTCCATCTTGTGGGCCTGGCGGAGCTGGTCGGCCAGGGCGTTCTTCTGTGCCATCTCTTCAAGAACCTTCTGGTAAGCCTTTTCGAGGTCCTGTGTGCGTGCCTGAACGCGGAGTTCGAGGTCATTGTGGACCTTACGGAGTTTGTCCTCGGCCAGATGCTGACTGGTAACATCGATACTCAAACTGGCGAGGGCCACTACCTCCCCCTCATGGATAATTGGTGAGAGGTGCCAGTTGAACCATGATTTTTTCGGCGGATGGCTGTCATAGGGGAAATCGAAAAGCTGTACGGGTTTTCCGGTCCTTGCCACCTCGTCGAGGACTGCCACAACCCCTTGTGCCTCTATGTCCGGGGCATATTCGTATATGTTCTTTCCAACCATTCCGGCCGTTCTGTACGGTTCGGCAAAAAGCTCCTGGTAAAACTTGTTGTGGGTAATTACCGTATAAGGCGGCCTGGCCTCGAAGAGCACCAGGCCAACATTTGAACTGTCGAAGAGAGACTGGAGTTCGGCCCGCCCTCTGGCAAGCTCTTCCTCCAACCGCTTGCGTTCTGTTATCTCCCGACCCGCCACAACCGCCCCGACGATCCTACCATCCTTTTCCCTGATCGGTGCGAAGCCGTAACTGCCCCACCATTTCTCCCCGGTATCCTTTCTGCAAAGCATGTATTCGATGTCCGAGGCCGTTTCTCCCCGTAACGCCCGGGACATTGCCCACATATCCAGAGGTGCAGGCGTACCGTCTCCAAAATAGGCATCGATGTAATTGGCACAATCGGTGATCGACTTGCTGAAATCGTCTCTGTTCTTGAATCGATGATATTGCGCGCAGTAGTCGTTAAATTCGACGAACCGCCCTTCGGTGTCCGCTATGAAGACCGCCTCAGTCATGCTGTTAATCGCAGCTTCCAGTTTCGCCCTGTTCTCCCTGAGCTCACGCTCGATCCCCTTTCGCTCGGTGATGTCAATGTTCATGCCTACCCATTTCAAAATAACACCATTGCGGTTGCGGATCGGGGAGGAGACAACATTTGTCCATCTATACCCGCCACCGGGACTTTTGAGCCGGAATTCAGCGTTTACATTCTTTTCCTCTGCAACCGTTTGCCGCCAGAGTTGTTCCACGCGTTCCCGATCATCAGGGTGTACGGCATCCACCCAGCCGTAGCCGAGAGATTCATCAAGCGTCTGTCCGGTGTACGCTCGCCACGAAGGCAGATCCTTCACTACGGCGCCGGCAGCATCCGTCTCCCATACGGCTTGTGTGGACGCTTCCACGAGAACGCGGAAGCGCTCCTCGCTTTCGCGCAGCGCTTCTTCCATCTCCTTGCGCACGGTGATGTCTATACACATACCGGAGTGGCGCACTGGTTTGCCGGCCTCATCGTAAAACGTATTCCCGAGCGTGTTTATCCAGCGTTCATGCCCATCGGGAAGGACGATACGGTATTCGTTGTTGAGAGAGATCCTTTTCGCGATGGATTCATGCATTCTTGTCAGGGCCGGCTCAAGATCGTCGGGGTGCACTGCGGCGAGCCATGTTGCAAAGGACGGTTCTGCGTCGGGGGGAAGCCCGAAGAGGTGATAGATCCCTTCCGACCACGTGATATGTTCCGTGCGGATGTCCCAGTCAAAAAACCCGGCATTAGCAGCTCCTTCCGCGATCCTGAGCCAATCCGATGTTACACCGTAAGGCTCTTCCTTCTCGTGTCCGGTCTCGGGATGCGTGGCTGGCTTGTGAAATGCGGAGGTTTTTGAAGAGGGCCCTTTCTTGCGCATAACTCGACCTCTCTTTGGATTATATACCTTTTTGAGATCATTAGTATCCAAAAGATTGCCGAAGACCACGGGCAGCGACCGAATAGGGGCTTGAACAATCACGGTTTGTTCGTAACAATAGTGTTGACCGCGGTTCCGTGAGGGGATAAAACTGTATACGGAAACTGCAAGGTTTCTCTAACCTTATCCGGACTGGCAGAGACGAAGTGAACACGCAGGTGTCGCAGGAGAACCAAAAGTCCGTGAAGCGACAAACCCGAGGTGAACGTCAACGTGGCAGGGAGTGAGACATGAGAACACTTCAGAACCCGGCATTGCAGTACCGATGGCAGGTCAAAGAAACGAACGCGGGGCCACAACTCGTCTATTTCGGTTTGCGCAACCCGCCGAATCATACAAGGAGCATCATCCCTTTGCCCCGTGAACTGGCCGATCGCTTGCTGTCGCTTGACGGTCGGACTGCCGGGAAGGACCTGCCATCAGACCTGACCGGTCATGAGATGTATGCCCGGTTGATCGAGGAAGGGATCATGGTGGAGGCGCATGAGGTCCGTCAGGCGTCCACCAGGGACAACTTCCGGCAGTGTGTCCGCTGCGTCACCAACGACTACGTTCTGCCCGGGCTGGAATTTGATGAGAACGGGTTGTGTGCCTTTTGCCAGTGCTACGAACTGGCGGAAAGGTCCGGACAGGGCGCGATAATGCAGGATGGCATTACGGACGAGGACCTCATCCAAATCTCCTCGGAGAGCACCGGTTCACGCTTTGACGCCATGATCCTGTACACCGGCGGCAAGGACTCCACGTACCTGCTCTGGTACCTGGCGAAAAAACTCAAGCTTCGCCTTCTCGTTGCCTCGTGGAATATGCCCTACACCAACGAAACGAGCAGGGAGAATATGCGTCGGGCCATGCGCATTCTTCCCAATGTGGAATTCGTCGACCGCACCCTGCCCTGGAGCATGATCCGGCAGGCCATGCGTGATCAATTCGAGCGTGTCGGCTGGCCCTGCCTTTGCCCGACGGTGGCTCACGCGCTGTTCTACCCCCTTGCGGTACAGGAGAATATCCCCCTCGTCATGCACGGGGTCGAAGAGGTGCAGCTGGCGGTCATGAACTACGTGATGTCTGAGATCAAATCCGGGCAACCCCACAAGGAACGGGTCCCCGATCATCGCGCTGACACATTGAACTTCCTGCGGATGGTCACGACGGTCTCTGAACCCCCGCAGCCTTATTCCCTGACCGCCGACCTGTCGCGGCACATGTCTTCCGTGAGTGAGCTCCTGGCCCCTGTTTACAAGCCGCTCAATAATATCGTGGCCAGAGCGGAGAGTGATCCGGGTATGCCGATCCCCATCTTGCGCCGTCTCAAGTCCAACACCGCCTATGGTTCATGGGCAAAGGCTGTCGAACTCATGAAGCAGGAAATGGACTGGCAAATGCCACCGGGACAGAAAGGGCTCCTGCACACCAGCTGCCGCATTGAAAAGGTCAAAGACTATTGCCAGTTCAAACGCTTCCAGAGCGCGGGGAGCACTTTTTTACCCCAGGCCGTTGTCGAACTGGGCGCCGGCGTCTATTTCAAGCTTCTTTCCCGGGTAGATGCTTTAGAGGAACTGCAGGAGTCGGGATATTACAACGAACCCCAGGTGTTGTCCGAACTGACCCGCGATCTCGGCATCGATCGCGACCAGGGGCAGGTACCGGGTGAGATGGCATGGACCCTGGGGAAATGCACCGGGTGTTCCCCGTAAAACGTGCTCTTCCCGGTGTCGGTACGTGAAGTCTCTTTGCCGCGCAGCCACGTTCCGGACCACGACCCCCAAAAAAAGACGTTCAAGGGTTCGAGAAAAAAAGGCAACGGATGTCTTCGGCTCCCGTGCGCTGCTGAGTAATTGTGATGACAGCCGGCCTGCTTTTACGGTCTTTCCCTTGAACCCTTGAACCCTTGAACCCTTGAACCCTTGAACCCTTGAACCCTTGAACCCTTGAACCCGTCTTTCGGTTGCCCGCCAAAGAGACCCCACGCTCCGCGGTCGCGATCAATTCACCGCGCCCGGAGTTGGTGCTTTCGAAAGGACCGTCCCTTCCGGCAGTGTCCGCCGGCGAGGCGCATACAGTCACGAACTAAGTGACAAAGATCCCGCTCCGCCCCTTGTTATTGACTTTTTTGGGGTAGGGTAATAACATTTGGCCAACACCGTTAGCAGTCATCATCGCTCGGTCAGGCCCGATAGAAAAGGGAATATGGAAACGTGAAAGGCGTCCCGAAAGTCGATTCTGTAAACCCTGGCCTTGAGCATGTACCAGTCGACATTCCCAAGTGTGGGGCGGGCGCGGTCTGGAATAATGAACGAAACCATTTTTGAGGTCAGGCGGATCGGCGTGATACACTCCAGACTGTCGAGTAGGGAGGAGGCTCCCAACCAGGGAACCGAAGGTGCGCCCGAGGCGTGGGTCGACGTGGACCCTGCCTTTGCAGAAGCCCTTCGGGGTATTGCAGTGGGTAACGACATTATCCTGATCACATGGTTTCACCGGGCTCGCCGTGATCTGTTGGAGGTGCATCCTCGTGGGGACAGGAATAGACCCATAACGGGGGTCTTCTCCACGCGGTCTCCCGATAGGCCAAACCCTCTTGGCCTTCATCGCGTCAAAGTCCTGGAGATCACCGGGAACATGATAAGGGTAGAACCCCTCGAAGCCATCGAAGGAACACCGGTGGTCGACATCAAGCCGGTGCTGCCCGGGTCAGCGGATTCATAAGGCTGTCCCGGCTCAACCTCTGCCATTCAGCCGGTCGATCAGTCCGGAGAGTTCCGACATGGAGTCGATGGTAAAATCAGCCTCCGATGCTCCCGCTTCCGGTTCGTCACGGTAATGATCGTTCCAGCGAAACCAGACCGATCCTATGCCAAGGGCGTTCGCGCCAGCTATGTCCGCACTGGCCCGGTTTCCCACCATTAAGGCTTCCCCCGGGGCCACCCCGGCGATCTCGAGGGCCATCTCGAACATCTTTGCGTCAGGTTTCTCGGAGCCCGTTTCCCCGGAGATCAGAACGCCATCGAACTGCCCGTCGAGTCCCGTATATTTCAGGACATTGCGCGCATCGGTGCTCCTGCCGTTGGATACGAGCACCAATCTCAGCCCCCGCTCTCTGAGTTCCGCCAGGAGCCTGAAAGCATCCGGCATGGCCTCGACGGCCACGACGTCTCCCGATGCATTGCGCACCGCGCTGCCCTCATCGACCAGAGTATCTCCAAGATCCAGGAAGACTGCTCTTATGCTTGTCTTTCCGTTCATACCCACTTTGCCGGCAATTCCTTGAAAGCCTTCTCATCTGTCCGGTGTATCAGAAGGCGAAACCTATATTCACTATGCTCGAATTGACAGACTCGTTTGGACGCGCGGATCCGCCGTTTGAATAGTGTTTGAACCTGTATTCCAGAAATAGCCTGTGCCACTTATACCCGATACCGCATTGAAGGAGAAATAATCCGTGAGTTCCCTGATCCTTAAAGCTGACGCTCGTATAGGCACCCCCGAAGCCTGCCGTGACGAAAAGGCCCGTGTAGTTAGCCTGACCGAAATAATATCTGCCATTCAACGTCAAACCACCGTCAAGACCGCCTTGAGGCCTGTTGACCACTGCAACAAAGGGCTCGACAAGAAGGTTGAATTTGCCGGAGAGGATCTTCTCGTAACCGTATGCGATCTGTACAAAGTCGTAGTAGTCGCCACTATGGAGGTGACCGAGATCCGAACTCTTATTGAAGGTTCCCAGACCGTATCCCACGGAGATCTCCTGTTGATCACCGAGAACGGTACAGGGCAGGAAGGATAGCGGAAACACTACGAGTAAAAAAAGAACGAGGAAACACGGACGGGCCTTCATGCGCATGCTTGCCTCCCTCAAATCCTGAGAGTACGAAGACTTTTGTTCAACGGCCGATCTCCCGGCAGGTATCGTTCCCATCTGTTCCCGGAGACACTGCGTTTGTCATCTTCGCAGTTGCCTCTCTAAGGATATCATGACGTACATACCAGAGCCAGGGCGCCCCAGTCGAATATCTCACGAACACCAAGTAAAATTAATTAATTAAAGCACTATCAAAAAGCGCCGGGAACGGTTACGATCCGTTGGCGGGAGAGCGGGTGGGATGCCCTCGGGAAACCAGGAGACTATCCACTCTTTCCTGCCGGGATATTGAAGCGTCATGAAGAATAACCTGATTTCTTAAGGTCCCCTGGCTGCCGCTGTTGAATTGACTTGTTCGCGATCGTGTGGTACACGTAAATACGTGAGTACGAAAGGAGGTTGTCATGGATAGGCAAAACGTGACCTTGTCTCTTCCCAAGTCGCTGCTCAAGAAAGCAAAAACGCTCGCGATCACGAAGAATAAATCGTTGAGCGAGCTCTTGCGTGAAACACTGGAAGAAAAAGTGAGTAAAGAAACGGGGTATCGGAAAGCGAGGAAGAGGCAAATAGCCTTCATGGAAAAAGGCATTGATCTTGGCACGCAGGGAAAGATTACCATTGCGAGAGAAGAGCTCCATGAAAGACGCTAGAATGTTCGTCGATACCAACATCCTGGTGTATGCATATGACCTGTCCGCCGGAAACAAACACGAGAAAGCAAAAGAGATCATCAAAGACCTGTGGAGCACTGGTGACGGGCTCATCAGCACCCAGGTCGCACAGGAATTCTTTGTAACGGTAACGAGGAAAATTGCAAAACCGCTTGGCCTGGGGCAGGCCAGGGAGATCTTGAAAGACCTGTTGCAATGGAAGACGATAACAATCGACGGTTCACTGATAGTGGATGCAATCAATATACAAGAAAAGTACCAGTACTCGTTCTGGGACTCCCTGATAATCGCGTCTGCCATGGAGGGCGGAGCGGTCACCATCATCTCAGAAGACCTTTCCGACAAACAGAAGATCGGGGATGTCACCATCAGCAATCCCTTCACCGAAAAGGCAACGAAATGACCGGGGGCACCCCCCGTCCCCTCTGTACCCGGGAAGCGCATATCATGGCAAAAGTGATAGTTCAAGACCCCAACGGCCTTCTTGAGATGTCCCCTGGCTGCCCCTGAGAAGCAACCCCCTTGCGACCATAAGCATGAAGACATTCTGATAAGAACAGATTTACAAATCTTAAGGTTAATACCGGAACGATTTCGACCTGTGTTATGTCATAATGGATGTCAGACGTTTGCCGGCAGGAAATGATAAGCAAAGACCAGGTGTTCATACGAGGGGAGGGATTCCGGGAGGAGGGTGGTATTAAGGACGGTAATAGCGGCTGCTTTCCTGGTTGTGCTGGGTCTGGGGATCTTCGGATCATTTCATCACATGAGTGTTGTGTGATAATAATAATGAAGCACATAGGTTGATATGTCCTCTGTCACTATTCATCACAAGAGGGAGGCCAGATGAAAAACGCACCTGCGGCAAATCCAGCGGGGGCTGAAGATAATTCGAGGTTTATCGGGTGTATCAAAATTCGCAAGGATCTGCCGGCACATTTCCCGGTAGGTCACCGGGGAGGTTAAGCTATGCTCGTAGCAAGAAACATCGTTGGCCGGGGTTTGTTTCTGATATTTGCCGCCCTGTTCCTGTCTTTTGTTGTTCCGGGGTCGGCTGCATCTCAAGTAAAGAAAACATATTCCCCGAAGCTTCCAACGGGCATAAGTTCGCTGGATGAAGCCAGGAAGGATCTGGGCGCCGTTCTTGCAAGCAGAGGCAAGACATTCTTGATCATATATTTCGGCACCCAATACAGATTTCCCGACAAAAAGGCCATTCAAGATCTCGAGAAAACAATGGAGAAGATGGCATGGACGAATATATATCACGGTGACCAGAGCCTAGCCCTCCAAACTATACGGACTTATAGTCTGCCCGTCTATGAAGATAGAATAGACATTCCTGTTTTCCCCGTGTTCTTCGAGGATCTGGAAGGATTCCGTATTATGGTTGTCGATGATATATTTGTTAATCTCCCAGGGAAGGTACAGCTGCGCATGGATAATGCCGCAGATGCACAGCGTATAGCCGATGATCTTTTGTTGATCCAGCAGATCTGGCAAAAATATGAGGCGGAAGAAGAGAAAGCATTCAAGGAAAAAGCGCTGCAATACCGCGCCATGAAGGCAAAGCCCCCCATAACGGAGGAGCAGAGGAAACTTGTCGTTCAGGCCGATGTTTTGAACAACAGAAAGAACTACGCCGGTGCTATAGAGCGATATAAGAAAGCCATAAGGATGGATCCTACCGCCTATCCCGTCGCCTATTGTAATCTCGCCCTTCTTTCGGAACAACTGGAACGATATGGAAGTGCGATCAGATATATGAAGCGATACCTGCTTTTAGAACCGCAGGCAAAGGATGCGCGTATCGCCCAGGACAAGATCTACGAATGGGAAATGTTGATGGAGAAATGATATGAGCATTATGCAGTTGAGGGGGAAATCAATGAAGCAATGCTTTCATCAACCACATGTTAAAGCATTCTTGCTTGTCGGTCCAATCCTGTTTTCGCTTATTGTGCCACGGTGGGCCGCGGCGGGGCCGGCAATCGATTGTGAAGGATCAGCTAAGGCTTATAGCTTGCAGGGTATTCCCTGCAAGTGCGTCAATGGACAGATAGTTTGCAGCACACCTCCAAAGAAGTCATCCGGAGGCTCATCGAAAAAGGGCCTTTCCTTCAAGAATCAGATGAAGCTGCAGATGATGGAGTCAGTGACCGATGGGGTAGCCAACGCGTTCGCAAAATGGATAAATGGCCCAACGCCACAGGAACGTCGAGAGGCGGAAGAGGCCGCCGCCATCGCAGCAGCACAAGCTGCCGCGATCGAAGCAGAGAACAGAAAATTGCAGGATCAGAGAGCCCAGGCCAAACATGACAAAATGATGACTTCCTACAAGCAGATCGACGGTTCCAATACTATGACCATGAAGCCATTGCCGGGTTCACCTTTGGCCTATAAGACTCTGGATGACGGGATGGAAACCCTTGCTGCCAGGGCCAGAGACTCATTTGCGGATCAACTGGTCCGCAAGGAGCAAGATGAATTTGACAACATGAACGCCGACTGGATGAAAAAACAGAAAGAACTTATTGAAAAGCGGCTGAAGAAACCAAACGAGTATGCCGGCTCGCTATACAAGACAATAAAGACGAAGACCCCTCCTTTGCCATGGAAGACAAAGGCTTATGCCGATCTTAAGCCCGGCGATGTGCTGCTTCTTGAGGGCGAGGAAATATCTTACGCGGACAACAAAGTATCCAACGGAAAAGTGGCGTCCAGGGCGTCGCATACGGTCATCTATCTAAAAGAGGTTAACGGTGTAAAGCTCTTTATGGATAATCAGCCCAATGAAGGGCCTCGTATCATTTCTGAGGAGCAATTGCTGAAGATATACAGCCATCGCAAGGCCGATGTGGCCACAATAGCAGAGCCGCTGAACAAGAAGGAGGGGGAGAGACTTTTCAAGGCGGCAGTAGAGATGGCGAAGAAGAACAATAAGAAACTGGTGGATAAAGACAGCTGGTTCGGAAAATACCTGCTAACCGATACAAACTATGGTACGATGGGCCAAAATGATGTGGTCTGCTCTGAAGCCGACTGGGCGATCATCAACGCTGCCGGTCGCACAATTCCACATTCCGATAATAAACTAAAGTTGTTCTTGGGTCTCAATTTCAGCCCTTCAGACTTTTACAACTCACAATACTTTCTGGTCACACGTTTATGGTGAAACTAAAATAACCATTTTTCGCGTTGCTTTCAAAATTCAGTCTTGTTGAGATCATAAATATCTGCCTGCTGCAAAAAACCTGTTCTGTGTGCTTTGGCTATTTCTTCTTCTCCATCATGATCTCCCATTCGTATATTGTATCCTGGGCTTTTCTGGCATCCGGGGCATCGGGAGCAAGAAACAGGTATTGTTCCATAAAGTTGATAGCAGATCTAAAACGTCCTGTCTGCGCGCAAAGAAGGGCCATATTAGAATAGGCAGCAGGGTAAGTAACGGGGTTAACATCCAAGACCTTGTTGTACAAATCTATGGCCCCATTATAGTCTTTCTGCTGGCTCAATAAGTTGGCCTGAACGACAAGTCTCCTCTGCTCCTCCGGGACCGGTGGCTTGACTTTTAGCGTCCTGTATTGCGCTGCCTGAGATTGAAAAAGGGCTCGCCTTTTGTCATGCTCCTTTTTTAAAGACTGCTGTATAAAAAAGAGATCATCGGCAAATCTCTGTGCGTCGTCAAGGTTCTTGAAAAGAAACGAAATCAGATTGGGGAAATGAATTTTATACTGGCGCGTAAAATCCTTCATATCTTTTTCGGTAAGTCTTTGGGTTCCCTCTGCCGGTTTTCCGTCTAAATAACCCATATGCATGGTTACAGCAGGCCATTCCTGAGTTTTTTCAATGACAACTACGTTGTCCGGCAGATCGCTATAATAAAATGCGATATGGGGGCTCATTTGAATTCTGTCTTCCAGCACCTTCCCCCTGTGGTCCGTGAACAAAAGTTCCCCTTTGGAATCATATACAGAATACCAGAAACTATTATCCATAAATTTCCTTAGAGCATTTCTTTCGTTAATATTATTAATGCCCCGTTGGCCATGATATTTGATGGCCGTTGCTCCGGCTATGATACTGTAATTGCTCAAAAGCGCTGACAAATCCTTTTTCGCCTCATCAATCGTATTAATTCCCTGTGGAAGCTTCGGGTAGTATATGTTTTCCGATTTTGAACAGGCGATACTGGGTCCAAAACAACATAGAAATATTGCCATAAAAACAACACAGGAAGATCTAACAAGAATACATTTCTTCGAGCACATAATGGTCATTACCTCCCGACGTTTAAGGACTGATTCCGAGATAACTATCTCAGTTATCAACGCGAATATTATGAAAATAAGCATTACATGTCAAGAGGGACAATTGTAACCAGATGCTGTGTACGCCAACAAAAAAGATATATCCTTCAATGTCAACAGATCTCAATGTGAACGAACGTTTCCTAATTGCCCCATTCCAAAAACAACACCGTTCATTCGCATTTGTCCCTCCTGAGCTAAGAACGTTCGCTTTCATCACCTGGCATGACAGCCCAGGTGGACGCTGTCAAGAAGAGAAAGAGAAGTTATATGAGGAACACGGTTACCATCGTTCGGTCAGGCCTGGCAGGAAAGAGAATATGAAGATCCGAAGAGCCCCGTCCTAGTCCCATTGCTCGACCAGGCCCGCTAGAAAAGAGAATGTGAAAATCGAAAGGGTGTCCCTGTCCCCCAACATTACAAAAAGTATGATATCAATATCTTTATAAT
>LVAA01000093.1 GCA_001603955.1 Syntrophobacterales bacterium Delta_02 | reverse complement strand
ATTTTGGGAGGCTCCGAAATCCGGCGGCAGTCTTTTCTCTCTTTTCAGTGTTTCTCTGCGTCCTCTGCGAACTTGAGAGAGGAGCTTCAGCGACGAACGGGCGTGAGATAAAGTCTTTGAGCCCGCCCCCCGCTCCCACCCCACGATCAGCGCACCGAACGTGCGTGAGATAAGCCTCTTCACTCCCCCTCGACACCCGGTTCTTTCCTCATCTTGTGCTTTATGAACTCGATGACGCCGGGTATGACGGAGAGTATGATGATGGCGAAGATGACGAGGGTGAAGTTGCGCTTCACCATGGGGATGTTGCCGAAGAAGAAGCCGGCGTAGGCGAAGGCCCCGATCCAGAGAATGCCGCCGATGACGTTGTAGCTTATGAACCTGCCGTAGGTCATGCTGCCGATGCCGGCGACGAAGGGTGCGAAGGTCCGGATGATGGGAACGAAACGGGCTATTATGATGGTCTTGCCGCCGTATTTTTCGTAGAATTCATGGGTCCTGTCCAGGTATTTCCTGTTGAGGAAACGCACGTTCTCGTTGTGGAAGACCTTCGGCCCCACGTAGTTCCCTATCCAGTAATTGACGGTGTCGCCCAGTACGGCCGCTACCGAAAGGAGGGCAAAGAGCCAGAATATGCTGAAATCACCCCGGGCAGCAAAGGTCCCGGCGGCAAAGAGAAGAGAGTCTCCGGGAAGCAGCGGGGCGACCACAAGACCGGTCTCGCAGAATATGATGACAAAAAGGATGAGGTAGGTCCACAGGCCGTAGTTCCGTATGAGCTCGCTCAAGTGAACGTCTATGTGGATGATGAAATCGAGTACCATCTTGCTGAATTCGAACACGCTGCGCATCCCTCCTGGGTCGGTTTGGCCGGGAAAAGTCCCTGTATAGTACACTTTTGCCCCCTCCCAGTCAATGAATTGATACAGTGGCCATCTTCTTGTTGTTCCCGGGGCGCTGCCTTATACTGTTTACACGCTGCGCACGAGCAGAAGGAGAGAAGGATGCCCGAAAAGATAGAGCTGCCCATCACCGGCATGAACTGCGCGGCATGCGCCGCCCGCATAGAGAAGGTGCTCAACAAAATGGAGACGGTTAAGGAGGCGCGCGTCAATTTCCCCCTCAAGAAGGCCGTCATCCTTCCCAGAACCGATCTGGAGCTCAAGGATGTCCTTTCCCTCATCCGCGACATCGGATACGACGTGGACATGGAAGCGGACATCACGGTCCGGGCACAAAGGGAAGAGGCCGGACTGAGAAAGGACTTCACCTGGGCCCTATCGCTTACCGTTCCCATCATGGCCTTTTCCATGTGGACGGTCCTGCCCTGGAACAACTTCATCCTCCTTGCGCTCACCATCCCCGTCCAGTTCTATTTCGGGCTGCGTTTCCATACGTCGGCGCTCGTCAACCTCAAGCACTTCACCGCTGACATGAACACCCTCATATCCGTGGGAACGTCGGCGGCATTCTTCTACAGCGCCTTCGTGACCTTCTTCCCCCACGTGATAAGGGCCGCCGGCGTGTCGACGATGGCCTATTTCGATTCCAGCGCCATGATAATCTCCCTTATCCTCCTCGGCAGGTATTTCGAATCAAAGGCCAAGACGCGGACCTACACAGCTATCAAGCTCCTCTACGAGCTCTCGCCCAGGGAATGCGTGCTCCTCAAGGACGGTGTCGAAACGCGGGTCCCGACGGACTCCCTCGAGGTCGGCGATACGGTCCTCATACGGCCCGGAGAGAAGGTTCCTGTCGACGGGACCGTTCTTACCGGCAACACCTATGTCGATGAATCGATGATCACGGGCGAGAGTATGCCCGTGCACAAGAAACCCGACGACGAGGTGATAGGCGGGACCATCAACGGTAAGGGTTCCATCACCGTCAGGACCACGAGGATCGGCTCCGACACGGTCCTCGCCAGGGTCATACGCCTTGTCGAGGAAGCGCAGTTCACGAAGGCCCCCGTTCAGCGCCTCGCGGACAGGGTGGCGGGCATCTTCGTCCCCGGCGTCATCGCCGTGGGTATCTGCGCCTTCCTGGTCTGGTTCTTTCTCGGTCCCGAACCGAGGATAACAAACGCGATCCTCTCCTTCGTGAGCGTCCTCATCATCGCATGCCCCTGCGCGCTGGGGCTTGCCACCCCAACGGCCATCATGGTCGCCACCGGCGTCGGCGCGAGAAGAGGGATCCTGATCAAGAGCGCCGAGGCGCTGGAGATGACGGACAAAACACGCAACGTCCTCTTCGACAAGACGGGTACCCTCACGGAAGGCATCATCGTCCTCGCCGACATCATACCCCTCGGGACCTCTGACGAGAAAGAGGTCCTCCGGATCGCCTTCAACCTGGAGAGACAGTCCGAGCATCCCTTTTCCGAGGCCCTGAGGAAAAAGGCCCGGGAGTCGGGCATACCCCCCCTCAACGTTACGGATTTCGAGGCTGTCATCGGCAGGGGCATCAAGGGAAAGATCGCGGGAACCGAATATTGGATGGGGAACAAGAGCTTCTACGAGGAAGAGGGACACAGTCTCGACAACAGGACCAGCGACCTTTACGAGGAGAAGGAGCGGTCCGCCGCCTCACCGGTCCTCCTGTGGAGCGAGGCGGGACTCACGGCCATCCTCACCTTCAGCGACAGGGTGCGGGAAGAGTCGGCCGAGGTGATAAGAAAGCTCCGGGAAATGAACGTAGAACCCGTCATGATCACCGGCGACAGTGAGAACGGGGCGAGAACGATAAGCGGGCGCATCGGCATCGACCGTTACTTCCACCGCGTCCTTCCTGACGGGAAGGCGGCCATCGTAGAGGACTTCAGGAAGAAGGGCGTGACCGTCATGGTCGGGGATGGCATCAACGACGCCCCTTCCCTTGCGATGGCCGACGTCGGCGTCGCCATGGGGAAAGGCACGGATATTGCCATCGAATCGGCGGACGTGGTCCTCATGAAAGGCCACCTGTCCCGGCTCGTCAGCCTGATCAAGCTTTCCCGGAAGACCATGCGCGTCATCAAGCAGAACCTTTTCTGGGCGTTCATATACAACGTCCTTGGCATACCCATTGCCTTCGGAGCACTCTACCCCCTGTTCGGCATAAGGATGGAGCCCGTCTTCGGCGCCATGGCCATGGTCATAAGCTCGGTATCGGTGGTAAGCAATTCGCTGAGGCTGAAGTTCTTTAAGGAATGAAAGCCGTTGGAACCGTTGGAACCGTTGGAACCGTTAGAGCCGTTGGGATTTTTGGGGGCGGTTGAATGGTGATGGCGGAATGTGCTATTTTTATAGGTGCTTCGGGTTGGGAGACCTGGAGTAAGGACAGGAATGAGAGACGAAGGACTACAATTCATTGTGAGGCCGATCGGGGTTATCCATTCTCCTTTCAAAACGAAGGAGGAGACACCGATACAGGGGAGATTCCGGCCCGACGCGGTGGGTTCCATAGAGATCTACGAGGAATACCAGGAAGGGCTTAAGGACATCGAGGGATTCACCCACATATTCCTTATCTATCCTTTTGACAGGGCGGGTCAGGTCGAGCTTGTGCGTCCCGTGCTGCTCGACGACGAACCCCATGGGATATTCGCCTGCCGCTATCCGGCGCGGCCGAACCTGCTCGGGCTTACCGTTGTGGAGTTCCTCGGCAGGGATACCACCGGCAGGCTCGAGGTCGCCGGCATAGACGTTCTCGACGGTACTCCACTCCTCGACATCAAACCCTACGTCTCCCGTTTCGATTGCTTCCCACACGCAACAGAAGGGTGGTTCAAAGACAAGAAGAACAGGCCCAAGCCCCCGGGAAGGGAATGAAGACATCGTTGGAACCGCTTGAGCCGCTTGAGCCGCCGTTGGCAAGAACGGTTTCCGGTCGGGTCTGTGTCCCGCCGTCATCCCCTGACAGCCTGAGGCCGGGGTGACGGGGAAGAAAGATTTGTCAACAGGCTGTTGAAAAAATGCATTCGGGAAAACAGACGTCCGCCGCAGCCCTGAAGCTGGCCGAAATGCCCGGGAGAAAAGTGATATCACATGGACCAGAAGAGTAATTGTTTCATTTGCGGGAAGGAACTGGTCTATCTTGATGGGACCGAGGACCTTGAGTGTTTTTACTGCGGGGAGGTACATGCCGCCAACGCCAAGTGCGCGGCGGGACACTACGTCTGCGACAGATGCCACAGCGCGGGCGGGAATGACCTGATAGAGCGCTACTGCCTGCGAAGCACGTCGACGGATCCCGTCGAGATGGCCCTCGCCCTCATGGCAAATCCACAGATAAAGATGCACGGCCCGGAACATCATTATCTCGTTCCCGCCGTCCTCATAGCGGCCTATGCGAATTCCACCGGAATGGACAGCACCAGGAAGATGGAGAACCTGTCGAAGGCTCGCCAGAGGGCGCAAAAGATCCTCGGCGGCTTCTGCGGCTTCTACGGCGACTGCGGTGCCGCAGTGGGGACAGGCATTGCCGTCAGCGTCCTCACGGGTGCGACCCCTCTTTCACAAAAGGAGTGGAAGTTAAGCAACCTCATCACCGCGAAGAGCCTTCTTACCATCGCTGAACACGGCGGGCCGAGATGCTGCAAGAGGAATTCCTTTCTCGCCATCGTCGAAG
>LVAA01000263.1 GCA_001603955.1 Syntrophobacterales bacterium Delta_02 | reverse complement strand
CTCTCACAGTTCGCTCCGTACTAACAACCACGAGATACACCCCCGAATGACAGAAAGGTTTAGGTGAATGATTTGAAGAAAGTTTTTGTTTGTTCCCCCTACCGTGGGGACATCGAAGCGAACACCAAGCTGGCGAAATACGCCGCCCGCATCATCTATGGCTGCTACGACCTCCCGGTCGTCCCGCATTTGTACTTTCCGCAGTTCTTGGATGATGACAGCCAGTACGAGCGCATCCGCGGCATCAAGCTGGGTGTGGAACTGATGAAGGGCTGTGACCTCATTTGGGTCGTTGGCACCAAGATCACCAGCGGCATGGAGTACGAACTCAACGCCGCCAAGGAGTTCAAGGTTCCTGTTCGGCTCTATGACGAGCATCTCTGCCAGATCGACCCCACCACCATGTTGCTGGATGAACGCCTGGATGATGACTACCGCCGCATTGTTAAGGGCTTGGCCCTCGAAAAGTATTAAGGAAGGATGACCAATATGAACGAAGTTTATGCTGTTCTCGCCGAGAACTACGAAAAGCTGGCTGCTGGCTTTCGCGCACTTGCCCGTGAAACCACCACCGCAACCAAGCCGGAACCTGCCCCCAAAGCAAAGGAAACCACCGCAGAGCCGGAGGTTCCCGCCCTCACCATTGAGGATGTTCGTGCTGCACTGCAGGAGAAGATGAAAGACCACCGCAAGGAGGTACAGGCTCTGCTCCTCAAATATGACTCCGGCAAGCTGTCCGGCGTGAAGTCCGAAGACTACGCCGCCCTGGTGGCAGATGCGAGGTTGCTGTAATGCCGGATGTACACGCTACAAATTCACCCTCGGCATTGCACCGCACCATCAATTGTCCCCCCTCGCTGCTGCTTGCTGCTCAGTTTAATGATGACCCCGCAAGCCCGTATGCAGCAGAAGGTACGGCAGGCCATGCCCTGGCTGAATATCTGATTAAAAAGCACCTCAAGAAGCGTGTTCGCCGCCCGGTTTCCGATTACTACAATGATGACCTTTTGGAAGCCGTGGACGATTATGTTTCCTACTGCATCGGGGAAATCGAAGATGCCAAGCGTGAATGCAAAGACCCCTATTTCGCCGTTGAACAGCGGGTGGATTTGTCCGATTACTCCCCGGACTGTTTCGGCACTGCCGATATGGTCATCGTCACAAACGATGTTGTCCATGTGATTGACCTCAAATTGGGGCGCGGCGTTGAAGTGAGTGCAACGGAAAATCCGCAGCTTATGGCCTATGGCCTTGGAGTTTTGGAAATTGCCGAATTGCTCTATGACCCCAAAACCGTCCGGCTCACCATCTATCAGCCTCGGCTGAACAATTACAGCACATGGGACATTGCCCCTGCCTCGCTCAAAGCCTGGGGAGAAACCGTGTTGAAACCCCGCTCCGCAATGGCTCTTGCTGGCGAAGGTGAGTTCAAGGCTGGCAGTTGGTGTCGTTTCTGCAAAGCCCGCAACCAGTGCCGTGCGAGAGCAGATGAGTTCCTCAAACTGGCACAGATGGAGTTTCGTCCCCCTGCACTACTGACGGATGACGAAATCAGCGAAGTGCTGAAAGTGGCAGACGAACTTTCCAAGTGGGCATCGGATGTCTACACATTCGCCCAGGACCAGGCCATCACCCACGGTAAAGATTGGACAGGCTTCAAGCTGGTCGAGGGGCGTTCCAATCGCAAGTACACCTCGGATGTTGAGGTCGCCCAGGCGGCAGAGTCCGCCGGGTACAGCGACATTTACAAAAAATCCATCATCGGGGTCACCGAGATGGAGCGGCTCATGGGCAAGGCCGAATTTGCCCGCATCCTTGGCCCGCTGGTCTACAAGCCCCAGGGAAAAGTGACCCTGGTTCCCGAATCGGACAAGCGTAAAGC
>LVAA01000092.1 GCA_001603955.1 Syntrophobacterales bacterium Delta_02 | reverse complement strand
GGTTCAAACTGCGCGAGAGCCTGACCCATCGGCTTTACCGGTTCCTGTTCTGTCACATCCACGTGCTGCGACTGGTGGTCGCGGGACTGATGGTCGTCGCCAGTTGGGGGATGAGTTTGAGTTTCGAGGGGCGTTACAATTGCCGTATTCTGAACGATCACGGCAACATTCTCCTGCCGCTGAGCTATATTCTGATCAACATGCTGGTCATCGTCATCGCCATGTGGCCACGCTTTTTCAAAGCGGTGGACGCCGTCCGCAAAGGGACTTACAGCGTGGAGGTCTTTACCCTGCTGGCCGTCTGCGGAGCGGTTCTCGGCGGCTACTGGCTGGAAGCGGCGACGTTTTCGCTGGTGGCGGTGTTCGTCGACGCGTTCGAGGAAATCATCGCCACCCAGACCTGGCAGGAATACCTGAACGGCACCATTGCCAACGCCAAAAACGCCTATGTACTGGAGGGCAGCTCCACTCGCAAAATGCCGATCAGCAGTCTGAAAGTCGGTCAATTGCTTTCCGTCCGCCACGGCATGCTCATCCCGGTGGATGGCCGGGTGGTCAGCGGCAGCGGCCACATCGACGAATCGGCTCTGATCGGCGAAAACTCCTTTTTCAATAAAAGCGCCGGCGACAAGGTCTATGCCGGAACCCTCCTGGAAAGCGGTTCCATGATCATCGAAGCCCTGAAAGTCGGGCATGACACCACCGTGGCCGGCATCTCCAAACTGATCAGCCACGCCCAGCAGGAAAAAGAATCGGAAATCAAAAAAATCGTGGACTCCTGCGCCGCCTGGCTTACTTGTTTCACGATGGCCTACGCCGTCATCACTTTCATCATCCGTTATCTGATGATCGGCGAACCGCTCTACGAGGTCTTGACCCTGTGCCTGAGTATTATTTTCGTATCCTGCCCGTGCGCATTGCTGTTGAGTACGCCGCTGGCGAT
Source organism: Syntrophobacterales bacterium Delta_02 (assembly GCA_001603955.1). Classification (GTDB taxonomy): domain Bacteria; phylum Desulfobacterota; class Syntrophorhabdia; order Syntrophorhabdales; family Syntrophorhabdaceae; genus Delta-02. Next base: position 1,080 of record LVAA01000092.1, on the reverse strand, counting down.
CCACGTGGGGGCGGAACTGGCGGCCAAATTCGGCATCATCTTCCGCAACGGACAGGTGATGGAAGATTTCGCCAAGACCAAAACAATCCTGGTGGACAAGACCGGTACCCTCACCTATGCCCGCTCGGTCGTTTGCGAAATGAAGAATTTCTCCTCCAGGTCCGAACAGGAGATTCAGGAATACGCCATGGGCATAGAAGGCAACTCCTATCATCCCCTTGCCCTGGCCATCTGCAGCCACGCGGCCGACCGCGGCGGCCGGGCGAAACCCGGCGAACGATATCACGAACTGGAAGGCGGGGCATCCGCTTACCTCAACGGCCAGACCTACTACATCGGTTCCAAGCGCCTGCTTCAGGACATGAGGTACAAGTTTCCCGCGGAAACCAAGAACTGGCTCCGGTACACGGAAAGCCGCGGATATGAAACGGTACTGCTGGCCGATGAAAAAGAGATTCTCGCCGGTTATGCTTTTGTCGATAAGATCCGCGAGGAATCTTTTGACGTGGTGAAGAAACTCCGCGCGCTCGGCATGAAAAAAATCATCATGGTAACCGGCGACACCTATGCCTGCGCCAAACGGATTTCCGAACAATTGGAGCTGGACGGATTCCAGGCCGAATGTTTTCCTGAATCCAAGCTGAGCCGCCTGATGGAAATCAAGTCCGAAGAAAACGTGGCGATGATCGGCGACGGCATCAACGACGCCCCGGCAATGGCGGCCTCCACCGTTGGAATTGTAATGGTCAACACCGGCACCGACGCCGCAATCGCCGCCGCGGACATCGTGCTCAGCGGCGACACGCTGGATGATCTGGTACTGGCCTACGACTTGAGCCAGAAAGTATATCGAACGATCAAATTCAACCTCACCTTATCAATCGCGTTGGTGGCGCTGATGCTGTCCCTGGTCAGCAGCCGCAACCTGAGCCTGACCCAAAGCACGTTCCTGTATGTGGGCTCATCCCTGTTGATCCTGTTGAGTTCCTATTCGAGTCTGGTGTTCACCCTGCCCTGGCTCAAGCAACACCTCGGCCGCAAGAACAAAAAGCGCAAAGCCTGAACCGCTCCATACTATCC
>LVAA01000091.1 GCA_001603955.1 Syntrophobacterales bacterium Delta_02 | reverse complement strand
ACGCAGCACGCGGGGATGGCGGGGTTGAGGTACAGGTGGTGAGGAAGGGAGGGCTGACCAGAAGAGAGTCGGGAGGATTGAGTCATTTGCTTATTGACGAATGATCATTACCGGCTTGTTTCGCCAGGGATCTGCGATCTGGAAGGCACGCTTGTTATTGACATTTTCGGGAGTGAGCAATGACATTTGCCCGATTCCATCGCAATCATCATTGCTCACTCGAACCCGGCAGGAGAGAGGATGTGAGGCGGCGAAGGGCGTGCGCGAAGTAAGTTGCCCGAAGCCAGGCATTGAAGTCACCAACGTCCCTGCAAGTCCAGATCTGGTGAGGGTCGGCTGTTATTTCCATGGACACTGCAGGCATTTTTAGCCGTCGGATGCGGCGCTCTTCACAGCCACAAGCAGTTCAGACACCAGATCGGCCAGGTCAATGTTATATCTCTGCGCTACTTCAGAGATAGTGTCGAACAGGGCCATACAACACAGGCACTCACCGGCCCGTTCATTATATCTCTCGAAGACCTCGACGGTGTTCCCATACCGAGAAACGATGTCCAGAATGGTCATATCCCGATTGATGAGTGATTCATCTCCGGTACGGTCGTTCATCTAATTCTTTCCTCCTTCCTTAACAGCGAATATGCAACTATTTAAAATTACCACATTCCCTATTCTCTTCACAAAAGAAGGTAGGTTTCAGGAGGGGCACACGAGAACATTTAAGGGTTTCCCCTTACTGCTTGCTAGAGGAACAGCCCGGCAACCTCGGATCTGGTAATGTTGAGCACCACCAAAACAGAACCGGAAGAAGTAGAATCCCATGGTTCAGGGACGGACCACCAGATACGGGGGAACGATAATCCAGATTAAGGAGGACGAGATGAAGGATCACCTGGAGGAGATCGTCGGCTAGACGGTCCAGGATCCAAAGATCCGGGAAAGCCCGCCCATCATTGACATTTTTGGGGGAGAGGAATACCATTTGCCTGATACCACCGACAAGCACCATTGCTCGCTCATAATCAGTGTCACATCAACCGAACCATCGAGAATGGAGGCGCAAATGAAGATCCACGCAATCATGATAAGTATTTTCGCCGCGTTCCCGCTTTGCCTGAATCCGCCTCTTGAGGCCAGAGGCCCTGGGCGGAGCGACTGAGGCCACTAGGTCGGGGGATGCGCTTCACGACATATTGAATCAGGTCAATGTGGTGACCACAGAGATAAACCAGATCGCGGTCGCATCGGAACAGCAAACGGCAGGGAATCCGAGGGACTGAGTTACGTACTTATTTGACGAACGTCCCTTGCCAGGCCCGGATCATTGAAGCTGAATATCGAGCCTTCTCGCCCTACGAACCAGTTCGTTCAGGAATGTCGTCCCGAATTCCCTTATCATTTTGTACTCCGGAGGATCGACATCAGCCTCCCGTGAGCCTTCTGCAAGCATTCCGACCAGCTTTGCCGTTTCCCTGGCAACTATCTGGACCTGCAGTCTTATTCCCCGATGAAAGTCATCTCTTCCTGCGGTTCGCAAAGAACCCAAGACCTTTTCCTTCTCCGTCTTCATAGTCCTCCTCCGGTGTGTAAAGGATCATATGCCGATAGCATACTGTGAAGCGCCAAAGCCCAGCGCGCTGACATCTTCATCACGGTCTTCCATAATCATACAAGGCTTACCGGACACCGTAAAGCATCCTTGATGCCATCAAGCCCCGGCACCTTTGCGGGACAAGGGGGCCGCCAAAAGAATAAATGACTTCCTCGGGCGAGCTTCAACCTCTATTGCCTAGCCATAATGCCCACGAGCAGGATAATGGCAGAGATCGGTCCGCGTCCTTATTGCTTTTCGAAGAGTTTCGTATATTCCCCGTAGCCCTGTTCCTTGAGGTCGTCTTTCGGGACAAACCTTAAGGCGGCCGAGTTCATGCAATACCTGAGGCCCGTCGGTGCCGGCCCATCCGTGAACACGTGGCCGAGATGGGAATCACCGTGCTTGCTCCGCACCTCGGTCCGGGTCCCGAAGATCCCCCGGTCTTCCCGGGTAACAATATTGCCGGGCTCCAGCGGTTTTGTGAAGCTGGGCCAGCCGGTTCCGGAATCATACTTGTCGAGTGAGCTGAACAGCGGCTCTCCCGACACGATGTCAACATATATGCCCTCCGCCTTGTTGGCATTGTACTCGTTCCGGAAGGCCGGTTCCGTGCCCTCTTTCTGCGTCACCTCATATTGAAGGGGAGTGAGTTGTTCCTTCAGGACCTCATCGCCGGGTTTCTTGAAATTCCTCCAGTCAACTGGTTGCCGCTGCCGGGACCGCACGCACTGACGTGCTTCACCTGCCGCCTCCTTCACGATGGCCTTCTCCTGCAGTTCGCTCACACCCGTATTCTGACAACCATAGATGGCACAAATAAGAAGCGCAAATGCGATAGGGGATGAAAGCTTCATATGCCCTCCTTGCGATTGACGAATATAATCATTTATTCCTTCCGCGCAAGCTGCGTCGAGAGCGGATCGAGCCATTCTCCCGGCAAACACGAACGTCCCCTACCCGCGCTGTCCGCCGCGGCGGATCAAATCGGGGCCCGGGCAAACTTGACAGAACAGGGGTGGCCAAATAGACTCACAATATGAGCCGGACGGCATAGATGTTGGCAGTATGTTCTCATGCCTGCCTTATGATCGCACGAAGAAGGAGGTAAAGCCCATGGCCCCGAAGGACAAAGAAAGCTCGATCCATGTGGCGGTCAATATGTCCAGGGTGGTAAACTCTGAGGAGAGCTTCCGCCAGATGCATCAGGTGGGTCCGAGGGTGTGTATCACCACCGCATCCCATCCCGGATTCCTCGGATTTCAGGCGAACGTTCAGACAGGCATACTCCCCCTGGCCGGCCGTTTCGGGGGTGGTGCCATCGATATGCGGCAAACCCTGAACCCCATCAGGAATTACCAGTATACCATGTGGAAGAATTGGCGGGATCACGACGATTTCCATCTGAAGCAGTTCGACAGGATCTTCGAGCTCTGCGGCCACTGTCTTTCCATGGTTGTCGAGGGACCGTGGGAACCAGTCTACAGCATCGTCAAGGCCAGGATGCCTCCCGTTCGGTCCATGGGCCAGATAGCCGACCTCGCAAAAGACATCCAGCAGCAGAAAGAAATTGTAAGATTTGCCACACCCATGCGTTGCGTGGCGCTCGCGGAGCATACCGTCAAGCCGGGCAGTGAGAAGGATTTCGAGGCCGGCGCGATAGAGACGATGGAGGCCATCTCCGATTCGACGGGTTTCCTCGGGTACATGATCATGAAGCAGATCGGCGTGTGCGCTATCGGCAGCTTCATGCTTGACCCGCAATCCATGGGTGAGACCCTTCAGACCCTCGGGGCGGTGCCTCCCAGGAACCCGAAACCCGCGTTCGAAACACCCGACGCCGCGCCCAATCCGCCCGAGTACCTCATTCACAGCGAGTGGGAAGCACCGGAGATGGCCCAACTGGGCTTTGCCAAGGTTCTGGTCAACCACGAGATCCGAAATATCCACGATCAGGGGGTGATGGCGCACCTGGTCAAGGGGCCTTACATCATGTTCTTCCAGCCCATGATGGAGGGGCCTGGGTGGAGGAAGTACCTCTAGCGTCAATGTGACTTTCGGGACGCCCTTTACATTTCATTACGTGTTCGTTCAATTCTGTTACCCAGAGCTTGAACCGCGGTCGTGAAAAAAACATTTCCAGAACAACGAATGATCATGACCGGCTCTTTTCGCATGGGATCTGAGATCCGAAACGCGGGGCTGCTATTGACATTTTCGGGGGAGAGGAATAGCATTTGGCCAATACCACCCATGACCATCGTTGCTCGATCATAATCAGTATCACATCAACCGGAGCATCAGGAATGGAGGTGCAAATGAAGATGCACGCGATCACGGTAAGTATTCTCGCCGCGTTCCTGCTCTGCCTGAATCCGCCTCTTGAGGCCAGAGGCCCTGCGGCAGCCGGAAAGATAGTCATCGCCAGGGGCGTGGATGTGACGAGCCTGGACCCCCACAAGGCGATCTCGTCGGTGGACCTGAACTATTGTACCACCGTGTTCGACGCCCTCTTGAGAAGAACGGGGAGCAACGAAATATCGCCCAATCTAGCCGAGAGTTATCGGAACATCGATCCGACGACATGGGAATTCACCATCCGGAAAGGGGTATTCTTCCACAACGGAGACCCGCTGACAGCCGCTGACGTCGTCTTCAGCCTCAACCGGGCAATGCATTCGAAAAGCCCCTTGATCGCCTTTCTCGGAAGCCTTCAGAACATCGTTGCCATGGATTCCCGCACGGTCCGAATTGTAACGGCAAAGCCCGATCCGATCCTGCCGAACCGGATGGCATTCGCCGCCTATATCGTGCCGGAGAAATACATTCGCGAGAAGGGAGATGCACATTTCGCGCGGCACCCTGTAGGAACGGGACGCTATAGATTCGTGAGCCGTTCGGCGGGTGATTTCGTCAAACTGGAAGCGAACGACCGCTACTGGGGGCCTGATTCCGCGAAGGTCAAGACTCTGGTGTTCCGGTCGATCCCTGACCCCGTGAAGCGCGTAGAGGCCCTGAACAAGTGCCAGGTGGACCTAGTTGCCGGCGTTCCTCCCCAACTGATACCGTCTCTTCGCGCCAATCCCGGGGTCATCGTGATCACGGGCCATAGCGGCAGGCTCATATTCCTCGGCATCAACCCGTTGAGATCGAGCGGCAGTCCGCTTTCAGACCGTCGTGTCCGCCAGGCCATTGCCCATGCCGTGGACAGGGAGACCCTGATCAGGGGCGCTCTCATGGGCGCCGGTGAACCGCTGGCCACGCCCCTTGTTCAGCACACCTTCGGCTATGATCCCTCCATTCGGGCCCATTCTTACGATCCCGAGAAGGCCAAAAGACTTCTGGCTGAGGCAGGCTGGCCGGAGGGGTTTGAAACGGAACTGGCCACCCCTTCCGGGCGATACATTCGCGACAGGGAGGTTGCTTTGGCCGTCGCCGACATGCTGGGCAAAGCCGGCATCCGGGTCCGCGTCAAGGTGTACGAGTGGGCCGAGTACATGAAAATGCTCCGGACCCGCCAGCAGGAACCCCTCTACCTTCTCGGATGGGGCAACACCATATTCGACGCGGACGGCATTCTGGTTCCACTCCTTTCCTCCCACTCCACCATCTCCCACTACTCGAACCCAAAGCTCGACAGGTTGCTGGAGGCCGCCCGCTTCGAAATGAACAAGGACAAAAGAAAGGCGCTTTATCGAGAGAGCCTCCTTTTGATCCACGAAGATGTCCCGGGAATCTTTCTCTACGAGCAGATGGAGTCCTACGGCGTCAGCAACAAAGTCGTTTTTTCTCCGCTGCACGGCAGTGAACGAAAAGACAGCGACAAACTCGAACTGGAAGAGGTCGATACCCTGGAACTGAAGAACTGACACAACAGTGTTGATCCAGGAATGAGGGAAAGGAGACCTTGCCTGCCTCCGAGCGGACGGCAATGATATCCAATCTCTTTTGGCGATTACAACACAAGGGGAGAATCAGGGGATATCATCAAAAAGTACCCAACTTCTTTCAGACAAGTTCAATTCCGCCCGAGGGCAGGAAATACTCCCTCGTTGAGATTTTCGGGGCAGAAGAATACCATTTGTAACCACCGTCGCTCGTTCTGATCTGGCAGAAGCTGAGTAGCACCTGTTGATACTCATTATCGGCCGCCAGCAAAGGGGCCTCGCAATTGACAGCTTCAAGATACCTCCAAGGTTCTGGGAGAATGATGAAAAAGGGGCAGGGGGGATCGAGTTATCCGCTCATGAACGAACGTCCCGTGCCTGCCCACTGTCCTGATGCCTAGCAAGGCATACCCACTTCAGCACGGCTCCATGCCGATTCGTGCCTGGAACCCGTCATAAGGATGTTTCTGGTTGTCTTCTTTGCCTGGGTGGTAGCCGAAAAAGCCTCTTTCAATGCCTGCTTCTGCAAGTATGTGAGGATATTGGGGTTCACGTAATTGCCTGAATCTGTCCCTTCATCGATCTTCGACAAACTGTTCTTTATCTTCAAAGTCAGGAAAGTTTCAAAGGCCTGTTCGAAAAGTTCTGCCTGGTCGTGAAGAAGTACGTTCCTTTCTTTCAGAGCCTTCATTCGTTCCAGGGTATTGGTTTCATAGAGGTCATAATGATAGGCGAGTATCTTGAAACATGATGTCAATGGCAACAGGCCGTAATTCTTCAGGTTGATACTGTTCTTATACTTCCCGTTCTTCTCGACTATAAAATTCTTCAGCAACCCCAGGGGAACAGGCACCGAAATAATGCTGTCTGCAAGGATCTCAAGGAAATGACTATTTCTGACAATACATTTCATTATATGGGATCTCAGTTGTCTTGCGAGAGACTCATCGCCATAAATGGCACGAAAATCAAGAAAGACGTATATATCTATTAGGTTGTTACCATTACGACCCTCAGAAAAGATCCACTGCTCGACCCTCTTTTTCCAGGCTTCCAGCGTACCGCTATACTTGGCATTGGTCGCCATGATATCGCCTTTGCAGATGGGGAAACCGCACTGGCTCAACCCTTCAACTACGTCATGCGCCATTTTTTCAAAATACGGACCTTCCTCAGGTTTGCCGCTTCCGGCGAATATTATCCCGTTGTCCTGATCCGTTAACAGTGTCTGCTCTTTCCGGCCTTCACTTCCCAGGCCAAGCCACGCAAACGGGGCCGGTGCCTGACCCACGTTTTCCAGGACAAGTCCTATTACTCTTCGGGTTACCTTGTCGTACAGGGTACTAAGGATCTTGCATGCATGGGAAGCCGTTGCACCGTCAGATATAAGTGCCTTGAGCACCTTTTCCGTTTCCCGCCTCATAAGATTAAGCATATTATAGTCGGGCGCGTTCTCGATGTTCCTCATAATGGAAAGCACGTCGCGGCCCCTGAAACGAAGCAGATCCAATCCGGTTATGATCCCCCTGGTCTTCCCCTGGCTCATTACCACGAGTTTGCTCGTTGTATGCTTCATCATTTCATAAATGGCATCAAAAAAATAATCGTCGGCGGCGATCGTACAATAATCCTTCCTCACGATGGATTCTATGGATTGAGAAGGGTCCATGTCTTCCATTGCGAGCGCGTTAACCATTTCGCGCAAACCGACAAGCCCCAGCGTGACGTCATCATCATTTACAATGATCGCGGTGCTCGCTTTCCTGGTGATGAGTTCGGCCGCGACCTGCCGTATGCTCAAATTCCTGTTGCAGAAAACCTGAGGCTGGGTCAACAGGTCGTTTACCTGCCTTCTATATACAAATGGTTCGACAAGAGGTATCGGGTTGACAATGACATCTTTGTAAATGATCTTTATCCTCTGCAAAAGGTGATAGCCAAAGATATTGAACAACCGGGGATGTTTCATAACCATGTCGTCGAAGGATCCTTTGTTCTGTACCAGGCAGGTTGTGAATTCCGTCGCCTGTGCCCGAAAATGGTTGGGCAATCCCGTGAGCAATGAGATGTCAGCGAAATATTCGCCTTCCTCTAGATACCCAAGAGCAATTTCTCTATCTTCCTGGCAGAATTCGCATTTAACACGGCCTTCTTTTATCACGTAGAATCTGGACCCTGTTTCCCCGTCGTCGATGATGACCTTTCCGGGCAAGAAATGTTCCTGTGTCATTGTTGAGGCCAGATTTGACAACTCCCCATCAGGCAGGACATTAAAGGGCGCATTTTTCCGAAGAAAATTGAGCGTATCTTCCTCTGGTTGCGACCTTAAATGACTCTGGAGGAGGAGGGCATCGCGGAGATGTATTTCGTTTAGAAATCCCAGATCAATCAGAATTTCCCCGATGGCTTTTCCGGTTTTATCCTGCATCTCCAGTGCGCGTTTGATTTCTTCACTGTCAGTATGACCCTGTTCTATAAGCACTTTCCCCAATTTCATAATCCCCTCCCGGAAACATGAAAAAATCGATAGAGCTTACGACCAATGAAACCCTCCGATCCTGGGTTCTCTTCCGTTTGTCATTCCATGATACGCCTGTTTTATCCTGCATCACAAAAGGCCGGTTCCTGAAGAAATAGTCTTAGCGATCTGGAGCCGTCGCATGATACAGTGAGGGAACATAGACTTCCCAGCTTATGCTCCGGTAGGATTCCGGGATTAAAGGGGCATTCTCCAATTTGGGTCTGGAAGAAGCATAATACCTCGATGGTGTATACTGTTCCCCTTGAACGATCCAGGAAAGTGGGATGGGAAAAATGGCCGGGCGTTCCGGAAAGCCCCTCTCCGCTTCAGCGGGAGATACTGCGAAACAGATTGGGATCATTGAAACAAAAAACAGGATGGTTCGAAGTGACTTGTTCATGGTTTCCTCCTTTTTTAAGAACAGGATACCGGTGAACCAGTCACATATTGGTTACATATAAGAAAATACCTGAAATTTTATTTGGCTCTTAAAAAACCGTCGACCTCGAGGTCCGTACGTTTCCATTGGGCAGGCAGGGCGTATTGACGATCCACCGTCGACCGTACATTGATATGATCTTTGACGAGCAGCATGCCCGACCAGGCAAATGCTCCCATTTCAGGAAAAAAACTATATTGTATATCCCATGACCGGTACAGTCTGCCTTTTTGATCATAATTTTCTATATGGTAGAGAAGGAACGTCTCCCGATCGATATAAAGGATCCGCGACCCGTACACATAGCTCTTATCCAGCTGCGTTAACCTGATAACGTAGAGGGGGCGTCTTTCCAATCGGACGTTCCTGAATTCCGCCCCCTCCGACGTGATATATTCCGAACCATCCAGGGTCGGTGCGGGGACAAGGTATTCCCGCTCTTCGAGGATCTCATATCTGTACGGGTAGCGGTTTGGCGAGAGCTTCTGCCAAAAACCTTCCACGTCATCCGGGATACGGCCCTGTCCACAAGATGTGTCATCCTGGGTATCCCTTGGCGCGGCTTTTCTGGGCTTTCTCATTGTGGGAAGATATATCGTGACTGTATCCGGTTTTTCCGAATCAAGATAAGTAAGGCTCGTCACGACCCCGCCGGCAAAATCACGAGGTTCCGTCCAGAAGATGGCGTATATCTTTTCTTCCGCCCGTTGCTGCGCAGGGTTGTCGAAAAAACCGTGAGGTTCCATGATGCACCTTCCTGCAAGGGCCAATTGCCGAAGACCGTACCTGGCCCGGAAGTCGATCCTGAGGCTCCTGTTATAGCTGGTAACTCTACCGGCAAGATAAGAATTGTTACCCCATCCCACGTATCGTTTCATGAAATTGTAAATAACCTGCTGTGCCTTGAATTTACCTTCAGGCCTGGGAAACGGATATCCGCCCTGCCAGGTCCCAGGAACCAGGAACCCGTTCTCATCCAGAGTGGTTCGATGCATATTTCTCCTTGTCATCTCGGATACGGGCAGAGCCCAGTAATATTGTCTCGTAGGAATTATCTCAAACTCGGGGATGGAACCGGCAAAAGGGGGACCGCCGGGTTTTATCCGTTTTGCCAGCTGGTCATACATTAGTTTCTTGAGCCCTGGATATTTTGCGAGGTCCCCGTGGGAATAGCGCCCCGGTTTGATCTCCGGGGCCACGTTGCCCACCATATCGGGTGCAATGAAACCGACAAGGTCTGACCATTGTTTCTTCATGTCATCCATGTTGTAGACAAGCTGTTTATAGAGATCGGCGGGAAGAACGTGCTTCGGCCCGAACCGGTCAAGGTAGGGCCTAGGATCATCGAACATGGCCTTCTGTTTTTCCACGTCCGTAACCCCGGGCAAATATGCTGAGGGGTCAAAATAATCTGTCGCAGATGCGCCTGCATTGATGGCCAGCAAACCGGCAAGGCAGCATACGATCTTTTTGATCATTGATTGTCTCCTTTGTGTCAGAATCGGTAGCTTACTGCTAAATACACCTGGTCTTTGTGGGCAAAGGCTTCGAAGCTTTTCCCTTCTTTTGCCCCGTAAAAGAGGAGAGCTCCGACGGTATACCTCCAGTTGTGGCTCCAATCATAGATCAGGTTGAACCGGTAGAAATCGGCCCGTTCACTGATATTCCTCAACCAGAAAAAAGATGGCTGCAGTTTTCCGTTCAAATAGGAAGTGCTCACCATGAGGCTCGACTGGTAATTGTTTTCCCGAAGGGGTCCTCCCCCCGGCCCCGTAAGCATGCCTCTGTCAGGGTAGCCGACTATTTTCCTGTGGTAGTATTGAGGTGATATTGTGAAAAAGGAGTATGGATTCAAGACGGGGACCATCACTTTCCAATCAACCCCAACTGCCCAGCGTATCTCATCATGAGATTCAAAACTGTTCGCGGCATCGGAGGTAAATGTGCTCCCAAAGGCATAGAAGGCTTCACCGCGGAGTACGGGTGCTACTCCCCCAAGGCACGTGGACTGGAGAGAATCGATGTCAGTTGTTAAAGTGCCCCCGGCAAAACGAAATATCGGGTAATATCCTTCTACGTTGGGATGCACGATCATCCTGCCGTCATAGGGGGATAGATCGACACGGGACGGCCCGGCGATCCGGCTGACCGGATCCTTGTCCCGGCCATAATAATAATTCGCGGTAAAGATCGTATCATGGAGGGTCATTTTCATTCTGAACGCGTAATCGTAGCCGCGGGGCCCGGTCGGTTCGTCCACGCGAGCATCTTCGGCACCCAGATGGGCATAATCTAGAGGATAGGGACCCCCCAAGGGAATATTGGCGCTGGGCGACCAGATACCTGATACATTGTTCCCGGGCCGGAGACTCGCGTTGGGGCGAAATTGCACATTCGGATTAAATATTCCCTGGAAGGAAAGGGCCTGGAGCCATGCCGGCAAAGTGGGCACCGTATACTCGGCCCTCACAAGCCAGATCGGGAGGATTGTATTTTCAAACTCTACATCCGCCAATCCTCTTCTCTGGTCAAGAGGATTGATCTGGTCCATAAGGCGAAAACCGTCGGTTTCCCCCCATCTGACTATTTGTTTCCCCAATCTTACACAAATGGGCCCTTTCTGCCAGGTTATGTGGGCCTCGTTCAACAAATCCTTGGTGCTATCGAGAATGTAGAGTCTTTTCCGGGATTCGCCGAATCCTTTTTCCTGCCAAAGACGGTCATTTTCGAGGACCGGGTATGCATAATCCGCGTTCAGCTTCCCGCTCAGAAATATCCTCAGCTCCTTGGCCGGATCGTAGGCCAACTCGAGAAGCCCCTGAAAAATAGCTGACTGGAAGTGTTTCTGGGTATCATAATGTTCGCCCGCAATACCGAGGCCAACGCTTTGGCTGAGGTAGCCATGTATGGAAAGAGGTTTTCCAAAAGCTTGCACATCCATCGCTCCGAGGTCCGAAACAAGGAGCAGCGAACCGAAGAGAAAGGTAGAAACCATTCCAAGCATTCGATCCGGCCTGCTCATCGTTCCTACCTGATAACTCTCAATCTCCCCCGGTTCCTCAGCTCGTCCGCAGATATACCCCGGTCTCCCACGCTTTCGTAAAGAAAAGAGAGTTTCTCTTTTTTTCCGGCATTATCCAGGGTATCACCGAGTTCTTGTATTATCCGCAAGAACCGGTTTCTGAATTTTTGCCGAACCGGAATGATCCATGGTTCGTCATCGCCATCCAGGAATTCTCCCTGATACAGCTTGAGAACACGAGACGAAAGGCGTTCCGCATCGGCTATTCGTGCGTCTTTTGGCTTTGCCTGGAGGGCGGCTACATTGTCGCCAAGGTTCTCCAGAACGCGGGTGTCAACCCAGACCAGTCGGGAATCAATGCTCACCTTTCCGTCTCTTGCCTCGATTGCTTTATCTGTGCCGAGGAGTTTTCGGAGGCGCGACAACGTGGTCTTAAACGCACTGCTGGCCATGTCCCCGTCAGCGTCTGGCCAGAGAAGGTCCTCTATCGCATGCTGCCTCACTTCTTTGCCTCCGAAGGCGATCAGCGCTTTCAGGAGCGAAAGGGGACGCTTTTGGACCTTACGGGAAAAACTGACAGCAGCGCCATCCCTCAGGAGCTCGAATCGGCCGAAGGTGCGGATCTCTACGGGCCATGGCCAATCGGTAACATCAAGGGGTATTGTGCCCTGATTGAGTTTGAGGCCCCTGACGAGATTCTTGACATGATCTGATTCTATCCCATATTCGAGCGCCTTGGCGCAAAGCCGAACCATAACCTCAGGGCGCCAGACAAACAGTGCCGTGATCAATCCCTGTTTTCTGCCAAGTGTCATCGCTGCGTAAAGGGCTTGCACGGCTGCGGCTTCATTGCCCCGGTCCAATTCAAACTCTGCCTCGGTCAAGTGCAGAAGATATTCGAAGAAGGAAAACCCGGATATGCCAGTCAATTTTCGAATAGCATTGAGTTCCAGTAGAGCCTTATCATGTTCGCCCCCGGCATTGAGAATATGCGCCCCCAGATGTCTATGGATGATTTCGGGAACCAGGGCTCCCAGTGTTTTGGAAAACTCCACACATCTTTCCAAGTGAAGGGCGGCTTGAGATATTTCTCCTCGAATGAAGTGATACCATCCCCACAGGAAATGATAATGGGCCAGCTGATCTTTCCGGTCTGTCCTTGCGGTTGTCCACATTTCCTGCAGCCATTTTTCGGCCTCCTTCATATTACCCACACAGAATGAGCTATACACGCCTATACCCATAAGGTATTGCTCTATCACGTGGACGCCGCTGGCGCGGCCGATCTCGATTGCCTGCTGCACGGGCAGGAGAGGGTCTGAGGAGGAATTGGCCTGATAATAGATTGCCTCGCCAGTTTTCCAAAAAATAAGAAATAACGGGGAAGCCGATCGGGTCAATGCCATGCTTTTCACTTTTGCAAGGATGCTGGCTGATTTATGGAGATCTCCCTTCCAGGCATACAGTATCATCGCCGAGCCACAGTTTTGAAGACAGAGATTGCTGTCGTTAATTTCCAGCGACAAGGCCAGAGCGTGGTTGATCAGGGTTTCGACGTCGTGCTTGTATGGTTGTCTCCACATAATTGCCACTGCCAGGTTCGATAGAACCCGGGCCTCAATTTCGGGAGAGGGAAAACCCGGGAAACGTTCCATGTACCTGTCAATCCACTCCATCCACCGATCGAGAACTTCGGAAACATCTAATGTAGACAGGCTTGTATCGACGGCTGAGGCCCATGATATGAGGGCTCCCGCGATATCATCCTGCGCTTCGAACATTTCAAAAGCGCGAGTGAAATTCTCCAGGGCGGCCGGGGGATCATACATCTTTTTACAAACACCATTCCAGTAGCAAAGCCATGGGTCCCGCTCGATGACTTCCGCCGGAAAAACAGCAAGCAGCACTTCGATCGTTTTGCCCCGTCCCTGGGAAAATAGCACCGGCGCATGGGCCAGGATCAACCTCGTAAGCTCCAACAGATCGCTGGCATCGCGAAGAAGGTCACAGGCGTCCTCGATCCTCCCCGAGTTCTCGAGGATGAAGGCGGCCTTCTTTTGGACTTCCCGAAGCACATCTTCGGGCATACCGGCCTTTGCCCGGGCCAAAAGGAATGCCCTGAACAAGGGGTGGTACTGATAAGATGGTACGTTACGGATGTCCCTGTGCGTAAAGAAATTGTCCCGCACGAGGCGGGATAGGATATCGTACGTTTTCGCGTTCATAGTCAATTCTTCCGCCATTGAGACGGTCATGGCAGAAAAAAAAGCAGTTTTCAGGAGAAAGTCCTGCGTTTCCAGGTCCGTCTTACCGAAGATCTCTGTGGCGAAGTAACGAAAAACGTCATCCGACGCGGAGAATGCCTGATCGGGCTCCCCGCATTTTTCTTTTTGTTCGCTGTTCGCAAGCAAAACAAGGCCTGCGGCCCATCCCCTGGTCTTGTCGTAAAGGCGGTCAGATAGACTGCCTGGAGTTGTACCTCGATAGACCAGGGAGAATAATGCCTCGGATTCACTGCGCGAAAATTTGACGCTATCATTATCGATAACCCGGATATCGCCATTGGCCGTCAATCTCGCAAATTGCGGGGGAGGCGCGAGGCGGCTCAGTACAAATATGTTTATCCCTTCCGGGACTATCGAAAACCCCTGGCACATTCGGTCATGAAACTCAGAATTTTCAGGCACCATTTGATAATTATCAAGAACAATGACGGAAGGCATTCGAAAGCTGCCGTAAAGGTTTTCGAAGTAACGAAAGGTAAATTGAGGGATTCCCAACAAATATTCGGGTGTCAGGAGAGGCAGGACAGTCTTTTTTCGGAATGCGCCCTTTTGTGCGGCAATGCCCATGTAATAAAAGAAGGTTGCAATTTCGCAATCCCTTTCATCCACCTGGTACCAGAGTGCGTTCAGGTTCCTCTCTGTGAGGTAGCTGGCGACAAGAGTGGTCTTGCCTGAACCTGCCGGCGCTGAGATCCAGACGATACCGCAATCCTTCCTCAAGTCTAGGATATCGAAAACCCTTGGCCGAAGAAGAGCTCCTTTTACATGAGGACGGCTGACCTTACTTGGAGAGAATGAACGCATCATACCTCTCAAGCGCAAGAATCCGGGTTGTGACCTGTGGATCGTCTCCGATAATATTATCATCTAATTACGAATACGTAATTACGAATACGACAATGACCAATTATTACATAGAGATAGAGATGGTTGTAACAAGTACCGCAATGACTTGACACTCAATTGGCACCCGCCTTCCTAGCTCCGGAGTACTCTAAAGGCACCTTACACATTTTCACATTCGGTGTTCGTGCAATTCTGTTACCCAAGGCTTGAACCGCCATCATGGAGAGATTTCCAGAGCAACAAATGATCATTTCCGGCTCTTTTCGCATGGGATCTGAGATGTGGAAAACGTGCCCGTTATTGACATTTTCGGGGGATAGTAATACCATTGTATAACACTATCCACAACCATCTTTGCTCGCTCACACCTGGCAGAAGAAAGCTGAACACCGGTTATTGACCCTCTTGAGTAACCGGCAGCAAACGCGTGGGTTTTTGGATATGCCTTGCGTGACACCGCATCCCCCGAACATCAGCCGGATCGGACGGGACGGCAGAACACGCAAAGAGCATCCCCGGGACCATAACTACAGGCAGGTGAACATGAAACGCAACGCGGTATCCCCTATTCTTTTCTCCGTAGTCTTTGTATCACTGCTGGCCCTGACCAGCCCCTACTCGTGCAGCAAGAAAGATCCAGCTCCTTTGCCAAAGACAAAGAAAGAAACCAGGTACGCCACGGTTGATTATTTTGATGTCGACTGCCCAAGGACAATCAAGATCAATGATGCCGTGTACACGTATGTCAACGGCAACATCAGATGGGTGCACGAGCTTTACCTCAACAGGAATTACGCCTCCGTGCAGAACTTAGCCTCAGAGCTTTTGAAGAACCAAAACGAAGACAACTCGGGAAGCCTGTCGAGTCTTTATGCCGGGTTGGGGAAGATAACCGATGACAGGCACATCGCTTTGATGCACAGCGTATTGAACGAATGGTGCGATAAGGAACCGAATTCCCACATACCGTTCACGGTCAGGGGGCTCTTTTACATCAACTGGGCATGGTCGATACGGGGAACAGGGTATGCCAAAGATGTCCCAGAAGATGCATGGCCGGCATTCTACGGGAAACTGGAGTTGGCCAAGAAGGATCTGGATAGATCCTTCGCGCTCAACCCTAACGATCCGAACTCATCACGCCTGCTGATGCTCGTCGCGAGGGGCATGGGATATCCGGAAGAGGTCAAGGAACAATACTATCAGAATGGCGTCAAGGCCTGTCCCTGGCATTTGGGTTTGCATGTTGAAAGGCTGCAGAACCTGACGCCGAAATGGGGAGGATCGCTCGAGGAGATGTTCAAGTTTGCGAACGTCTGTCTCAAACAATCAAAACAGTACCCGTTTCTTGGGCTGATAATGGCAGACGCATACTATGAGCAGTGGCGGGAACTGGAGGGCAAGGAAGAGGTCCTCGCCAGGAAGGAAGTGTGGGAGGAGATAGAGAGCATATACACCAACGTACTGAACAAGTATCCCGACGGCATCCGCCTGCGTCTATCATATGCGAGAATGGCCTTCGTTGCGAGCAGGCATGACATTGCGCTGCAGCAGCTTGAGATCGTCGGCGACCGCTGGACCGACGGCACGGAATGGCGCACCCTCAAGTACTACAATTCCAGCCGGGCGCACATCTATTACCGGGGCGGTTATGATCTCCTCTCCAAGAAGAAGTGCAAAGAATCGATCGACCACTTGCTGACATCGATCCGCTGCAAACCCACCGTCAACGCCTATTACGCTCTCGGTGAAGCCTATTTCATGCTTTCCGACAACCCGCCGCGTGACATTACAATGCTCTCGAAAGCCGAAGAAGCGTACAGGAAAGCGCTCGAAATGGCCCCGGACAACAAACGGGTAGAACACGCCGCGAGAATGACGCAAGCGCTGATAGAAATACGCTCCAAGAAAGAGCAGGGTAAAGGGCAGGGACATCCCTAAGAGGGATGATCTCGAAGCAAGAAAAAAAAGAGAGGATCTGAAAACCAAGAGGGCATCCCCAGAGTCGATAAACGGGAACATATAGATCGGCAGAAGCTCGAGTGGAATCTCATTTACGCCATATCCGGAGGAGTTTATGGCCATCAGATACTGGATAGTATTTCTTCTCATCATAACTCTCACAATGGCTGCTGCACCCGTGTTTGCGGTGGAGCCTGAAGGGGCGTCGGTACGCTACGTTGCTGCCACCAAGAAGCTTCCGTCAGGCGAACCTGCAAACGCGAAGGTCCAACAGGCGTCGAAGAACCCTCTGCGTCTTTGGTCCGCGGGGACGTTCCCAACGGGAGGAGGGGACATCCTGTAGTCCTCCTTGCTGTCCTTATGAACGAACGCCCCCTACCTGCGCCCACCTCACGCTTCCTTCCCTTTATCTCAGGCTTCTTAGCAGACTGGCTGACTTGCCTTTTCGGTTAATCCTCCCTACATTACGATTGACTGTAGTCGAATACACCTGCAGAAGGAGGAACGGGCGATGGATAACCAATGGTCGTACAAAGGTTACCAGATTCGCGATAGCCTGAGGCCGGGAAGCAAGCATTTTCAGTACTTTTATGTTGTCTCCGAAGGGGAAAAGAAGAAGTGCCACTATTGTGTATGGATAGTGGACGAAGCTCTTTCCCGCTTCAGCCGATCGGGCGACTTTGCCTCGATCGTGTCTTCTCAAAGGGAAACCTGGAATAGATGGGTCGAGGCGAAGATCGATTCCGGGGATTTCGGCAACAAGGTCCTGAAATATGACCCTGACAGCGAGAAGGAGATCGATCTGTCGGAAATGACGACCCATCTGTCGATGGAGTAGGTCTGCCGTCATCAAAAAAGTAGCATCCCTTCGACACCGGCAAAGGGATGCAGGAAGAAGGATGAACATGCGAAAGAAGTCGGGGGGCTGAGTTATTTGCTTATGAACGATGTCCCCTGACTGCTGTTTATTGATTCACTCCTTCTGATGGAGTTGAGAACGCACTTTTTCTGCGCATTCCGGGCAATAGGTATGGGAAAAGTCCACTTCTGAACGGTCTCTTATATACTGTTCCATCTGTTCCCAGACTCCCTCATCGTTGCGTATTCTTTTGCAGGAAGAACAAATGCGGAGCAGCCCGCTTAAAACTTTGACCTGAGAAAGCGCTTCTTTAAGTTGAAGAATGAGCCTCTCCTGTTCTCCCTCCGCCAGTTTGCGTTCCGTTTCCAATTGCTCCAGTTCCTTGATCCTCTGTTTTAAGAGCAATATCTCTTTGACCAGTTCTTGATTTGTCTTGGATGCATCTTCCATCTGGCCTTCCTATCTTGATGAGTGGTGCCTACCGTATTATATAGATCACGTTGTACATATCAGTATATGATTGATATCACATCGTGAGCAAAAGCTAGTAATCTCATTTTACATGTAGAATTGGTTTACAGGCGGAAAGAACCTAAGGGAACTTTAGAACCCTTCGCATTCTCACATTCGGCATCCGTGCAAGGATCAAAGGAACATCGGGTAAATGGAATCCGAAAATCCGAAGAGAGGCGCGGCGGTTATTGACATTCTCGGGACAGAGGGATAACATCTATCTAATATCACCGACAGCCATCATTGCTCGTTCAGAGCTGGTAGAAAAGAGAATGTGAAGATGTGAAGGGCATCCCCAAAGTCCCCCTTGGAATCTGAAGATCCTGCAGACCCGGCAAAAGGAAGGATGTGAAGATACGAACGGCGTTCCTGTAGTTGACCTCTAGCTATTTTGGCCAGTTCTTGCCGGGCCTTGCCCAGTCGTACTCGTCATATGTCCCCACCTTGTAGTCGTAGGTGGCTTCCAGTGTCAGGAACTCTTCATCATCACCCAGTTGCACATCCTGCCAGTACGTTTGTTTTTTCTCCGGATCAAACCCCATCGCCGGCTCAAGGATGTCAGGAATATCATCCCCATCCTTGTCTTTGCTCTCTTTCCAGCCTCCAGGCCAGAAGGTGTGGTGATTATTGAAATGGGTGAACTCGTGCATGATATCCACTGCAAAGGTATCAATGTAAGTGTAGCTGAGGTAGCTCCTCCCGGAAAGCGTCGACGGTATTGACCGTTTGACCGCCGGCAGCTTGACATAGAATGTATCTGGGTCCCATGTGTTCGTCCTGAGGTTGCATACATTGATGGTCTTGTAGGCGGAGTAGTACGGATTGTATTGTCCTATAACGCCCTGTCGGCCGCATTCGCATTTGCCGATCGGGACCCCTTCGCACTGGTAGGCGATTCTAACATTCTGACCGAACGGTCTTGCCGCCGGGGTCTGCTTCCAGTAATAGTACCAGTTGGGATACTTTCCCTCGGGGTTGTTCTTTTCATCCCTGGGATAGAAAAGCTGCACCTCTCTTGT
The DNA here is from genome assembly GCA_001603955.1 of Syntrophobacterales bacterium Delta_02. Lineage (GTDB taxonomy): Bacteria > Desulfobacterota > Syntrophorhabdia > Syntrophorhabdales > Syntrophorhabdaceae > Delta-02. Next base: position 6,428 of record LVAA01000091.1, on the reverse strand, counting down.
CTTTTCTATCCTGCATGAATCCACTTTCAGTGTTGCCTTCACCGTCTTCCTGCCGAATTCGTTATTGTCCTCGGGCAATCCCTTATAGACAACCGTGAATTTGCGTCCTTTCGGTGTTGATGACATCGAAGCGGGAGTAATGGTCCGTTTGGAGCCTTCTATCTCGGGAATGGTCCATTCCACCGAATCGGCATAGCTCTCCGGCACCGTTCTGGCCTCAAGCTCCAGGGTAAGCTTGTTGGAATCTTCGCCTGAGGAGGATTCGCCACTGAAGACGCGCTTGCTCCCGTCTTCCGGGCTGACGATCGTGAGCTCGACAGATGTCTTGTTCTTGCATTCCTCGGGCTCCTGCCTGACCTTGAGATACAGTTCCATCGTGGAACCGGGACGGCAACCGGGCGATGGCCCCATCGGCCTGCCGATATCCTTGCGCAACGATATCTGGCCTCCTTTGAGCAATCGTTCAAACTCCGACCTGTTCAGCATCCATGTGGCGTTAAAACATCCCATTCCCAGATTCGTCTTGCCATCATCACCCAGAAAGGTGACCGCGGGCGCCTTGGCCGTGACTTTGATCTGACCATTCTCAGCGGGGGTCCCGCTCACAACGTTGGCATAGAATTGCGGATAACGTTCTCCCTTCGAGATCTCGTAGCGGAGAAAGCGGGCCCAGTCAGTACAATACGATGGTAGATATGGGCTCCTGCTCACACACTTCCTGCCCAGCATACCCAGTACGTTGATCTTCGTTGACAGAGATTCAATTCTATACGCCTTTTCTTTGTCAAATTCTCCTCTCGCCGAATCGTAGGCATTGAGGACGATCAGGTTACCGACAAATCTCTCTTTGATCGTGTACAGGAGGTCCGTCTTCACTTCATTGGAGAATAACTCTTTTTCTCCTCCATTCACGACAATGTATCCTTCCAGGGGAAAAGCCTCGGGGAGCTGGGGTTTCTCCGTGCCTGCGGGAAGATTTCCCACCATGTTCTTTGCCTGGCGGAACTGCCTGTTCATGATCTCGCGGCGGCGCTCCATCTCTTTCTCCGGCGTTTCGGCCGGCTGCATGGATATGTTCTGCGTACCGGTGATCCCGCCCGCTTCATTCATAAGCTGCATGGCGTCGCGATACGTCTCCATGAGCGTATTCAGGTCAGTCGTGCCTTGCAGCTGTTGCTCAAGCTGTTTTGCCTTTTGCTCAAGATCCCCCGGAGACTGGGCAAACGCTGCAAAGCAAAACAGGGAAAGGGCCATCGCCCCGACCGTTCCCATCCATATATATCTCTTATAATCCCACATAACCCGACCTCGGTTCTTCCGTGAAACCTTCCACGGTGAATTCAACAGCCATGCCATACCGCATTGTCGATGCTACGGAAGTAGAATAGTATCTTGAGACGCGATTTTCAACAGAATCGGGTCGTTTTCCCGAATCGGCGGGAGGCGGACGCTCTTGAGACCGTGATATTCAATATCATTGCAGGTCCTTTTACAGGAACGCGGCCAACACCCCGCCCAACCGTCACCTTCCACCCGGTTTGATATACTTATCTAGAGGCAGGTGAACGGCATGCGCAGTCCGGGTGTCGCCAGTTGCATCACACCCGGGGAAGAACAAATGACGGTGCGTAATGATCCTATCGGCCAATCAACCGTATTTCTGTGCTTTTCCCGGTTTCTTCCACAAGGCCCTCGCCTCCGACGTCCTGATCATGCTGGACGACGTACAGTTTCCCCGGGGTACGACCTGGATCACCAGAAACCGTTTCAAAAATGACCGGGGAGTGTTCTGGATAACCGTCCCGGTCCGGAAAAAGGGCCTGGGGCTGCAACGCATCAGTCAGGTCAGGATCTGTCATGAGGGCCGCTGGAGACACAAACACCTCGAAAGCATCAAGGCCGCCTATGCGAACGCCCCCTATCTCGGGGACCATATCGGCTTCATGACAGAGGTGTTTTCGAACGCTTTTGAGAAGATCATCGATCTGAACCTGGCAGTCACTCGCTATCTGATGAAAAACCTTCAGGTGGAAACAAAGCTCAGGCTTCTTTCTGAACTGGACGTGACAGGAAAGGGAACTGAACTTCTCCTGGAGATCTGCAGGGCCGCCGGTGCGACAGTTTTTCTGGCTCAAAGACAGGCCGGGAGATTTCTCGACGCAAAGATCTTTCAAAGGAACGGGATCGAGCTTCGTTATATCACCTGTGTTCCTCCCGTGTATCCCCAGCTCTGGGGGGACTTTCTTGCCAATCTTTCCACCTTCGACCTTCTCTTCAACTGCGGACCCGGGGCGCGCGACATCCTGCTTCGTCATCGGCCCGCCGCCGGCCGATGACCCTGTTACAACACCGGACGGGGCTCAACCCACAAGATGCGAGATGAAATCCAGTTACGGAAAGAAGAATGTGAAAATGCGAAGGGTCTCCCCAAAGTACCCAGGACAACAGAGATACACAATTGATGATATCGACTATCTTGCGCGCACGTATGCTATAATAACATGGTAGTAAGTTTGCTGTGCCGGTGCCGCTCTCATTGCCGCAGGAGGGCCGGATGAAAGAACAATCCAGAACAAATCAAGACCTGCTCTTAGAAATATCCCTGTTACAACGGAGGATCAAGGAACTGGAGCTGTCCGAAAAGGAACACCTGCGCGCCCTGGAGGCGCTGCAACGTTCCGAAACGAAGTTCCGCACGCTCTACGATTCGACCAGCGATGCAGTGTTACTCATGGACCAGAATAGCTTTTTCGATTGCAACGATGCCGCGCTTAAGACATTCGGCTGTTCCACACGGGAAGAATTGTGCGGGATGCATCCCGCCGACCTGTCCCCGTTTGTTCAGCCCTGTAGAACCGAATCCAGGGTTTTGGGAGATCATTATATACAGATTGCGCTGAAAAATGGCACGCATCGATTCGAGTGGGTGCACAGACGGGCCGATACGGGTGAGACATTTCCCTGCGACGTGCTTTTGAGCCCGATGGTCATAGACGGCAAAACGGTCCTGCAAGCCGTCGTCCGCGACATAACCCAGCGGAAGCGGATGGAAGAGGCCTTGCTGAAAGAAATGGAATTCAATTCAACTCTTGTTGAATCCTCCCCGGCCTTTTTTGTGGCGATCAACGCCGACCGAACAGTCAGGTACATAAACGATGCGATGCTCCGGGCCCTTAAATACACCCCGGAAGAACTGAAAAACAAGGATTACATGGCATTGGTACCTGAGAGCGACAGAGAAATGCTCTCAGGGGTTTTCTCCACATTGATAACCCGGGGGCAGCCCACACTTAACGAAAACAGGGTGCTGACAAAGGACGGAAAGGAGATCCTTGTAGAATGGCACGGCAGGGCCATAAAGAAACCCGACGGAAGCCTGGATTATTTTTTTGGAGTCGGGACGGACATAACCGACCGCAAACGTGCCGAGGAGGCGCTGCGGGAAAGCGAGGAGCGATTCCACCAGTTGTTCAATCATATGCAAAGCGGGGTGGCAGTATACGAAGCAGTAGCCAACGGCGCCGATTTTGTGCTCAAAGACTTGAACCGCGGCGCCGAACTGATCGAAGGAGTTGAACGGAAGACCATTATTGGAAAACGCGCCAGCGAGGCCTTCCCGGGGGTAAGGGATTTTGGTCTGTTTGAGGTCTTTCAGAGGGTCTGGAGAACCGGGGAAACAGAGTTCTTCCCGGCAAGACTATACCGTGATGAACGTGATCACGGAACATGGAGGGAAAACTGGGTCTACAAACTTCCCAATGGCGATGTTGTTGCCGTTTACACAGACATCACGGAGAACAAGAAGGCGGTGGAGGCGCTTAAAGAGAGCGAAGAGAAGTTCAGGCTTCTTTTCGAACAATCGGTCGATCCCATATTATTAATACACGGGAACACATTTATCGACTGTAACGAGGCTGCCGTGCAGTTTCTTCAGTTGTCCGGCAGAGAGGAACTGATAGGGCTGAAGCCTGCCGATATCTCTCCGGAAAGGCAGCCTGATGGCCGTTTATCCTCCGAGAAGGCTCGGGAGGTAATCGAGCAGGCCTCAAGGGACGGGACCAATCGTTTCGAATGGGTGCACCGCACAGCAGGGGGCGAAGATTTCTGGGTCGAGGTTTCACTCACGGTAATTCCAATCCAGGGAAAACAGATGCTTTTCACGGTATGGAGGAACATCACTCAACGCAAAAAGGCGGAGCAGGCGCTGCTCAAAGCCCACGAAGATCTCGAGTTCCGCGTGCAGGAGCGGACCGCAGAGCTGCTTGGCGCTAACGAGAATCTCCGGAAAGAGATGGATGAGCGAACACGCCTTGAAGACCAGCTCCGCCAGGTCCACAAAATGGAGGCCATAGGCACGCTGGCCGGCGGCATCGCCCACGACTTCAACAACATCCTGGCTGCTGTCATCGGGTTCGCCGAGATGGTCGAGGACGATCTCCCCCGGGATGGCAAGAGTACCCTCCGTATACAGAGGGTACTCAAGGCGGCCTACCGGGGAAGGGACCTCGTGAAACAGATCCTTGCTTTTTCCCGGAAGACGGATGTGATGAGAAGCCCCCTGTCTCTTTCACCTCTTCTCGAAGAAACAGTCCATCTGCTACGCGCTTCCCTGCCCTCCACCATCGAAATAATACTCAGCATGGAGGCCGCGAGCGACACGGTCCTTGCATCTCCTACGGAAGTCCAGCAGATCATTGTGAACCTCGCCACGAATGCGTCTTTTGCGATGGCAGAGAAGGGCGGGACCCTCGGCATCAGCGTAACCAACGTTGACTTTAGACCTGATTCCCCCGTCCTTAGCGAGGATGTCAAACCGGGAGAGTATGTCCAACTCGCGGTAACGGATACGGGACATGGCATGGAGCCCCACGTGATGAAACGGGTCTTCGAGCCCTTCTTTACGACAAAAGGGGTTGGAGAGGGCACCGGCATGGGCCTCGCAGTCGTTTATGGCATTGTGAAAGGTCTTAACGGCAGTGTCCTTGTTGAGAGCAAACCGGGTATGGGTTCCACGTTCAGGGTGTCCCTCCCCATAACACGAACCGACGAGAAGTCCAAAACCGGCAAGAGGCAGGCAGTTCCCCGAGGCTCCGAACACATCCTTTTCGTGGACGACGAGGAACTCCTCATGGAATGGGCAAAGGATACGCTTGAACGTCTCGGTTATACAGTGACTGCCTGCAACGATAGCACCGAGGCGCTGACGCTGTTCTCTTCTGGTCCTTACCGCTTTGACCTGGTCATCGCCGATCAGACCATGCCGAAGCTCACGGGGATAAGCCTTGCCGGGAAGATCCTTGCCCTAAGACCCAACATCCCCGTCATCCTCTGTACGGGGCACAGCGACAGCGTGTCACCCGAGAAGGCAAAAAAAGCGGGGGTCAAGGAATTTCTGATGAAACCCCTGGGCAGGCAGGAACTGGCGTCGGCGGTCCGAATGGTGCTTGACGCAGGTGAGGAGCAATAGCTATCGCATCGACGAGTCTTTCGGGGACACCCTTCACATTTTCACATTCTCCTGCTTCCCTGTCCTGTCAGCGGTCAGGGGAAGGTGTATCCTCTTAAGCCCCGAAGGGGACGTTTCGGATCCTCCACCGCCCTATTCTCCTGGAAGCTGACGGCCAACGTAGCGGAATTGACGGCATATGATGTTCAAGTGCACCAGACATGGCTATTGTCCGTTTTGGTGGTGCTCAACATTACCAGATTTGAAGTTGCCATGGCTCAATTGTGCAAAAGATATTTTACGTTATCCCCCGGGTTCTCTGGCAGCCTCCTCATCTCTTCAGGTCCCGATAGAAATTCTCGTGGACTCCCAGGCCAAGCAGGAAGAGCGCCTGCTCATCATACTCATAGGCCAGGAGGAACTGCTGGTCAAGGACACGGAATTTGTATACCCGTACACCGGCCAGGTCGCCTTTCTTCTCTTCGCCACATGCCGGGTCCGAAACGATATACCTGATCGCGTCGTTGACCGGCTTGACCTGGTTACGCTGAAGCCTCTTGTAGGCACGCCTGAAATATGGCGACTGGACAATATTCATTCTTCAGAGCGGAATTCGAAGGGCTCGAACTCGCCCTGCTTCTTCGCTGCCAGGATGTCCCGGATCAACTCACCCGGAAGGTCCGGGTTATCCAGGGCAGCTTTTCCGATCCGGGCCCAGTAAGCCACCTGCAGGGGAACGGTCCTGCTTTCGGCTTCCGCGCTCTTCCTGGCCTCATTGTATAATTCATCATCTATCCGGATCGCTATGCTCATGTTGTTCACCTCTGTTACAATTGTAGCATATTGAAACAGAAAAACAAACCCAATAACACAGTGGTTCCTCAAACCAGCGTCAGCACTCAGGAGCAAAGGGGACGTTCCCGAGAAAGGATTCCTGAGAAGTAACTCAGTTAGGATGTTTATAGTTGGACTACTATTACAA
>LVAA01000090.1 GCA_001603955.1 Syntrophobacterales bacterium Delta_02 | reverse complement strand
GTTCCGTTCGTATAGTTGAAATTGACTAGAAACGTAGTATTAATTATCAAGCGATATATAAAAGAAAGCACGTTCCTGTAAATTGACCTCACTTCCTTGTTGAAAACGAAGGGTATCACTATATCAACGTGCTCCAGCAAGTTGCAGTAACGGAAAATCTCCCAGGAATCGTTCTCGTTGTCTCCCGGCATCATGATGACGGCCTCTCCCATGGCATGGTCAACACCATCCCAGAAGGACCTGCCTATCCCTTTTGGACTATCGTGTTTCACCATGCGGACCCGGCTGTCTCTTTCCATCAACTCTTTGACAAGGCTCTCCGTGCGGTCCGTACTTCCGTCATTGATCACTATTATCTCGCCCTCTATCTTGAAATCCTTGAAGGCATCAAGCACATTCTTTGTGGCGAGGAGGATGTTGTTCTCCTCGTTCAGTGCCGGCATTATTACGCTTAACAAGGATGTCTCCTTTCCGGTCACACTCTTATGTAGCCGGGGCCTTTGCCCGTGATCCAGTCCTTCACGACGGACTGAAAGGGTATCGTCCCGTCCTCGTACGGATCATACACCTTCATTTTTATGAGACGCATGATCTCGACATCGTCCTTCCCACAACAATGCGAACTACCGAGAAAGCTGAAGTAATTGTTGACCCCCGTTGAGATGAACTTTACATCCAGATTCTGCAGGACAACATCGTTCCGGACCTGCTCCAGAGCGCGGAAAACCAGGAAATTGACTATGGAATAAACAATGGGTCTTAAACCGGCCATTGCCATTCCGGCGGCAATTCCCACCGTCGCCTGTTCCATGATGCCGACATTGAAGATGCGCTCGGGAAATTCGGCCTTGAAATTGTCGGTCACACCGAATCCCATGTCGCAAACAAGGAGGATGATCCTCTCATCCCGGCGCGCATAGGGAATAATGGCGTCGACGATATCTTTCCTATAATTCAACACAGGTTCCGTCATAACGATTACCCATCTCCATCTCTTCGTCCGTCGGCAGGCGGAAATGAAATTTCGGGATGTTCTCCATGCACAGCAGCCCGTATCCCTTCACCGTCCTGGCGACCAGCGCCTGAGGGGAAGACAGGTCTTCCTTCTTCGTCCACCTTTCAATAGCTTTCACTATGCTACGCGCACTGTGGCCGTTACACGTTCTGACTTCCATCCCGAAAGCCCGCAGCTTCTTCTGAAGATCTCCCTTTCTTCCTTCCACGGTCATGATATTCTCCAGGCTGTCCATAGCCTGAAGTCCGTTAGCATCAATTATGAGGGTGAGATTGGACAGCCTGTGCTTCACGGCAAACTGAATGGCCTCCCAGTTGGACCCTTCTTGCATCTCACCGTCGCCGACAAGGACATAGACCCTCCATGGAACCCGGCGCAGCTTGGCCCCAAAGGCCATACCGACAGCCATGGGCAACCCGTGCCCCAGAGCTCCGCAACCAACTTCTACACCACGGTTTATGTCCATCTCACAGCACCCTTTAAGAGGACTTCCGGCGTAGAACCCTTCCCAATCGCTTCTCTCTACACTCCCAATGTCCGCGAGGACGACGTAAAGGCCATAACAACCGTGAGCCTTAGAGAAAACAAAGCGATCTCTGTCCTGCCAGGAAGGATCTCCATTGCGGTTCATTATCCTGTAATAAAGGGCAACGAGAATGTCTACACACGAAAGGGAAGGCGCTATGTGGCCCGCCCCGTTGCGCAAACTCACTGCCACCAGGTCCCTTCGTATCTGAGCGGCCTTTCTCTCTAACTCTTTGCTGGACAATCCAATCAATGATGTCAATCCGACTCCCCTTGACCTTACTTCTTTCGCTCCGTTCCCTGAGGGTGTCTTTTCTCATACGTCTGCTCTACCACTCTCGGGAGATTCTCGACCACCACTTCTTCGGTCTTCTTCTCGATTACCTTTATCAGTTTCCTGTCAACGAGGTCTTTCGACACTTTCTGTATGGCATCGTCCAGGGATTTTGTTATCTTCGGGACCTGCCTGATCACCTCATCGGTCAATGGTCGTACCGTACTGCTGACAAGCCCATTCACCCTTGGCCGTACCACGGCCCTGTCAACAATAACCGCCGTCATTATGATGCCTAACGAAGCTACCAGACAAATTATGCAAGCGTTTATGAGGGTCTTTATGTAGCTTTTCCTGTGAGCTCTTCCATCATCAATCCTTGCCCTGAACTCCAGGTATTTCTGCGTCAATTGCAGTTCGAGCGCTTTGGACTCATCACTCTCATCTGGGGAATCCTCTTCCTTTTCCTTCCGAAGATAAAGATCTTCCAATGCCTTCTGCGTCAGGTGCAAAGCCAGTTCATGGTCGCCCTGCTCGGCCAGAAAATTCGCCGTTTCGATGATCGATCCGTATGCCTGAGTGATCGTATCCCCCGTGCTTTCCATAGATCCTCCCACTATATATTCGCTTTAGCCCCTGGCTCTATCCATTATAGAAACCTTTTACCTCTTTCGCGACATAATGAATCTGTTTCTCTTCGAGATGCTGATGCACTGGCAAACTCAGGATCTCCGCCGACTGTCTCTCGCATTCGGGGAAATCGCCGGGCTTGTAGCCCAGTTGCAGACAGGGTCTCTGGAGGTGGATGGGCATGGGGTAATGGACCTTGGTCTCTATTCCCCTCGCCGCCAGGTGTTCGATCAAAGCGGGTCTGTTCTTCGCGCGGATTATATAGGTATGGAAGACCTGCTTCACATCGGCGCGGCGCGGAGGCAGGACGACATGGTCTTCCATACCCGCAAATTCCTCATCATAGATGGCGGCGTTCTTCTGCCTTGTCTTTGTCACGGCATCGACGTTCTTCATCACGTGGTTTGCCACGATCGCCTGGATAGTGTCAAGCCGGCTGTTATACCCGAAAAATCCAATCTCGTCGCGGTTCTTCAGCCCGTGGTTCCTCAACATCCTGACCTTCTCACAGAGGTCTGCTGACCCCGTGGTAAGGGCACCACCGTCACCACTCACGTTGAGGTTCTTCAAGGGGTGAAGGCTAAAAGCTCCCGCATCTCCGAAAGAACCGACACGTTTGCCGTCGATCGCGGCCGTTACGGCCTGCGCTGCATCCTCTATAACGAAGAGTTTGTGCTCCCTCGCTATCTCCATGATGACCGTCATATCCGCAGGGTTTCCCGTCAGGTGCACGGGCAACAGCACCTTTGTCTGCGGGGTGATCGCACCCTCGATGAGCGTCACATCCATATTGTAGTCGGCGGCGACGTCGACGAAGACCGGTTTCGCCCCGGCCGCGACGATCGCCCCGGCCGTCGCCACAAAGCTATTGGGTACCGTTATAACTTCGTCACCCTGACCAATACCCAATGCCTTCAGAGCGAGAAAGATCGCATCCGTTCCCGAATTGAGGCCAAGGGCATGGGGCACCCCGCACAAAACCGCAAATCTCGCTTCAAATTCCTCCACTTCCGGACCCATGACGAACTGACAGCGCTCAAATTGCGACCTTATCAGACGAAAGAGCTCTTCATCCTGAAACTGACGGGGCAGGTCAAGATACTTGACGGTCATGCTCATGAATAGAACCCCTTCACCACCTCGATCATGTAATCGACCTGCTCGGAGCTCAAGTGCTGGTGCACGGGGAGCGTGATGAGCGATGCGCTCTGGGATTCCGTGACCGGGAAGTCGCCTTTCTTGTATCCCTGCCCTGCAGCCGCGGGCTGGAGGTGCATCGGTATCGGGTAGTGCACCTTGGCATCCACACCGTTCTTGAGAAGATGGGCGAGGAGTTCGTCTCTCCTCTCCACCCTCATCATGTACAGATGGAAGACATACCGCTTGTGGGTGCGACGCTCCGGTATGGTGATGCAGCCCTTGTAACCGTGGAGCGCGGCATCGAGCTTGTTTGCCCACTTGATCCTGTTCTCCGTTATCACGTGTATGTCCTTGATGAGATGATTCCCTACCACGGCCTGAAGGGAGTCGAGGCGGCTGTTATAACCGTAGATTCCCACCTCGTCCCGGTTCAAGAGACCGTGATTCCTGAGAAGAATGAGACGGTCCCGGACCTCTTCCGAACTCGTCACGATCATGCCGCCGTCTCCCCAGACATTCAGGTTCTTCAAAGGATGGAGGCTGAAGGCGCCTGTCACCCCGAAGGTACCAACCCACCTGCCGTCGACGGATGCGCCGATGGCCTGGCAAGAATCCTCGATGACCTTGAGGCCATGCTTTTCGGCGATCGCCACGATCTCTTTCATGTCGGCGGGATGGCCCGCGTAGTGCACGGGCATGATGACTTTGGTGTTCTTTGTGATCGCCTTTTCTATGAGCGCCGGGTTGATGGTAAACTCTTCCGTCACGTCCACGTAAACGGGTTTGGCCCCCGCGGCCACGATGGCGCCCACCGTCGCGATGAACGTGTTCGGGCTGGTGATGACCTCGTCGCCGGGCCCCACATTCAAGGCCTTCAGTGAAAGGAAAAGCGCATCCGTTCCCGAATTGACACCCAACGCGTATTTCGTGCCGATAAGCGCGGCGAACTTCTCCTCGAACTCGACGACGGGCTTGCCGAGAGTGTAATCACCACTTTGTATCAGCTTGTCCAGATCGGCGAATATCGCGGCATGGTCCCTAAACTGTTCTTCAAGATAAGAATACTTGACTTCCATCAATAGTCTCCTTGGTGTGAGCTGGCGGTTATTTCAGATCAACGGCCTGCATGGTCTTTATGTTGTAGTACCTGATGTCATTCATCGAATCGGGTATCTTGCCTTCATCGAAGGCCTTCTTGAGGTCAAGGATGGCGTCCTCAATGGTATGACTCGGCACGTATCCGAGGGCCTGCTTAACCTTCTTCGACGATACCTGGTAGGACCGGTTGTCATCGGAGGGCGTCGTTATGATAGGCAGGGCGGGATCGATCACCTTTTTCACCATTTCGGCGATCTCCTTCACCTTGTAGTTCTCATAACCGACATTATAGATCTTCTTGTGTATCTTTTCGTCGGGGACCTCGAGCAGAAAGGCATAGAAGTCGGTCATGTCTTCGATATGGAGGTTTGGCCGCATCTGCTCGCCGCCGAAGACGGTGATCTCCCCCTTGTTGATAGCATGATTGGTGAGGATGTTCACTGTGAGGTCCAGGCGGAGCCTGGGAGAATACCCGCAAACTGTGGAAGGACGTATGATGGAAACAACGAAATCGTCTCTCGCCTCTTTCAGAAGTATGTCCTCACAGAGTGCCTTGTATTTTGAGTAATCCGTGAGGGGCTCGAGAGGCAGGTCCTCCGTGACATCGGAAACATCCTTGACACCGTACACACTTGAACTCGATGCATAAATGAACTTCTTCACGCCTGCCTTCTTGGCCACATCCACGAGGTGAATGAAGGCGTCGTAATTGATCGATTTGCCCAGGTCAGGGTCCAATTCGTAACTCGGGTCGTTGGATATACAGGCGAGGTGTATCACTGTATCATAGCCGGGAATCTCCTTTTCCAGGAGCTTTCTGTCCCTGATGTCGCCCTTCACCTTCCTGAGTTTCGGATCGTCCTTGACGCTGTCGAGCACGTCCTCTCCGTAGAGGAACAGGTCGAATACTTTGACCTCGTACCCCTTTCGAAGGAGTTTCGGTATCAGTACGGCACCCACGTATCCCGCGCCGCCTGTAACAAGGACCTTCTGTGATCTCGTCATGATATGGCCTCTCCTTGTCCTTTATTTGTATATCGATCTGCTGTAGAGGATGGAATCAAGTATCCAGTGACATATGTACTGGTGGATAATCTCAACAAAACCATATTTGCCCGCCGGCACATAAAAGTTCAAGGAACCCATGCCTCGCAGGGGATTGTCCCCGTCGAAACCGGAAAGAGTTATGACCGGACTCCCTATCTTCGCCGCCGCCTGCACCCCGTTGAGGATGTTCGGTGACCTGCCCGAACTGCTGATGGCAATGAGGACATCCTCCCTCTTCATGAACATCTCTATGGGCTTCTCGAAGACCCTGTCATACCCATAATCGTTTCCGAGACACGTGAGCATGGCACCATCATTGAAGGACATGGAGGGAATGTTGCCATTCTTCCAGAAGTCTATGGACATATGGCTCGAAATTGCCGCGCTTCCCCCGTTTCCAATGAAGATTACCTTGCCGTTCTTTCGGGATTGCTCCTCGATGAGGAGACACGACGCCTCAATACCGTCATCGACGGGTCCCGCGTGTCCTGAAGCATCCGTGTAATCTATGGAACCGATCACATCGACGAATATCCCCGGATATTTCCTGACAAATTCTTTCATGCGTCACCGCTGGTTGAGAATCGTGTGAATGAATTCCAGGAGTTCGTGTTTCTCGACGGGCTTCTTGTTCCCGATGATCTGCACCGCAAGGGCACCCACGGAATTGCCGATAAAGGAGACAAAATCGAGAGGCATGCCCTTCGCGAAACACGGGGCCGTGAAGGCGAAAAAGGCGTCGCCCGCACCGACGGTGTCTACGACCTTCGTGGAAAAAACCGGTGTATAGTTGATCTCGCCGTTCTTATTCACCCCTATGGAACCCTTCTTGCCAAGCGTGACGATGAGAAAATCGCTGTTCAGCTTTGACGCTATCCTTTTCGCAATGTCGCCGATATCCGAGAACTTGTCCTGCGTGGCAAGCCGCGCCTCCGTCTCATCGAGACAAACGAAATTTGGCCTCTTATACTTCGTGATCATATTGTAACCCGTGTTGGCCGCATTGGTCTGGGTATTCACGGCGAACATGGTGGCATACTTCGATATGGTCTTGATGATCCTTTCCGTTATGAAACCGTGGCCGAAATCGGACACCAGGACAAGATCGTACCGGGGTACCACCTTCTTCAGATAGTTGATTATTCCGCTTTCGCAATTCCCATTGATATAGTTCTCGTTGAGGTAATTGATCTCGAACAGTTTCTGGTTCAGGTACTGGTTCACGTACCGTTTCTTCACGATCGTGGGCCCGTCATCACGGTAGAAGAACCTGGGCTCCACATTGGGCTTGAGATTGCTGAGTATGAAATCCTCCCGTGAATCCTTCTTGCCGAGGAGGGTTACGAGGTGGACCTTCTCGCACATTCCGGCTATGTGATTAGCGATGATGAAGACGGCCCCCGCGAACTCCTCCTGCCCGATGTACTTGTTGACAACGATCGGGGTCTTCGAGGACCTTCCCAGTGCGGCGCAATAGTGATACTCATCGATAATTCCGTCCCCGATGAGGAGGACGTTCATCTTTCTCAGCGACTCCAGCCGTCCGGTCACATCTTCGAAACTGTATCGGCTGGCAAACCTTATCAAGAAATCTTTGGTCTCCGCGGAATAAAGGTCGAGGAAGTTGTTGATCAGGTTGGAAGAACTGAATGAGAACCCCTGCGTTTCATATATGGTGCTCTTCCCGAAGTAAAACTCCTTCTCCTCCTCGTAGATCTTGTCGTGGATCTTGCGGTCCCTTTCCTTGTAGGCCTGCCCTTTGGCGAATATGTCCGGTTTGATCCTCCTGACACATTCGAACGGGGTCGCTTCTTCGACGATACACACGTAGTCTACCTGCTGCAGGGAAGCAACATTCTGCGCCCTCAGCTCTTCGGGGAAGATTGGTCTTCCCGGTCCGCGGCGGACGTCTTTGTCCCTGATGATGGTAACAACAAGAACATCTCCCTGGGTCTTCGCCTCTTCGAGGTGCTTGATTATCCCCGGATGGACAAGATCAAATACACCATGACTCTGTACAACCGTCTTGCCTGCCTCTTTGAGCCGGAAAACTATACTGATAAGGTCATTGATGAGCAATATTTTCCGTTTGATAGCAGTTCTCCTCTTCAGAAGTATTCTCTTAGCAACCGCGTCGACGAGAAGACTATTTCATGGGTAAACCTGAGCTCCGCACCTATCTCCTTGATGACTTCGCTCTCTTTTTGGATTTTGCCGGTCTTGTCTTCGAGTTTCTCGAATTCCTGGCCCTTGACGTATATGTCGGGTCTCAGCAGTCTCAGCGTTTCCTCTGCTGTAGGCCATTCATTGATCGCCACGTAATTGACGCACTGCAGAGCGGCTATGGACTCGGCGCGCAGTTGTTCATTAAACACAGGTCTACCCGGCCCCTTGTCAACATATCTGTCAGGGGTAACGGTCACAACCAGAATGTCGCCCATCTTCTTTGCGGCTTGAAAGTACTTTATGTGACCTGGATGCATGAGGTCAAAACATCCATGACAGAGCACAACCTTCTTACCCCTGTTTTTGCTATTCTCAATCTTTCTGGCGAGTTTGTCAACTGTATAAATCTTCATCGCAGGCTCCTCAAGGCTTTGCGGAAGGGGTCGATGTTCCTTCGATATCGTTGACCGATGACCATAGCGCCGGTATCGTATCCGCGTGGCGGCCGGCGACGTAGTAGCTCCTGCCGCCGTCCGCGACGGTCCTGACAAGCATCGTCTTCCATGGTCTGAAGTAGTACCTCGCATCCTGTTTCGAGGGTTCCCCTTCTATCCTGTCCGGCAATTCGTGGACATCACATACAAGGGTCGTGAGATCCGTGATAGACGCACCCTCGGCCCTGGCAACATTCCGGGCCATGCTGAGGGCCTTGAGAAAGACCTCGGGTGCCATGACGGCACTGCCGAAGTTCATGACCACACCCCCTTCTATATTCCTGATAACCTCGACATACTTCAGGAAATCCACGTAGGAGGCAGCCCCCGAGGCCGCACCGTCAAAGTTGGGATGCTCGTGGATTATGTCATACCCGATCCCTATATGGACCGTTGCCGGTATGCCCAGGCGATGGCATGCCGCAAAGACACTGATATCCTTGTAGGGAAAATCACCCCGGTCAATGGCCTCTCCCACGGCCGCACCCATACCGCTTGCGCCCTCTCCGTAGGACCTGTTGACAATATCATTGATCCCGCCCGTTTCCTCCCACAGACCAAACTGACCCTCCCTGATGTAGCGCGCCACGCTTTCCGTCGTGGCCCCGATGAGGGCGAATTCGTAATCGTGGATCATCCCGGCGCCGTTCGTTGAAAAACACGTGATATACCCTCGCTCCATGAGGTCGATGATGTATCTCTGGACACCGGAACGGATAACGTGGCCGCCAACCATCATGACGATGTTGCCCCGGGCCTTCCTTGCCCTGACCATGTACCGGGCCGTTTCCCGAATCCCGGGATGGCTCCATGTGCCCGCCGTCCCGAGGGGAAGCACAACACCCGCATCGAGGTCATGGATCCTCTCCCGCAAAGGCTTGAGAGTCAATCTTTTCCTGTCAAAAAGCATCGGTCTCTTCCGGAGGCGCGCTGTCGAGTATGTACCGCACCAGTCCGTCCCAATCCCCGCTCTCGTGGTCGGCCATGAGGGACCCCGCTGCCCGGCCCTCCGCCGACCTCAGGCAGAGCGTTCCGCAACCCGCGTTCTTTCCCGTCTCGATGTCAACATCCCTGTCTCCGATCATGAAGGAACGGGATAGATCGATGTCGAACTTCTTCGACGCGTCGAACAGCATTTCCGGGGATGGTTTGCGGCAATTGCACCCCTGGTCGGGGGCGTGAGGGCAGTAATAGGCGTCATCGATCTCCACACCCGAGTTGCCAAGCAGTGAGATCACCCTCTTGTGGACGTTGTCGGCCTGCTGCCGCGTCATGTATCCTCTTCCGATCCCCGATTGGTTGCTTATGATTATGATCAGAAAGCCTCTCCTCTTCAATTCCCTCAATGCCCTGACAGCCCCCGGTATCAGGCTGACCTGCCGCGCATACTTGGGATATCCAACATCGACCATGATGGTACCATCGCGATCAATGAAGACGGCAGGCTTCTTCCCGTCCATTCCTGCTGCGTTCTTGTCAAGACAAGCGTTTTCCTGCTTCAGATCGTCTATTTCTCTCTGCAGTTTCTCGTATTCTTCCATCTTAATACGGAGGAAGTATTGGGTCTGGCGGACACGCTCGTTGATACCCTTCGGCGTGAGGACATAGATATATGCCGCTTTGTTGTTTGAGTTCTTGAAGCGCTGGGCCTTGACGTAACCTTTCTTGATGAGCTCTTTCAGGATGAAGTTGACACTACCCAGGCTGAGCCCTATCCTCTTCGAGAGGTCTCGCTGGGATATCTCGCTCTCCGAAGAAAGCTCCCGGAGCGTCCTGAACTCTGCCTCATTCATATGGATCACGGATTTTGGGGCAAGCTACCGCCAATAAGGTTGCAACTCTCCCGATGAATTCTCGATGACCGTTGATTTGTTCAACCCTTGAACAGACACATCATCTCAATTGCGAGCCTACATGTCAAGGGTTTTGTAAGAGGAAGATGCTTGCCGCCAATGGGCCGTGGTCATGGGTTATAGGAGAATATTTGCAGTCTCTGTTCGAAACGTAAGACCTGAGACATAGAACGATGGCTTTTGCCTGGAACCTGGAACTTGGAGCTTGGAACCATCTCTATCACGTTCCGCTTATCTTCAACCCCCCCACGTAGATCGATGGCGAACCGAGGGAACCGTAGAATGCAAGGTCCGTGCCTGCTTCCTTCACATTCCTGAAGATATCGAAAACGTTTCCCGAGAACATGACGCCCTGGAAGGGTTCCTTTGTACCATTCCCGCAAATGTAACCCAGGCAGCCCAGCGAGAAATCCCCCGTGACCGTGTTGGCGGTGTGGGTTCCCATGAGGTCCTCTATCACGATACCGTTGGTCAGAGGCGCGAGTATATCTCTCGTACCCTTTTCGACATACATACCCCGGACACCGCATCTCGGTGGACTCTTCAGTCCGCTCCTCACGCCGTTGCCCGTCGAGGCCTTTCCCAGCTTCTTTGCGAAATACGTATCGTACAGGAAGGTCTGATACACCCCGTCATCCACAACAATGTTCTCGCGGGAAGGCACACCTTCCCCGTCAAAGGCGAAGGCATCGGGCCCGGCCATCCCGGAATCCACTATCCTGAGCCCTTTCGCGAAACACTGCGCGCCTTCCTTTCCCTTCAATTGTGTCTTGTCCTTGTACAGGTTCTCCGCGAGAAAAGACTCCGACAGGATGCCGAGAAGGTCCGCCGCGGCCCGGGGCGTAAGTATCCCTTCATACGTGCCCGTGGGTATCTGCTTTGCCGACAGCATCGAGATGACCTTTTCCCCGATCTCAAGTCCCATCCTCATCGAGTCGATACCCGCCAGATCGTCCGACCAGCGCCAGTCATACCAGGAGACCTCATCATCGCCCTGCCCCGCCACGGCCATCGCCGACCAAACAAAGAGGGTCCTCCTGCCCTCCACGAGAACACCGTTGGTATTCCCCAACACCGCTTCGAGCTCCACCTCATGGAGTTCGCAGTTCCTGACGGCCGTTATCCTGCTGTCGTGCTCCCTGATCGCCTTCTCCATGGCGATGAGCATCGACCTCTTCTCACCGTCGCTCACGGCTATCCCGGCCGCGTCGTACAGCCGGGCGACAGGATACCCCCCTCCGGCGGGAGCAAAAACACTGTATTCATCCATTTCCATGACAGGGAGCAGGGCCTCCACATTCGTGATCAGTTTCCCGGCCGGGTCCGTACGGTCATAGGTATAGGCGAAGGCCGGCCTTGCGTCTTTTATGACACGAAGGGCGTAGCCTTCCTCTTCCTTGAACTCGGCAGCGCAGATCTCCCCATCCCTGGCCTCGATCTTCTTTCCTCTCTCATTGAGATAGAAAACCTCAGCGTGATCAAAGTGACCGGCCATCCTTTCGATGATATCCTTCATTAGTGCTCCCTTCGCGGATTTATCCTTGATCATCTCCGCCTGCCGCAGCGCTTCTCGTTATCCCGGATCATATCGACAATCCGAAGTCTTTCCCAGATCCGCATCTTTCCTGGATCCCGGCCTTCGCCGGGATCACGACAACGGAGCCGGACACTCGCGGGAACGACGATAACCGGACCTTGTCTTTTTTTTAACGTTCAAGCGATTCAAGCGGCTCAAGCAATTCAAGCCGCCTCTTATATCTCCCTTATCATCGCCGTTTCGTCGCATTCCGGGAATTTGGCGCACTTGATGCAGTCGGACCAAATCTTCTGGGGGAAGACCTTCTTGTCGGTGATGATAAAACCGCATTTTCGGAAGAATTCCACCTGGTAGGTAAGGAGAAAGACCTTGTGTATATCGTAGGTCTTCGCCTCTTCCACGCAGGCATCAACGAGAGCCCTTCCCACACCCCTGCCCCGCGCGACTTCCGCAACGCAGAGTGAGCGGACCTCGGCGAGGTTCTCCCAGCAGATGTGCAGGCCGCCTGTTCCCGTAACGACGTCGTCATGAATATGGACGAAATAATCCCGCAGGTTGTCATAGAGCTCTCCGAGCGACCTGGGCAACATTTCGCCCCGTGACGCGGACTGATTGATCAACTGGTGTATCTTCTTGATGTCTTCGATTCTTGCTTTTCTGATCATGGTTGAAGCATCTCCCGGGCTCTCTTTATGGTTATATCTGTAATGGTGGCCCCACCCAGCATTCGCGCAAGCTCCTGCACCCGTTCCTCGGCCGTGAGCTCACGTATGGCCGTTGTGGTTCGACCATCATTCACCTGTTTCTCCACCAGAAAATGCCTGTCTCCGTAGGCCGCGATCTGGGGAAGGTGTGTTATGCACAGGACCTGGTGCGTAGCCGAAAGCTCCTTAAGCCTGCGTCCGACCATGTCCGCCACCCGCCCACCTATGCCGGCATCTACCTCGTCAAAGATGAGGGCCTTCTCTTCCTCTCCCCCGATCACCTTCTTGATGGCAAGCATGATCCTTGACAGCTCGCCCCCGGAGGCTATCTTCCTCAAGGGTTTCAGTGGTTCGCCGGGGTTTGTCGAGATGAGAAGCTCGATGTCGTCCCGTCCGTCCCGTTCGACATACCCTCTGTCGGTTATGAACACCTGGAACTGAAGCCCTTTCATCGACAGGAACCCCAGTTCCTCGATGATCGTCCTTTCGATCCCGGGAACCCCTCTCCTGCGCCTCGCCGAGAGCCTCGACGACATCTCCTCCACCTCCGCCGCGAGACGCTCTCTGTCCTTCTCGAGGGTGTCGATATCGTCCGTCAACCCCGTGAGATGGACAAGCCTCTCCTTCGCCCTCCGGCGGAACGACTCTATCTCCTCACGGCTGTTGCCATACTTGTCCTTGAGCCTGAATATCTCCGAGAGCCGGTCCTCGACACGCATCATCTCCTCTTCATCGAAGAGAAGCGTTCTCTCTAGTCCGCGTATCTCCAGGAGCAGGTCCTCGATCTCATAGGACACGCTGTCCACTCTCTTCTTCAATGCCTCCATGGCCTCGATGGGGCCGAGGGCCCTGAGCATTGCGGAGTATCTCTTGAGAAGGGCCTGGGCCGATTGCTCGGACCCTTGAAGACCTTCCGTCATCTCTTCAAAGACCTTCCCGATCCTTTCGGCCCCCTTGAGCACCTTGAGACGCTCCTTGAGGGTCTCCTCCTCGTTCTCGCCGGCATTTTTCTCCTCTATCTCCATCACCTGGAATTCGAGAAGCTCCATCTCCCTGTCTTTCCCCTCGGCCTCCCTCTTCCTCGCGGTGAGCTCGGCGCTTATCTTCCTCAGCTCCTCCACCTTTCCGGAAAGCCTTTCCCTTTCCTCCCCGAGGCCGAGAAGGTTGTCCACTATCCCCGTGTAGTTGTCCTTCTCAAGGAGGTGCTGGAACTCGTTCTGCCCGTAAACGCTTACGAGAGTGCCCCCAAGCGCCTCCATCCGCGCAAGGGTGATGGGCTCCTCATTCAGGAACGCCCGCGACCGGCCCGAATTACCGATGACCCTCTTCAGGATATACTCCTCGTCACCACTCGCAAAATGGCCCACCACTTCGGCCTGAGCGGAGCTGGACCTGACCGCGTCGGGGGCCGACTTCGCGTTCATGAGCGTGGCCAGGGCGTTGATGACTATGGACTTGCCCGCGCCCGTTTCGCCGGTTATGACATTGAAGCCCTCTCCAAACTCGATCCTGAGCTCGTCTATAATGGCAAAACCCTTGACGCCCAGATATGTCAGCATCCTCTACCGTTCACCCCATTTCAGCTTCGTTCTCAATATCTCGAAGTAACCCCTGGAGGAGGACTTCACGAGGTGCACTACATGGCTCGACTTCTTTACCGTGACCTCGTCGGCATACTCGAGCGGGAAACCGACCTGGCCGTCAAGGGTTAGTATGACCTTTTCATCCCTCGATTTCAGGACCGCACGAATCACGACAGACTCGGGCAAGATTATGGGCCGGTTCGTCAGCGTATGGGGGCAGATGGGTGTGACGATGAGGTTCGTGAGCGATGGATAGATCAGAGGCCCCCCGGCGGCCATGGAATAGCCCGTCGCTCCCGTGGGCGTCGACACTATAAGGCCGTCCGCCTTGTACGTCGTAAGGTACTCCTCGTTTACGTATGTCTCGATGTCGATGATCCTCGCCAGTGCGTCCTTGGTTATAACCGCATCATTGAGGATGGTAATATCGAAGATACGATCACCTTCCCGGTTGACCCTTACATCGAGCATGATCCTTTTCGAAATGCTGAAATCTCCGTTCAAGACCTTTTCCAGCGTGGTTGCGAACTCCTCCGTGGACGTTTCCGTGAGAAAACCCAGGCTTCCGAGATTGACCCCTATGATGGGAACCTCGGAACCCTTGCCATGGCGTGAAACGGAAAGGAGGGTTCCGTCCCCCCCGAGGACCACTATGAGGTCGGCACCTTCCCCCACGTGCTCCATCTCGAAGGTCGTGCCGTAACGCATCTGTGCCGCCGCCTCTTCCTCGATCACGATATTGCTCCTGTCGCCGAAACGCCTCAGGATCTCGCCGGCGATCTCCAGTGCATCCTTCTTCTCACGTTTGCAAACGACATGGATCGTCTTCATACAATATACCTTTCCTTCAGACTGTCCGACAGCTCAGCGAGGAGGCGGAATGCCCGCTCGACGGTCTCGGTCCGGTCGGGATTGAGGAGGTTGCAGGTGGCGGGAGCGATCATGCTTCTCATCGCGATCTCCGACGGGGTGACACCTTTTCCCGTAAGTGGTTTCCACATCGTCACGAGCCTGTCTGCCATGGTCACGACATCTTCTCTTGCAAGCTCCTCTTGATACGTGGGCACAATACCCCAGCTTATCGTTCCTCCCCCCTTTACAAAGGCCTTCACCCCATCATAATTAACGAAAATATCACCAAACCCGTAGGCATTCAATGAAATGATGTCGATCCCGAGAGAAAGAAGGAAATCCCAGTCGGGATTTCCGCACAGGTGCACGCCTCTCGGACCCTCGACACCTTCGTAGAACTCATACATTTCATCCCGCGCCTTGACATGGTCGTAACCGCTCATGGCATTGAAGATAAATTCCAGACCGGGCTCATCGACCCAGACGAACGCATGCTCATTCCTCGCCGCAAGTTCCCTGTATTGGGCGTTGAGCCTCTTCTGGATGAACGAGAACGCTACGGTACGTATGTCATCATTATAAACTATCGGCATCCCATTCTCATCCACAATCTTCAGCGTGAGGCCGACCGGGCTGATGACCTGCCCGTGGACGGCCCTGTATAGGGACAGATCGCAGTCCAGGAACCGCCGGTACACCAGGGAATCGCTGTCGGACAGAGCAAATCGCCCGACGTCTCCCTCGTGGGCGAAGAAGTCATCCAGTTGGCCGTAGAACCGCGGCGTATCGATATAACATCTGGCGGCCCGCTCGTCGAAGACAACGCCGGGGAATCTCTCCAGCATCTGAACGTACATATCCTCAAAGAAAGATACCTTTGGGAGCTGCGGCCAAAATGGGATATCGAGGGACAATGCAAGCTCAAGGGCTTCATCGACGTTTTCATGGGGCAGTATCCCCATTGCTGTTGTCGCCAGGCCAGCCTCGAAGGATACCCCATTTGTCATCCAACATCTGTAACAAATCAGGGAATCCATGTCAAACGTTCGAATGTTCCGCAGCCACTAAAAACGCGCAATTCAAGGGGTGTCCATTTTCCCGTAATAGGTACATTATTTCGCTCTGTTAGATATCGTAGTGAGGGCAAATGAGTTGACACGGCGTCACAACATGGGCTATGTAATAGCCATGCTAGGTGGCAAGCGTTCACATATCATTCTCATAACGATGTTCTTTGTCGCGTCCCTTTTCGCAACAAGGGTATTCTCGTCCACGGGTATGGTTCTCGAGGACGAAGGGGCGGATAGGTCGGTGATCGTGGAAAAGACGATCAACTTCCTGAAAGAACGCAAACCAGGCTTGCCTGAGGACAGGATAAAGGTCATTGCCAACATCGTGTACGACGAATCGAAGAAATATAACCTTGACTACCGTCTTATCCTAGCCATTATGAAGGTTGAGAGCAACTTCAGGAACGAGGCCATTTCCAGGCGGGGTGCCCGCGGCCTCATGCAGATAAACCCCTCTTCCGCCCGGCTCATAGCCCGGGAATCCGGCGTCGAGGTAAAAGGGGTCAAGTGTCTCCACGAGCCCGAAAAGAATATCAAGATGGGTGTGAGCTACCTGTCCAAACTGCGCGATATGTTCGATAACATGATAGCCGCCCTCCACGCTTACAACGCCGGTCCCGGGAAAGTGAGGAGGCCGGCCGGCGAAAGAAACTTCAGGACCACCTCGTTCACGAGGAAGGTCATGAGCGAGTATCGCCAGATCTCCGCAGTCCTCCCCGAACCCGACGACGAGTAAGTCGGAATGGATCCCCGGATCGAACTGTCTTTTCGCCACCCGTTTCTGTTATAATAGATACATATAATCCACGGACATTCAACGATGAGGAGGCGCGACATGGCAAAAAGTCTTATGGAGTTCTTCAACAAGCAGCCTCGCCTGGGAGTTCTCAGCACGGCCAACAAGGCTGGCGAGGTCAACTCAGGTTATTTCGGTTCACCCCGCATGGTCGACGAGAAGACCATCATCATGGCCCTCGGCAACAACAGGACCCTCGCCAACCTGCAGGAAAACCCCAACGCCTGCTACCTGATCATGGAGCCCGGCAAGGCCCTGCCTGATTGGAAAGGCGTAAGAATGTACCTCAAAATGACGGAATGCCAGACATCGGGCGACACCCTCGACAAGATGAGAAAACAGCTCATCGAAAAGGCGGGAGAAGCCGCGGCAAAAATGGTCTACGCCGCGGTCACCTTCGAAGTGACGGCAGTGAGACCGCTGGCCGACTTCGGCCAGGGCTGGGAAAAAGCGATATAGAGAAGAGAGATAATGGGTAATAGGAAGAACTTGATACCCCTATAACCTATTACCTATTACCCGCCTTATTTGAATATCTTCCCGGGGTTCAGGATGTTGTTCGGGTCGAAAAGGGTTTTTATCGATTTCATGGCGGCTATGACCTGCGGTGAGAGTTCCATGTCGAGGTAGGCCGCCTTCGATGTGCCGATGCCGTGCTCTCCCGAGAGCGTGCCGCCGAGACGGACGGTCTCGGCGAAGATGTCTCTGACCGCCTCTTCCGCCTTGTGGCGGTCTTCGGGTGTGTCCTTGATCATAATGCTCACGTGAAAATTGCCGTCGCCGGCGTGGCCGAAGCTCAGGATGGGAATTCCATATTTCTTCTCAAGGGCCTCCAGGGTCCGGATCAATGCGGGAATGTGAGAGCGGGGAACCACGACGTCCTCCGCTATCTTCACGGGATTCAGGTTGTACGTGGCCTGTGAGAGAACACGCCGGGCCTGCCAGAGCCTGTCCGCCTCCACCGGGTCCCTCGTCACATCGCATCGTACAACCTTCTGAGCCACGAGGATGTCCTTCACTTTCCCTATCTGCGGCGCCACCGCTTCTTCGTTGCCGTCGACCTCGATGAGGAGAAGGCCTCCGATGTCCTCGGGTATACCCATTGGAGAAGCCTTTTCACTGCAGCGGATGGATGCCCTGTCCATGAACTCTATCGTGGAGGGGATTATCTTGGCCGCAATGATGGCCGAGACCGCCCGCGCCGCGTCTTCGACCTCGTTGAACAGGGCGAGGATCGTTGCCTTCGCCTCGGGTAGGGGGATCAGTTTTGCCGTAATCTTTGTGACCACCCCCAGGGTACCCTCGCTCCCCACGAAAAGGCGTGTGAGGTCATAACCGACAACCCCCTTCATCGTCCGGACCCCGGTATTGAGGATCTCACCCGTGGCCGTTACCACCTCGAGCCCGATAACGTAGTCCCGCGTCACCCCGTATTTTAGTGAATTGGGCCCGCCGGCACACTCCGCCACATTGCCGCCCACGCTTGAGTACTTGTACGAGGCAGGATCGGGCGGATAGAAAAGACCGTGCTTCGCCGCTTCCTGCTGAAGATTGAAGGTGATGACACCCGGTTCGACAACGGCTACCAGGTTCTCCGTGTCTATCTCGAGGATATGGTCCATTCTCGTAAACACGAGGACTACCCCCTCGACGACAGGTATGGATCCGCCCGTCAAGCCGGTACCCTGCCCTCTCGGGATAACAGGAAAGCCGTAACGGTTCGCAAGCTTCATGATGCGGGAGACCTCCTCGGCCGACGAAGGGAACACGACGAGGTCCGGGATGATGCCATCGGTCCTTGCATCGTACGAATAGCACTGCCGCTCCTCCAAAGAATCTATCGCGTTCTCTTTTCCGACGATTCCCCGTATCTCATCAATGATCTTGCTTTCCACGCTTTCCTCTGTCTGTTGGGTTTTTTTGGGTGTAATGATACCATATAATTGTGAGATATTCATCGGCAAACAACGAAAGACTGTTCAAGGTTCAAGGTTTCAAGTTTCAGGCTGAAAGGGTTCCTGCCTTTAACTTGGAACCTGGAACCGTCTTCTTTTATCTTCCCTGCGCTATGACCGTTCCCAGGAGTGTTCCCACCACTATGCCGCCGAGAACCGCCACTGCTACCTGTCCGCTTCTGTCGTCGTCATGGCGCTCCACGTAATGGACATCCCTGCGGTAGTGTACCGGAGCCGGTGCATGGTAACGGGGGCCATGGTCGCGCACGACGACGTGTTGCGTCCTCTGAGGACCTCTTTTCCATACCGGATCGCAACTCCCAACTGACGGCACCAGCAACATCATCCCCATCACCCCGACCAACATCATCAGAACCAGCTTTTTCATCATGTCCTCCCTTCTGTATTTTGACGTCCGTTAGAGCAAACCCTATGCCATTTCTACACCTTCTCCCTCACCCGGCTGATATTATGGTGCTTTCGGAAGGATGCTCGGGTCCCGCGGGCGGATCGGCTCCCGCGCGCAATTGTCGACAAGGCACGACGGACACGACAATACCGTCGAACTCGTTTTCCATTTGCATTTTGTTGTCCCGGCAGGTTATTTACAATAAAGTCAGGGAGGCGGTATGAAAAAGACGATCATCTTAATACTATTGTTTGCCGCGGCAGCGTTCCTTGCATGGAACGTATATGCCGGTCCCGATTCCTTCAGCAAGGTTGACAAGGACAAGAACGGCGTGATCACCCCCGATGAGTTTGACTCAGCGGTCAGATCCAGGTTCAAGGACTATGACAAGAACAACGATGGCAGGATCGACATGAATGAATTCGCGGCGAAGGGCCAGCCGGAATCCGTGAAGGAATTCAAATTCATGGACAAGAACAACGACGGCATCATCAATGCCGACGAATTTTACAGGGCCGCCATTCAAAGGCGCGATCAGCTGGATTTCAACCGGGACTCGAAGATCAGCAAGGAAGAATACAATTCGAACAAGGCCCTGCCTTTCCTCAAGTTCTACTTCTAGGGGCGAACGTCATGGAACCGGGGGCCACCTGTCTGCTGAAGTACCGGGAGGAAAAGGGCCGTTTCCAGGGACCGGTTCCGGTCCGTCCTTCCCGATAACACCCGGCTCATCTCATGGCAGAGAACATACAACAGAGGAACGTCTGGAGCGCCCTGCGGGAACCCTTCTTCCGGGTGCTCTGGATCGCCAACATGCTGTCCCTCGTCGGGTCGTGGATGCATGAAACGGGCACGGCCTGGCTGATGACGTCAATGACGGTATCTCCCTTCATGGTCGCCATGCTCCAGACCTCGATGACCCTGCCTTTTTTTCTCCTTGCCCTGCCTGCCGGTGCGCTTGCCGACATAATTGACAGGCGGAAGCTCCTGATCGCCGCACAGCTGGTCATGCTCTGTGCCGCCCTCGTCCTGGGCGGTCTGACCCTGGCCCGGCTCGTAATTCCCGCGACTATACTCGTCCTCACTTTTGCCCTCGGCATAGCGGCGGCCATCAATGCCCCCACCTGGCAATCGATCATCCCCGAACTGGTCTCGCGCGAACATCTCCAATCCGCTGTCACCCTGGGTTCCGTTGCCTTCAACGTCGCACGCGTCGCCGGACCCGTCCTGGGAGGTCTGCTGCTTGCCCTTCTCGGTCCCTCCTCCGTCTTTTTCGTCAACGCACTATCATTTACGGGGGTTATCCTCGCATTAGCGCACTGGACATACAGACCCCGGGAACAGACCTTGCCGGCGGAACGCTTCGCAGGCGCAATAAGGACCGGGGTGCGTTACGTGAGAAACGTTCCTCAGGTCAAGACGGTACTCATCCGCATGGGCGTCTTTTCTTTCTTCGGAAGTTCACTCTGGACCTTCCTTCCTATCATAGCCCGCGTCCGCCTCGGCCTCAACCCTTCAGGTTTCGGCTTGCTCCTGTGTTCCTTCGGCATAGGTGGGCTCCTCGGGGCCGCCCTTCTTCCCCGTGCAGGGCAACTGCTGAAATTCAAACCCCTCGCCAACGTCGCCACTCTCCTTTTTGCCGCAGCCATAGGCGTCCTTTCCTTCTCGGGAACCTTTCATCTCACCAGCGCCGCCCTCCTGGTCGGCGGCATCGCGTGGCTCACCCTCATATCCACTTACAACACGGCGATCCTCTCGATCATCCCTTCCTGGGTGAGAGGCCGCGTCATGTCCGTCTTCATGCTCGTCTTCTTCGGTCCCTTTGCCATCGGCAGCGCTCTCTGGGGGTTCCTGGCATCCTGGATGGGTATCACCGAGACCCTTGTCCTCACTTCCGCCGCGACGGCGGCTGGACTTCTCATCACCTCCCGGAGGCACCTGTCCGAGCCGCACGGGGTAGACCTGACACCGTCGGAATACTGGCCTCAGTCTCCCTGGGAAATGGAACCGGACATTCACGGGGGCCCGATCCTCGTCGTTGCCGAGTATTCCATCGACCCTGACCATCTCGACGAATTTCTTACCGCCATGGGCTCCCTGAAGACCATCCGCATGCGCGACGGTGCCTTCCGCTGGAACCTCTTCAGGGAGGCCGGGGAAAGCTACCGGTTCATCGAGTCCTTCATCGTACAGTCGTGGGCGGAGTACAGGCGTCAGCAGGAGCGTTTCACCGTTTCCGACGGCGGGGTCGTCGACATCGTCCGCTCCTGTCAGAAAGAAGGCGAATCTGTGGTAGTACGCCATTTCGTAGCGGAACCGGTGAGGAGGGAAAAGTAATGTGGAGGGGTAAGGAAAGAGACCGGGTTATAGGTTATAGGAAAAGCCTCTTTCCCACAACCTATCACCTATAACCTATAACCCGGTCTCTTTATAATATAGGAGATCTCTGGCGTGAGACGCCACGACGTCGACGAAACCGTCCTGCTGTTCCCAATCCATCGGCTTGAAGGAACGGGCAAAGTAGACGTTCTGTTCGAGTTGCTCAAGATCGTCGCAGCCGATGATGGCGGTCGCGATGGGCTGAGAGAGGGCGTAGCGGAAAAAGGCCTCCATGGACGTGTAGAATGTGAGCTTGGACGTGAAGCCCCGTACATATATCTTCATGCCGATGATACCCACGCCGTACCGCTCCGCCAGAGGAAGCGTCTCCTCAATGAAGCTCTTTTGCGACGCCTCGGCGGGATTAACGGGGACAAGCACGGTATCGAAATCAAAACGCCTGAGACATTCCCCGATCACCAACGGGCTCTGATGGCCGGTGACACCAACGAACCGCGCGAGCCCCTTTTCCCTGGCCTCCACGAAGGCATCGATGGCACCCCCGACGGCAAAGATCTCTTCCACGTCCGCCATAGTCCTGACATCGTGTATCTGCCACAGATCCAGGTGGTCCGTCTTCATGTTGCGCAGCGTCTCATGGAGATGTTCCAGGGCACCTTCCCTTGTCCTCGCGTGGGACTTGCCCGCCAGGAAGACATCCTTTCTGCGCTCCCTGAGCGCTTTGCCGTAGTACTCCTCGCTGCCGTCGTAGGCGCGGGCCGATTCGAAATAATTGACACCCAGGTCCAACGCCTTGTTGATGAGAGTGTACGCCTCCCTGTCCCGTCCGTGGGAACGGAGAAGACCTTCCCCGCCAAGGCCCATGATGGTCACCTCGGCATCTGTTCTGCCAAGCTTACGTTTTTCCACTATGCAAGACCTTTCGGTGATATCTAGTCGCTATCGGGTTTGAAAACGGCCCCGCCGGCAGCGCCGGTGACGATCCTGGCATACCGTGCCATGTAACCTTCCGTGATCTTCGGCCTCGGTTTCTTCCAGGCCTTCCTTCGCTTCTCGAGCTCGCCCTTCCCCACCTTGAGATCGATGGTCTTCTTCACCAGGTCTATCTCAATGATGTCGCCGTCTTTAACAAGGGCAATAGGCCCGCCTTCCGCCGCTTCCGGTGACACGTGCCCGATGCACAGACCTCGCGTGCCCCCCGAGAACCGCCCGTCGGTGATCAGGGCACAGACCGTGTCCAATCCTCTTCCCGCCAGGATGCTCGTCGGTGTCAGCATCTCCCGCATCCCCGGTCCGCCTTTCGGTCCTTCGTAACGAATGATAACGGCGTCGCCAGCCCATATCTTGCCTTCCATGATGGCTTTGCCGGCTTCTTCCTCGCTTCCGAACACGCGGGCCTTTCCCTCGAAATGCCAGATGTTCTCGCTCACCCCGATCCGCTTCACTATCGACCCCTGAGGGGCAAGAGAACCGGTGAGCACCGCAAGGCCGCCCTTCTCGTGATAGGCGTTCTCGATTGTGCGGATCACGTCACGGTCCGTCGCGTCGGCCCCCTTGAGGAGGTCCGAGACCTTCCTTCCCGATACGGTGAGGCAGGACTTCCTGATAAGGTTCCTGCGCGAAAGCTCTTTCATTATCGCGAAGACACCGCCCGCCTCGTTGAGGTCTTCCAGGTGGTGGGGTCCCGCCGGGCTCATATTACAGACATGAGGGACCTTTTCCGAGATCGTATCGAAGAGGGAAAGGGGAAGCTCAAGACCCCCTTCGTGGGCAATGGCAGGCAGGTGTAAGGCCGTGTTCGATGAACCTCCGAACGCCATATCAACAGAAATTGCGTTCCTGAAGGCATCCAGGGTCATGATATCCCTCGGTTTCAATCCCTTCCTGACAAGTTCCACGATGGCCATGCCCGTTTCCTTGGCAAGCCTTATCCTCCCCGCATGAACGGCTGGTATCGTTCCATTTCCCTTGAGAGCTATCCCCAGGGCCTCAGAGAGACAGTTCATGGAATTGGCCGTGAACATGCCGCTGCATGACCCCGCTCCGGGACAGGCGCACTCCTCGAGTTGGGCGAGCTCCTTCGTATCCATGAGACCGCCGGCGACCTTCCCCACCCCTTCGAACACGGATATAAGGTCCACCGGCCTTCCCTTGAAGCGGCCCGCCAGCATCGGCCCTCCGCTCACCATTATACTGGGGATGTTGAGGCGCATGGCGGCCATCATCATCCCGGGGATTATCTTGTCGCAGTTCGGGACCAACACGAGGCCGTCGAAAGGGTACGCTTTGGCCATGATCTCGACGGAATCGCAGATAAGCTCCCGAGATCCGAGAGAGTACTTCATACCCTCATGGTTCATCGCGATGCCGTCACAGACACCTATCGTAGAAAACTCCATGGGTGTCCCGCCCGCCATCCTGACCCCGTCCTTTACAGCCTGTGCTATTCTTTCGAGATGTATATGCCCCGGGATGACCTCGTTCGCGGAACTCGCAATGCCGATGATGGGCCTGTCGAGTTCCTCCTTGAGGTACCCCATGGCACTAAAAAGGCTCCTGTGCGGTGCCTTCTGCAGACCCTTCTTCATTCTGTCCGATCTCATCAAGCCTCCCATTCGACAAGATAATATCGCCGCCTCGCATAAGGGGACCAACGATTAGTGTTTAGAATATACAAGATTATTACAGCGGACGCCACTTTGCAACAGAATACTGCCGCAGGGAGTCCTGCTTGATACGCAAAGCCGATGCCGGAAAATGCGCGCTGCGCGCGCTCCGGGAATGGATCTCCTTCAGTCTGTGGTTCGGCGCGGCCTTGTGTTCAGGCAAGGCCCGGCCGCACGCCCGTTTCCTGGTAATGAAAATAATCCCTCACGATGCGTCCGTGATCGAAGGCTATGTCCGCCGGCAGATCGGCGGACGTATAGACGGCGGCCCTCCGGGCATCATCACGGCCTTCAAGGACTCCAGTCCCCTCCCCGATGAAGACAACGGACACGGTGTGGAATCTCGGGTCGCGCTTCGGATTTGAATAGACGTGGAACTGTTCGGTGAGCCTGACTTCGAGAGAGGTCTCTTCCCGGGCCTCCCTCACGGCTGCTTCCTCCACCGATTCGCCCACATCGACGAATCCCCCCGGCAGTGCCCAGCCCGGCGGCGGATTCTTACGTTCGATGAGAACGATCCCCCCCTGGAACCGTATGATGATATCCACCGTCAAAAGCGGGGTCTTCAACGTATGCACCACGGCCATCCTCCCTTACCTCCCCTTCTCTCATAGATGTTTACAAAGACACCCCCATGTGGTAATCATCATGCACACATGGATTTCGATCTCATTATCGACAGTCATTCACACTGGGGACCCTCCTCCTCAATGGGCATAAACGTGACCACCGCCGGCCTCCTGGGCCAGCAAAAGGAATCGGGTGTCGATTACGTTATTATCATACCCTTCCCCTCAACGGCAATCGAAAACAACGCGATCAACGCCCGCATCCTCGAGGAGTCCCGGAGCATTGACAGCTTCTTCCCCTATCACTACATCAGGGAGAACTACGACACGGATGGCTTCGATCCGATCCCCGGCGCCTACTTTGGCGGGAAATGGCACTGGATGCGAGGCTGGCAGGACTCGGCCTCAAATTACAGCGTCCTCTCAGACCCGGCGCTGCCTGAGCTCGCGGAAAAGATCAGGAACACGGGCAAACCCGTCATATTCGAAGAAGAGCTGAAATTCACGAAAACCTTTGCAGACATGTTCCCGGACGTCACGCTCATCATCCCCCACCTCGGTCTCCTCGGCGGTTCACCCCTTGATTTTCTCGAGGCGTTCAGGAACAACGGGAACATATACTTCGATACCGCTCTCGGCTCGAAGGATACGATCTTCGAGTTCGTCCGGACCATAGGTCCCGAGCGCGTTCTCTTCGGGTCCGACGTTCCTTTCGGCACGATGAAAAACGAACTGGCAAAGGTCACAGGCCTCTCGCTCGATCATCGCGACAAGGAGCTTATACTATCACAAAACGCCATTCGCCTGGCCCGGCTTCCGCTTTGAAGACCAGACACCGCAAGACCCTGTTCCTCCTTTCCCTCCTCACCGTTGTTCTCCTTTGTATCTGTGCCCTGAGACTGATCGATGTGCGTTACGCCGTTCTCCGGACAGACGACGGGGAAGTCGTGTATCTTACGTCTGTCAGGGACGGTGACAGCGTGGTGATCTCACACGTCAACTCCATATACGACGCGCCGGTGGAGGAACGTCTTGAGATACGCGATGGCCAGTTCCTGCTGACAAAGGTGGTCACCGATTCCCAGGGGGTTCTCGAGTACTATGGCATCGCCGATACCACTCCCCGCGGCAAATGGTCCACGATCCGCATCTTCAGCACGGAAGGCAGGGACTTTTCTCTGGCCATCAAGGGAATTCCCGTTGACGCCTTGAATGAAAGGGGAAACAGTCATTTTACCCTTCAAGTGCAGGAGTGTCCGCTGTACCGATTTCTCTGCTGGAAGATAAGATCCGGCAGCTAACCGTTCAAACCGGCCGGCAACAAGCGACCCATCCATGGGAAAACACCATTAGAATCGTAAGGTTGTCTTCCTATCAAAGCACTGTGACGTTTTTTCTGACATTTTTAGTTTGACAAGAAGAATGCAACTGGATACCATGGAAACATTCACGCGTTACAAAAAGTAAATCATGGGGGTGTTGTTATGGGAAAAAGGTTGTGGATTATCGTCTTAGCGTTCGCGCTGGTCTTCGCTCTCACACTACATGCTGACGCCCAGCAGGCAAAAAGAATCGTCGTCGCCACCGGCGGTACCGGGGGGGTTTACTATCCGTACGGTGGAACCCTGGCCGAGATAATCAACCAGAAGGTTCCTAACGTGAAGGCCACGGCCGAGGTCACGGGAGCATCCGTCGAGAACATTCGTCTCGTCGGCAAGAAAGATGTGACATTCGCCCTGGCCATGAACGACACCGTCTATCAGGCATACACGGGTGAAGGCAAGTTCAAGGGTCACAAGATAGATGCGATCCGGACTGTATTTCAGATGTATCCCCACGTCTATCACATCGTTACCCTGCAAAAATATCCTGTGAAAAAACTGGCCGACCTCAAGGGAAAGAAGGTTTCCGTCGGCGCTCCGGGAAGCGGAACGGAATACAAGACAAACCTCATTCTCCCCTTGCTCGGGATAAAGTATTCCGATATGAAGGTCTACAGGCTTTCATTCTCCGAAAACTCGACACAGTTGAAGGACGGCATCATCGACGTGGGTATCTGGGACGTGGCACCTCCCACATCATCTATAATCGACCTTTCCACGACCCATCAACTGCGCTTCATACCCTTCACGGAGGAAGATGTCGCGAAAGTGGTCAAGACCTATCCGTTCTACGGGAGGATAACCCTTCCAAAGAACACATATAAAGGACAAACGGAAGAGATCCTTTCCGTGTCCGTCTGGAACTCCGTCGTCTGTCATAAGGATACCCCGGACGATCTGGTGTACCAGGTGACAAAGGCGGTCTTCGAGAACCATAAGACACTCGTCAACACGCACAAGATCGCGGAATACACCACACCAAAGGCCTCCGCCACGAACAGTCCAATCCCCATACATCCCGGAGCCTTGAAATACTATAAGGAAATTGGCGTAGTGAAGTAGACGGCCCAGACAATGTCTGCAATATCTGGAATACGCTAGACGGGAGGAACCGGCAAGAGCCGGTTCCTCTTCTATTTTCCGCAGACCCTATTTTAAGACGCGAGGGAAATGACAATGGGAAAAACGATCGCTATCGCTGCAACGCTCTTTGCCGTTTGTATGTCTCTCTTCCACCTGTACACAGGTTGTTTCGGCAGCCTTGACCCCTGGTCTCAGAGGGTTGTGCACCTCACCTTCGGTTTCCTCATCACCTTCCTATCCTATCCCGTACTGAAGGGCAAGAAGATCTCCGTGTTCGACATCCTGCTCGCGCTCGCGAGTCTCGCCAGCGGCGCCTACATAATACTGAACATGGATGCCCTGGTGGACAGAGCCGGGCTTCCCACCATGCCCGACGTCGTCTTCGGTGTCCTGACGATCCTTCTTGTGCTTGAGATGACACGGAGGGTCATCGGACTCGCGCTGGTGATCGTGGCGGCCCTGTTCCTCCTTTATGCCTACTTCGGTCCATACCTTCCCGAGGCCATTGCGCACAGGGGTTACGATATTGAACGGATATCCAGCCACATGTACACAACGCTCGAGGGTATATACGGGGTGCCGATCGGGGTCTCGGCAACTTTCGTTATCCTCTTCGTTATATTCGGGGCCTTTCTCGAAGCCACAAAGACTGGTGACTTCTTCATCAATATCGCGAATTCCATCGCGGGAAAGGCGCGTGGTGGACCGGCGAAGGTGGCTGTCATCTCCAGCAGCTTCTTCGGTACCATCTCGGGAAGCGCCGTCGCGAATGTCGTTGGAACCGGCACCTATACGATCCCTCTCATGAAGAGAACCGGTTATACGCCTCATTT
Organism: Syntrophobacterales bacterium Delta_02; assembly: GCA_001603955.1. Lineage (GTDB taxonomy): Bacteria > Desulfobacterota > Syntrophorhabdia > Syntrophorhabdales > Syntrophorhabdaceae > Delta-02. The sequence goes on along the minus strand of LVAA01000090.1, from coordinate 4,668 downwards.
TGCCGCTTCGGTTGAGGCGGTTGCTTCAAGCGGAGGTCAACTCGTCCCGCCGGTCATGGGAGCGGCCGCGTTCGTCATCTCGGAAATGACAGGGGAGAGCTATCTCAAGATCTGCATCGCGGCAATTATACCGAGCTTGCTCTATTATATCGCCCTCTTCACCTCCGTTCACAAAGAAGCCCAGAGGGTGGGTCTTCAAGGCCTGCAGGCCCACGAGGTCCCCTCCTTCATCGGAACTTTAAAGAGCCGCGGATATCTCGCAATCTCCGCTCTCGTTCTCATTTACCTTCTGGCGGTTCAACTCACGTCACCTTCCTTTGCTGCGTTCTGGGCGATCGTCTCGTCCATCATCCTCAGTTCCATCAGGAAGGATACACGCCTCGATCTCAAGGGCTTCATCAGGGCCCTGGAGGCAGGCGCGAAGAGCGCCCTGAGCGTGGTCGCTGCGTGCGCTGCCGCGGGCATTGTCGTCGGCGTTGTCACGCTTACAGGTCTCGGCCTGAAGTTCTCGGGAGCCATCATCTCCTTGGCCCAGGGCAACCTTTACCTCACTCTCTTCTTCGCCATGATCGCGTCCTTGATCCTGGGCATGGGTCTGCCAACCACAGCGGCATATATTATCTGCGCAATCCTCGCCGTCCCGGCCCTCACGAACCTGGGTGTAGGCGTTCTCTCCGCACATCTCTTCGTCTTCTATTTCGCGATCATTTCAGCGATCACCCCTCCTGTCGCCCTCGCCGCTTATGCCGGCTCGGCCATAGCCAAGAGTTCGCCCATGCAAACCGCTGTAACGGCGTGCCGTATAGGATTGGCGGCTTTCATTATACCTTACATGTTCGTCTTCAATCCCGCCCTTCTGATGTCCGGAGGGGCGCTGTCCATCATCTGGGTCGCCTTCACCGCTTCAGTGGGTGTCTTTCTCCTGTCGTGTTCGACGATCGGATGGTTCCTGACAAGTACCTCGACATGGGAGAGGGTGCTTCTCTTCGCTACCTCGATACTCCTCATAGAACCACGTTTGACCACGGACATCATCGCCATTGCGCTGCTCATACCCGTGGTAATACACCAGGTCTCTTCCCGGAAAAGGAAGCTTGTCGAGGTATCATAGAAGAGAACCCTGTCACGGGAGCCCGCAGATGATGGAACGAAGACCGATCGGCACGCACACCAACCGGGGTCCCGAGGGACATGACAAGGTCACCAGGCGAGATTTTCTCAAGTCTACCGCCCTGCTGGCCAGCGCCATGTTGCTCGGAATCGGGGAGACAACATTCGCCCTCCCAACCAGACGCCTTTCCCTCGCCTCGGGACCCATGGGAAGTCTCTATTTCGCAATCGGCGGAGGGATTGCCGCCACCCTGACAAGATATTGCGGGATGGAGGCGGCGCTCGAGGTAACCACCGGCTCCGTCGACAACTGCAAAGCCATCGCCTCGAAGAGATCGGATCTCGGTCTTGTTCTGGGCGACGCCGCGTACGATGCTTTCAAAGGCAGAGGCGCCTTCAAGGAGCGCGCTCTTCCGATCACGGTCCTTACCGCCCTCTACCCGAACCTTACACATGTGGTCACCCTTGGAAAAAACCGCATAGCAAGTGTTTCCGACCTGAAGGGAAAGATAGTCGCCACCGGAATTCCAGGCAGCGGCACAGAGGTCATAGCTCTGCGCCTTCTTGAAGCCGCGGGGTTGGACCCTCGCGAAGATATCAAGAAGGTGACCCTGGGCCCGTCCAGATGCGCCAGGGAACTGAAGGATGGCAAGATCGACGCCTATATCTGGTCCGGCGGCGTTCCCACCTCGTCCATCCTCGACCTCGCATCATCCGCTGGGGTTACAATGGCCCTTCTTGGCCACGATGACCTTATTCCAGGGATGGAGGCAAAGTACGGTCCCGTCTATTACAGGTCTATCATTCCCGGGAAGGTTTATCAAGGCGTCAACCGCGATACGCCTGTCTCGACAGTCCCCAACCTTCTCGTCTGCCACAGGGACATGAACCCTGAACTGGCATACGACATCGTGAAGTGTATCTTTGACCATCTGAAAGAGCTATCCGCGACACATAGGGAAGCGCTTAACATCAACATGGTCAACGGGGCATCCCTGAGATCTATGCCGTACCACCCGGGCGCGTGGCGGTTCTTTGAGGAAAAAGGATTCAAACTGGCCCCTGCCTAGAGGCAGGAAGAAGGACGGGCGGCAATCCGCCCGTGATAAAAAAAGGGGCCGGTCTGATGACCCGGCCCCCTTCGTGTTCACAATTTCCAGCCGTCTTATGCTGACTTCTCCATCGCGATGATCGCGGCACCGAGCGACCCGACGATCTGCGGCTCCACATGTATCTTGAGCTGTGTGCCGAGCGCTGCTTCCAGGGCCTTTACCACGCCAATGTTCTTGGCGACGCCCCCTGCCATGATGACATCGTTCTGGATGCCGCCAAGTCTGTTGATGAGCCCCATCGTCCTGTCGGCGATGGCCTTATGGATACCATAAAGGATATCCTCAAGCTCCTCGCCCTCGCTGACGAGGGATATCACCTCCGACTCTGCAAAAACCGTGCAGATACTGCTAATCGTCACTTCCTTCTTGTGTTTCAGCGATATATCGCCGATCCTGTCGAGTTCCACGTTGAGCGCCTTGGCCATGACCTCAATGAACCTCCCGGTCCCGGCAGCGCATTTGTCGTTCATTTCGAACTCAACAACGCGGCCTTTCTCATCAATTCTTATGACCTTCGTATCCTGGCCGCCGATATCGATGATCGTTCTTGCCTGCGGAAAAAGATGGTTGACGCCTTTCGCTATGCATGTGATCTCGGTGACCGCCTGCTTCGCAAAGGCCGCTCTTTTTCTGCCGCATCCGGTTGCTACAATATAGGATACATCTGAAGGGCTTTTGCCTGGATAGGCGAGCACTTTCTCAAGCGCCATTTCAGCCGTCTTCTTGGAATCAGCACCCGTCTGAAGGATGGTATAACCCAATATTCCCTTATCCTTATCGAGAAGCAGAGCTTCAGTTGTAATTGAACCTATATCTATCCCGGCAACTAACATAAGCTTCTCCCCCTTTTTGTTTTTGCGCTATTCCAAAGTTGCGATGACCGTATCCGCTTCCACCTCCTGACCGGCCTGAACCAGGATCTCCTTCACGGTTCCTGATGCCGGGGAAACGATCGGCATTTCCATTTTCATTGCCTCGAGGATAGCGACCTGATCGTCCTCGTTCACCTTGTCGCCAACTTTGACATCAACTTTCACGATCTTTCCAACCATAGGACATGTTACTTCAGTAGCCATACGTTACCTCCTTCAGGATTGACTGACTATAATTACTTTCTGTATCCCAGGGCAAACTGGGCTATGATCATCTTCTGGACGTTCGACGTTCCTTCGACGATCTGATACGACTTCGCATCCCTCAGGTACCTCTCGACAGGATACTCGGAGGAGAACCCGTAAGACCCGAAGATCTTAACTGCTTCGGAGGCGCAGAAGTTCGCTGACTCAGCCGCATAATACTTGGCCATCGAGGTCTCAAGAGTGTTGTTCATTCCCTGGTCCTTCTGCCACGCGCACCTCAGAACGAGAAGCTTCGCTGCCTCGTGCTCGACGGACATACGGCCGATCTGTTCCTGGACCATCTGGAACTGGCCTATCGGCTGGCCGAACTGTTCCCTTTCGTTTGCGTACTTGCAAGCCTCTTCGATGCAGCTTTCCGCCACGCCCACCGCCCTTGCCGCTGAACTCAAACGGGTATAGTTGAGCATCGTCATGCAAATGGCGAACCCCTGTCCCAGCTTGCCGAGAAGGGCACTCTTCGGAATCTTCGCTTCCTCGAAGAAGATCTCGCCCGTCGGTGCGCAGTGGAGGCCAAGCTTCGTCGTGATGGCCCTCTGAACAACGCCGGGGGTATTGAAATCGATGAAGAAAGCGGACATGCCTTTGTGCTTCGCCGCCTTGTCGGTCATCGCATACACGACACCGCAACCGCAGTAAGGTACGCCCGAGATCCAGGTCTTCGACCCGTTAAGAATAAAACCGTCATCGACTTCCGTTGCCGTCGTCTTCATGCTGGCCACGTCGGACCCTGAATTGGGCTCCGTGATGGCAAAGCATCCACCGCTTGTGGCCGCGATAAGGCCCGGAAGGAACTGTTCTTTCTGTTCTTCTGTACCATATTTCAAAAGAACGTTCTGCGGACCGTTCATCTGAAGGTTGAAAGGAAGACCCCATGACGGGCTGACCCGTGCGAGCTCTATCGCCATGAGGGTAGCCGCCATGTTGCCCTCTTCCAGTCCCAGACCACCGAACTTCTCGGGTGCCAGGCAGGCGAACATGCCCTGATCACCCATCTTCTTCATGATCTCGGGACGATATTTATGCTCTTTCTCGTCTTCTTCCATCGTGGGTTTGATATTTTTCACACCAAATTCATAGGCCATTTTACGCATTGACTCGAGTTCATCGGAAATCTTGAAATCCATATTTTTCTCTCCTTTCTTTGACGGTATTTTGTGGTGCAATATTGTGAAACAATTAGCAAACTTATCTTAGCAAAAGCACTTTTCGCCTGTCAAGCTAATTCTAATAAATACAAATAAACGTTTACCAATGATTTACGGTGGTTAACAACGGCCTTCTCCGTCCTTCCCCGAAGGGCTGTTTTC